>CAYUNT010000217.1:0-7158 GCA_964446285.1 uncultured Candidatus Sumerlaeota bacterium | reverse complement strand
TGCTCTACCCTCACGCTGGCATGACTGACCCTGCAAAAAACTGAGATGCGCCCATTTGAGCGTCCATTGTCGTTGACTCGTTGCGGCGGGGTTCGGAAGGTGGCAATTGGGCGCTGCGAGCAAACTCGATCTCGAATCCACGCGCCTCGCGCCCGGCAAGAAGGAGCGGAAAATCTCATGTCCTATGGCGCACGGCGATTTAAGGATCAGCGCCGGTCTGACGGGCCGGGAAAATCCATTATTCCCCGCCTTTCCGGGGAATCGTCTTCTCGATCATCCAGACGCAAACGCAGATATTCCGTGTTGGCGGCGGATGAAATCATGCCGGATTCGGCACGCCTGGATTCGGACGAAATGGATTTGAAGGAAATGGCTTCGGAGGAAGAGGCGCAAAGTGAAAGCGCCAGTGAGACCATTGCGCCCCAGGCCGCATCCGCGGGCAAATTGACTGGCGAAGCGCCTCCGCGCTCTTCCCACCAGCCGATTTCGGAATCGCCCGGCGCGCCTTCCTCCAACGAATCACCTGATCGTGAATCGCCTGATGACGAATCGCTCGAAGAGGAACCGTCCGCCGGCGAGGAACAACTTCCCCCCCGTTTGGGCGGACGCGATGCCTGGCCGCCCGAGCCGCTTGTCGCCCTGGGGCGGTTTTTGCGTCCCCATGGGGTTCGCGGTGAAGTGCGCCTTTATCCATTCGCGCGTTCGGCCGAGCACCTGGCTGAACAAATTCCCGAATCGGCAACAATCTGGTGGCCCAACGGCGTGGCGCGCCCCTGCCAGATCGACAGCCTCTTTATTCACAAAGGATTTCTCGTTCTCGGACTGGAAGGAATAGAAGCCCGCGCGGAGGCCGAACGGCTCCGCGGGGCGTTTTTATGCGTCCGCATCGAGGATCGCCCGCCCGCGCCCGAAGGTGAGTTTTATTTCGACGAACTCGAGGGATTCGATGTGGTGGACGCCAATACCGGCGCGCCCATTGGCAAGGTTCGGCGGATCACCGAAGGCGCGGCCCACGATTATCTGGAAATTCAAGACGCCTCATTTCCGAGGACTTTCCTGCTGCCATTTATCCGCGAATTCGTTTTGGAAATAGACACCGGGCGCCGGATTTTGCGCGCGCGCTATCCTGAGGGGCTTGCCGACCTATGACGCTTCATTCCTGCCCGTAATTTCGCTGTTCTGTCTTCCTGTCCTCCCCTCCTTCCGCCGAGCCGTTGCGATGCCTAGCGCGAATCCGCAAAGTAGCGAGTCCCTCCGCGAAGAACCGGGACTGGTCCGGCGCGGCAGGATGGCGGATCGGCTTGCGCCCTGGCTGCTCGCCGCGGCGGTTTGCGCCGCCGCCGCGCTTCTTGTGCGCCACGGCGGAGCTCTCTATTTTGGCGCGGCCAATTCAGACCTGGCGAGTTACTTTTACCCTCAGCGGGACTTCCTGCACCGCTGGCTGGATCGCGGAATCCTGCCTTTGTGGAATCCCCACTTTTTTGGCGGGTATCCCGTGCTGGAGGTTCAGCAGCACGCGCTGTTGAATCCGGTGTCGATCCTGACGGCGCTGTGGCTTGGTGCGCGCGAAGGACTTGGCGTAATGATGGCGCTGCATTTCGCCCTGGCAGCGGGGCTGACCTTTGCGGGCCTGCGGATTTTCTTTCGCGCATCGCCATCTGGAGCAGCCCTGGGCGCGGCAGCATTCGCGTTCGGTTCTGCCACAGCAAGCCGCGCCGCCGGAGGGCATTTTACCGTAATTGGCGCGTCCGCATGGATGCCCCTGGCGGCGCTTGCGCTGTTTCGCGCCGTGGAATGCCTGCCCGCGGCAATGCGGTCTGCCAAATCGGCTTATGACCTCGTGCAGCCCGCTTCGGATAGCGCGAAGGAAAAAGGCCCCCAAGGACCTGCGGGACTAAATAAACCTAAAGGCCGGCAAGGACTTCGGAGAAGGTGCGCGGCGATGTTGCAGTGGCTTGCGCCCCTTCTGCGCCGCCCCGTCCGCCCACCGCTTTTGATGGCCGGCGCCGCCAACGCGATGACGCTGCTGGCAGGCGCGCCGCAATACGCCGCCATGCTTTTTTGGATGGAGGCGGTTTTGTGCCTGGCGTCCTCCCGGCGCCGCACGCTGGCCCGCGCCGCGTTTTTATTTGCGGGCGCATGGGGAATCGCGGCGCTTCTGGCATGTCCGCAATGGCTTCCCACTCTTGCCTATCTTCCATTTACCGGGCGCGGGGGAATCGAGATGAACTATTCATCCACCCCCCTTGACCACCTTGTTTTTGTCACGGAATTGCTTCTTCCTTTTCCGCTGGGTGATGATGTTGAAATGCCGCATCTCAATGCAAAAAACATCTGGGAAACCAGCGCCTATATGGGCGTGCTGCCCCTGCTGCTGGGGGCCGCATTTGTCTGGCGCTATGCCAGCGCCTGGAAACGCCGCTCTGCGCGTTCACAGGCGGCGTTTTATTTGCTCGCGCTCGGCATTCTGGCCACTTGGGGACTCCGCCTTCCCGGTTTTGCGTCGTTCCGCGAACCGTTGAAAATGCGCACTATTCTGGCGCTCGGAATCGCGCTCGCCGCCGTTCTGGAATGGGACCGCCTGAGAATTCACGTGTCCCAGCGTCCGCACCTTCGCCCCCGCCGAATTCGCCGCCCCCGCCCAAGCACATTTGCCAAAATTTATATCCTGTTTTGCCTGCTCGCGCTCGCCACGCTTGTAATTTGCCCGCTGATGCTTGCCTCGTATTTTCCCGGCGGTTCCTCGCCACTCGATCCAAGCGGCGTTGATCTATGGTATCGCATGTATCGCGATCCCTCGGCGGCGGCGCCCGGATTCGCGCGCTCCATCCTCATTGCGGGCGGGCTGGCTGTCGTGGCGGGCGTTCTGCTTTCGGCGCTCCGCCCCGGCGAACACTGGATTTGGCAAAGAGGCCGCCCGCGCTCGAAGGTCCGCAACGCCAACACCGCCCGCGCGGCTCTTTTGCTGCTCGGCATTGCAGATCCTTTATGTCATTCGGCCCGTTTTCTGACCGCCCGCCATCCCTTTGAGGCAATCGAAGCGCCGCGCGAGTGGCGCGAGTTTTTCGAGCCGCGCATCGCCGCCACACGCGCCGCTCACGAGCCGCCATGGCGCGTCACGATGCCCTCCGAGCCGCCCGGGCGATGCCTCCACATCGACGGGATGTGGGACACGGGCGGCTACGATCCCCTGATGCCGCGCGAGGCCAACAGCAGGATCGTTCTGGCGGGACTCAGTTCCATGGATTCATCTTCCACTGGCGCTTTGCTGCGATCCTCGGCTTGCGGACGGCGTTTTCTGCTGAATATCCCCGGTTACTGGGGCCTGAAACCCGCAACGGATTTCCGCGCCATGCAGGAGTTTCCTGGCGTGGGGATCGCCTCGATCGAACGCGATGTGGCGGCGGGGAAAATCCCAGAGGAGCATTATGGTCCCAATGTCCGGGGCGTGACGTATGTTGCTCCGCCGAGCGCCGCGCGGGTTGCCGAGGGGATTCGCGCCGATGCACTGGATGCGCCATTTCGTTCTCGCATCGAGCAAATCGCCCGCGCATGTTCCCATTCCGCTGGCGCGCCAGACCGGATCGGAATGGGTGCCCTGGCCAGGGGAGAGTCGCTGCGCACAGTCAATCCGGGCGCCTCGCCCAATCAGTATGAATTCGAGGCTCGCCTCGCCGCGCCTGCGCTGCTGCTGTTTCGCATGACTTGGCTGCCCGGATGGCGGGTTCGCGTGGACAAAGGCAACTGGGAGACGCCGCTTTTCGCCAACAACTGGATGCAGGCCGCCACACTGCCGCCAGGCGATCATCATATTACATTTTCGTATTGCCCCGCTCGATACGGCCTGTCGCTCGGCGTCTCTGCCGTTTCGGGAATTCTGATCGTGCTTTGGATATTCGCGGTGGAAATGCTCGGAAAACGCGAAAAGTCGCAAAACAGAAAGATATGAACGGAGTTCTCATCCGTTTCGCTTTTTCGCGTTTTTCGCCGAAAAATTCCAAGTCTTCTTCGACTAGAGCCTATCCGAAAAGCTGCCAAAGAATCATGGACGGGACGTCCAAGCCACCGGAAATCCTGGGCAAGATACCCAAGCCATCAGAGGTTTTCGAATAGGCTCTTAGTAATTCCCCTTGGCCTTTGCCCCGGCGATGATTTCGACGCTGGCGCTCGCCCCGAGGCGATTTGCCCCGGCCTCGATCATCTCGCGGGCAATGGCGCAATCGCGAATCCCCCCGGCGGCCTTCACGCCCATTTCCGCGCCCACGACGCGGCGCATCAACGCCACATCCGCCACCGTCGCGCCGCCGGGGCCAAATCCGGTCGATGTCTTCACAAAATGCGCCCCGGCCGCCTTCGAGAGCGCGCACGCGATGATCTTCTGCTCGTCGGTAAGGAGCGCCGCCTCAATAATGACCTTCACGTGCGTTCCGTGCGCCGCGCCGACGACCGCCTCGATGTCGCGCAGCACATAACCGTAGTCGCCCTGCTGCAATTTGCCGACGTGGATCACCATGTCGATTTCCGTCGCGCCGTCGGCGACGGCTTTGCGCGTCTCGAAGGCCTTCGATTCCGTGCTCATGGCCCCAAGCGGAAATCCAACCACGGAGCACACGCCGACGCCGGTTCCCGCCAGAATGGAAACGCACAGCGGAACATGCGCGGAATTCACGCACACGGTGGCGAAACGATGTTTGCGCGCCTCCTCGCATAGACGGCGCACCTGCGAATCCGTAGCGGTCGGCTTGAGAAGCGTGTGGTCGAGATACGGAGCAAGACGCGCGCAGGCATCAAGATCGGAAGCGGGCGAATCGCCCGCATGGCAACTGCCAACGCGGCAGGCGCCCGCCTCGACAAGCGAGCCGGGTTGCGCCCCTGCCGCGGCCGAGGCCGATGGCGATGCCGCCGCGCCCGCAGCGGAAGCGGAAGCCTCGGCGCGCTCGATCGTCGCGGGAGGACGCGCTGCCACCCCATGCGCCAGCGAACAGGCTGTCGAAGGTTTGTCCGATCCCTCGGGGTGTCGCCCGGCAGCCGGAGCAAACCCTGCGCCCGCCGAACCCGCCGCCGCACCCGCCGCACCGCCGCCTTCCACGGCCGCGCGAACCCGCCGCACAACTTCATCGACGATTGTCTGCAATTCCTGCGGAGAAATGCCCGTTTCCACTTTGCATCCTCTCTTCATTGCGCTCCTGGTGGGGACAGGGCGTTTTGCCCATGCACCCAACACGTGCCGCGCGCCAAATTACGAACGCGCGCCCGATCTTCCATTCCCGCCCCCTGGCAGGCAATCCGCATTTCATTGTCTCGCTCCGGATTCCAGGAACTGTTCAAAGTTACTGGTGGCACGGGCATCTTGCCCGTGATTCCGGTGGCTTGGGCGTCTCGCCCAAGATTTTTCCTGCACTTTGAGCAGTTCCTGCTCCGGATTCCAGGCATTATCCAAAGGCATACGCATGAGATGAATAATGGTTTCTTTATCATTCGCCTCGCGATTCATCGCGAGGATTCGCAAATCGCCCAGAGGGCAATAACCGTTTCAACGGTTTCCCTGGCTCCTCCGCGGCGCTCGGGCTTGCGGCGCAAGGCCAGGAACAATATCATCCATCGGCGGACAAAATGCGCCGGCCGCTCGCATTCATTCCAGTATCGGTCAAAAAACTGGAATTGCGATCCGGCGCCCACTCGAAAATGCCGCCCGGCGCTGAGGAACAGAAAATCCTGTGGAAGAAAAACAAAACGAGACACCGCCCCCAAAATGCAAAGCGGAGGAAATCGCGGGAGACGCATCCTCCCCCAAGCCGCTGGGAAAATGGCTGGTGGCGGCGGCGATTTTTCTGGCGTTTTTCGCGCTGTATTCTCGCAATTTGCGCGAAACATCGGGCTGGATTTACGCCCTGAATGATCGGATTTTTTTCGCGGACACACGCGACAGCTATCATTACATCAAGCATTTTTCCTTTGGCGGCGACATGCGAAAGCACCCGCTTTTCGCCGTGCTGGCCAATCCGCTTCATCAGTTTTTCCAAGACGCCTTCGGGCTGAACAACCGCCGCGCGGCGCATTGCGTTCTGGCCGGATTTGGGGCGTTGTGCGTGACGCTGTTCTATTTGCTTCTGCGCGAACGCCTGGCGGGAAGGCGCGCCGCCGCCGCCGCTTTGCTCTGGGCTTTGCTTTATGGAGTGTCGTTCGCAAACATTGTTTTCTTCTGCATCCCCGAGACGTATGGCCTGACAAATGCCTGCGTGGCGGCGTTTTTTCTGGTGGCGGCAAAGTGGAACAAGACGCCGCTGACTCGATGGCGGGCCTTGCTCCTCGGAGGGCTGGCAGGAGTCGGCGCGCTGGCGAATCCGCCGCTCGGAATGATGACTGCCGCTGTTTTTGTATGGGGATTCGAGCGCGGAAGCAGGCGCGATAGCGAAAGCGGGCGCTGGCGCGAACTATGGCGCGGGCCATGGCGCAACCAATGGCGAGGGCAGTTGCGCGAATGGCTCTGGAAGTGCGCCGCCGCCTCGCTCGCCGCCATTGTGGTTTTTCTGGGCGCGAATCTGTTTATTTATGGAGAGGCGTTTTTCACCTTTTCGAAAAGTTACACAAACAAATGGGCCAGCCCCGCCAATTTCCTTCACATTCACAACTGGCTGAATGTGTTTGTGTCGTTTCTCGTATTCAACCTCGTCTCGCCCTTGAAGACGCTAAAAAGTTCAATCGGCGCGGCAAACCTCGCGGGATACTGGGCCAATCCAGCGGCGGGTGCGCTGGCCGCGCTTTGGATCGGGTATCTGGCCTGTGCAGCGGTCTGGGCCGTGCGGCGGGCCGGACGGTTTCTCGTGGGAGTGGCGGTTTGGGCGGGAGCGCTCATGCTGTTTTACTTATATTTCAATCCCAAAGAGGCGTTTCTCTATTCCTCGCAGATTCTTCTTCCGCTCCTTTGGATAAGCGCCGAAGCCTGGGAACACCTGACGCGCCAAAATCCGCCCAGTGAACCCGTGAATGCGAAAACATTGCCGCCAAAAGGAAAATTCGCCGTATTCCATTCTCCCGCATTCGCCAATGTCCTTCTTGGGCTTTTCCTGCTCGCCTCAGCCTTCATTAACCTGCGGTGTTTTCTGACTTTTATACACATTTTCGGGCTTGTTGTGAAGGTATGGTGTTGCGCTTGTT
>CAYUNT010000216.1:0-7197 GCA_964446285.1 uncultured Candidatus Sumerlaeota bacterium | reverse complement strand
CTTCTCGCGAAAACCGTGACAGGCGATTGGGAACAGAATCAAAGGAAAATGGTAAGAAATGCTCTTTCCAGAATCATCCACCGTCTTCCAAGACAAGCCGGGCGGTGGCGCGGGCGCCTAGCGCCGCTTGATGCGGCAGCGGCCCGGGATGCGCCCAGCGTCCGGTGAAATACAACCCGCCCACCAGCGGATGTCGGCAGGACGGACGGAATAGCATCCCGCGCATGGAATCGGCGGCGGGTCCGAACCAACTCCCCTGCGGATCGCCGGTGAATTCGGCCCAGTCGGGCGGCGCCAGCTCGCGTTCCTCCAGGATCGACGCCTGAATTCCCCGCAGGCCGGCCATCTGCAACCGGCGCAGAATTTGGGCGCGCAGTGCGGCGCGCGCCTCTTCGGTCCAGCGCCAGCGGGGCGAAAGCGGCGGGGCAATCGTTGAGATGGAAAGCGCCGTATGGCCTTCGGGCGCGAGCGACGGGTCGGTTCGGGCTGGATGCGCCACAGTAATGGCTGGTTCGGGCGCGGGAAGATTCCATTCGCGCAAGTGCAGCCATTCCAAGGCCGGATCGCCCCCGAAAAACACGGTGCGATGCGCCAGCGATTCCCAATCGGCGGCACAGGCAAGAAGCAAAACGTATCGTGATGGACCGCGCCGCATTTTAGCCCAACGGCGGTGCAACTTCGCGATCGCGCAGACTTTTTTGTCCTGTGCAGTGGGCGCTGTGAGGGGCAAGAGCCTGAGGGGGGCAGTGGCGCAGACGACGGCTGAGGCGGAAATGCGTTCACCCGATTCGGTCACCACCCCGCGTGCCCGTCCGCCTTCGATCAGGATTTCGCGCACGGATGCGCCGCAGCGAATTTCCACGCCGAGCGAATCGAGAATGCGCAACATCGCCCGAAGCAGCCCCGCCATGCCGCCGCGTGGATACCAAAGACCAAATTCCATGGCGGCCTGCGCGGGCCAAAGTGAAGCGGCGGGGGAGTAGTAGGGCGAAGCGCCCGTCTCGGTGGCGGCCCAGGCAAAGGCGGTTCGCAAGTAGGGACTTTTAAATCGTTTGGCCGTCCCGGAGGCGCGCCGCAGTGAAAAAAGCCAGGGAAGCCGGATCAGCGCGGGCGGGGCGAGAAGAGATCGCGCAATTTTGGAAACAGAAGAGTTGGGCGCTCGCCAGGGTCCGGCGCTCCAGGCTCGAAGAACCTTCTTTGAATAAGAAAAGAAGCCGCCAAGCGCATCCACGTCGTCTGGAGCAATGCGGGCCACTTCTTCGCGCAACCGCGCCGGATCGCTCCACCAATCAAACGTTGCGCCGTCGGCGAAACGATAGCGCGCGATGGGGTCGATGCGCAGGAAATCGAGATGATCTTCGAGGCGCTGCTCCGCCGCGGCGAAGAGATCGGCGATCAGGTGCGGCAAAAGGAGCCACGGCTGGCCCATGTCGAAATAATGCTGTCCCAGGGCGATTCGCGCGAGCGCTCCGCCCGGCTGCGCGGCCTTTTCCACGACAAGAACCTGCCTGCGAGCGGCGGCAAGGCAAGCTGCCGTCGCCAGGCCCGCGAATCCACCGCCGACAACGACCACGCGTTCCATAGCGGCAATGCGCCTAGTCCGAATCCATGAACAAGGGCAATCGGAACCTTATGCAAATTGTCGGGAAGGGCGTATCTCACTTTTTTGCAACGAATCCCGCTAGGGCCTTGAAGAGGCCATAGAGGGTAGCCTGGGGTTCCGCATCGCTCCACCCCAAGCTACCTTCTCGCGCCTCGTTGTGGCGCTTGGCGCCATCCGCGCCGCAGGTGGCCTCGCTGAAAGAAACGTGGCGGTTTCGCCTGCGGATAAACAAAAAAAGTGAGATGCGCCCTGTCGGGAAGAACAGGACAATGCCGTAAACATTTTCTTTTGGATAGAAATAGCTGATTGTAGTATTCTGTTCTTCATGCCTTGCGTTCTGCCTGCGGAGTTCCTGATCTGGCGCCCTCCCAAAGTTCTCTGAAAAAGTCATGAGAAGCATTTACGGAAACGCCCTGGGTCAAGATGCGCCCGCTGGACATTCCCTCTTGCACCAAGCCGTTGGGCGGGCCTTTAGTATTAGCATTGGGTGCATCCTTTTCCGCCTTTTGGGGAGGACAACCCCAAAAATGCGCAGACTTTTTTGCCCACGATCCTCCACAAAATTAAATCCTGCCTCTGCTGCACAATGAGTGACCTTCTGGAAAACGATAAGGCGGCTGTGTCCGGCAACCGGTATCAAGCGTTGCTTGCCGTTTCGGAAGCGATTGTCTCGCACCGCGACCTGGCCGCGCTGTTCCATGACTTGGCCAGCCGACTGCATCAGGTGGCGCGCTTTGACGCCCTTTCCCTGGTCCTGCACGATGCGTCGGCTGACAGGATGTGCCTCCACATTCTGGAGACCACTGAACCCGTCCCGCCCCAAACCGTGATGGTTTTTCGCGTGGAAGAGGATCCGGCGGGGTTGGTGTGGCAGACCCAGCAGCCGCTTATCACCGCGAATGCAGCCGAGCTGGGACGCTGGCCGCGATTGCTGGAACAAGTGCAGCCGTTTGGAGTCCAGAGTCTCTGCTGGCTTCCTCTGACCACGGCCCGGCGGCGGCTGGGAGCGCTGGTGTTTGTGAGCAAGCAAACATCTGCCTATAACATGGCGGACCTGGGCTTCCTGCAGCTCGTCGCCAACCAAGCAGCTGTGGCTGTCGAAAACGCCTTGGCGTTTGAGGAAATCCGTGCGCTGAAAGACCAACTCGCGCAAGAAAAGGCCTACCTGGAGGAAGAAGTCCGCACCGACCACCACTTTGGAGACATTGTGGGGGAAAGCCCCGCCCTGCGGCGTGTGCTCGCGCAGGTCGAGACCGTGGCTCCGACAGACTCGACAGTACTGATAGGGGGAGAGACAGGCACAGGGAAGGAACTTGTCGCCCGCGCTCTGCATGATTTAAGCCCGCGGCGCGACCGCACGTTTGTCAAACTCAACTGCTCGGCCATTCCAACGGGCCTGTTGGAGAGCGAGCTGTTCGGCCACGAGAAGGGGGCGTTTACCGGGGCGATAAGCCAGAAGATTGGCCGCTTTGAATTGGCGCACCGGGGCACATTGTTCCTGGACGAGGTCGGGGACATTCCACCGGAGTTGCAGCCGAAGTTATTGAGAGTTTTGCAGGAGCAGGAATTCGAGCGGCTCGGCGGAACAAAGACAATTAAGGTGGATGTGCGGCTGGTGGCAGCTACACATCGCGATTTGGCCAAGATGGTTGCCAAGGGCCACTTCCGCGAGGACCTCTACTATAGGCTGAACGTTTTTCCCGTGGTGCTGCCCCCCTTGCGTGACCGGCGGGACGATATACCGCGGCTGATTCGGCACTTCACTCAGCTGTTCGCGCGGCGCATGGGCCGGCGCATAGACTCGATCCCGTCGGCGGTTATGGATGCCCTGGTGCGCTACACGTGGCCGGGAAACGTGCGGGAACTGCAAAACATCATCGAGCGCGCGGTTATTCTTTCCCCTGGCCCGATCCTTCAGGTTCCTCTGGGCGATTTGCAGACGATGGCCGCGCAGGAGACCGCTGAGCCTGCGAGAATCGCAATTACATTGGTTGATGCGGAACGAGAGCATATACTCAGCATCCTGCGCGAGACCGGCTGGGTTGTGGCTGGTCCAGAGGGGGCCGCCGCGCGTTTGGGAATGAAGCGATCGACGTTGCAGGCAAAAATGAAAAAGCTCGGCATTTTCCGCCCCGGTAGTGCCCACTAATGGGCAGACGTGCCACCTGGCTGGCATTTGGCGGGTGGCACGTGCCGATTGCTTCATGATCCTTCACCGCCCGGCTTGCCCATAGATTTCTGTAAATACTAGATTTGCAAGATTATTCACCACACCCTGCTTCGCTGGCACGCAATGTGCCTTATTGTCTGGCAGGCAGGAGCGTGAAAAATGCTGCGAATCACAGTCCATGACAATCCACAAATCTTCACCTTCCAAATCGAAGGGAGATTGGGGGGGCCTTGGGTGCAGGAGCTCGAGGAGTGCTGGCGAGCTACGCGAGACAGTCGCTGCCAACCAGTGTTCCGCATTGACTTGACGGATGTGACATCCATCGACGCTGCGGGCCGAGCCTGCCTGGCGGAACTCCACCGGCAAGGCGCTGAATTGGTCGCCGACGACTGCCTGACGAAAGACCTTGTGGCGGAAATAATCCAGTCCGCGGAATCTGAGAGAAAGGAAAAAACAGAATGCATCCCTCCGGAATAAAACGCCATACTATGCACAAGACCAATTACTATCTTGAATTCCAGAATTCCAAGCGAGATTTTCATCTGACGATTCCGCCGAACACCAACCGCTGCGGCAGCACTCAGATTCCTGACTGGGCGAGGCTGGCCTGTCATCAATGTTCCAACTGCCCGCTCAATGCCAAGGATACCGAATACTGCCCCGCTGCCCTTGACATGATCGATCTGGCTGAACGCTTTTCCCACTCCAACTCGTATGACACGGTGACAATGCACGTGTGGACCTATGGCGAAATGCATACCATTCGCACAGACCTGCAACGAGCGTTGTCTTACATCTATCTGGCGATTGTGGCCCACAGTTCGTGCCCCCACGCCGCCTTGCTGGCGCCGGTTATGAAATTCGGAAAGATGTTTATCGATTTCGATGATGCCATTTTCTACGCACTGTCCATGAATCTGGTCAGCGCCTACCTGAATGAGGATGAAAAGAATCCAGGAAAAGCCAAGGTTCCGCCCCTGGACGGCCCCCGCATATTATCCATTGTTTTTACAGGTCTTCTTGCCAGAGTTAAGGAATCGTCAATGCTGGATGCCAACATAAACGCACTGGTAAAAGACATCCAATGGGCCTACGCCGTCCAGAATCCGGAAAGATTCATTAAAAGCATAATGGCCAAATACTTCGTGGCCAGCCCCCAATTGCAAAATGACGGGAGTGCGCAGAAAGCCTGAAAAACCGGCTTGTTAGGAATCCACTTCTGAAAAGGGAACTATCAATGGGTATTCAAGCAGACGTTCAATTTCAATCGGCGTGGCGCAAAGCAGGACAGGGTATTGGCGAGCGCACGACGATTCCCGCCGATCCGGCCCATAGATCGGGGCGCTCCAAGCGAGAAAGCGGATCGGGAGATGTTGAAAGGATTATTTACCGGCTGGAGACCCCAGATGGGAAGCATGACTTCAATGTGATGATTCCGAGCCTCACCAATTCCAAGCGGAGGACACGCCCCCAATGGGCGCGGCTAACCTGCCATCAATGCGCCAATTGCCCGCTCTCGCGGGAAGACTACGACTTCTGCCCTCCCGCGCATGACATGATTGATGTGGTCGAACAGTTCTCTAAATCCAATTCCCACGATCCAGTAAATCTATATGTGTGGACAAAGAATGAAACGCACAGCCTGCGCACCAATCTGCAAAGGGCGCTGGCGTATGTGTATCCCGTTATCGTGGCCAATAGCGCGTGCCCTTATGCCAGCCTGCTGGCGCCCGCCGTGAAGTTCGGAAGGAAACTCCACGATTTCGAGGACACAATTTTCTACGCGGTTTCAATGAGTTTGGCGAAATTTTACCTGCACAGAGATGAGGATCGCCAGGCATTGGACTGGGTTCGCACGCTGGCCATCGTGTTCACCGGCCTCCTCCAAAGAGCAAGGGAAGCCTCGGGGGCGGATGCCAATGCAAGCGCGTTCGCGAAAATTCTTCAATGGGCCGACGGGGTCCAAAATCCGGAAATGTTCATCAAGTGCTTGATGGAAGAATACTTCGGCGCAGTGGGAAAGAAATAATTAACAGCCCCCGGGGAAAAGCCGGGAAAAGTTAGCTCACATCGAACACAGGAGATGACTATGAAAACTATGAATTCCGTATGGCAGTCCCGGATCAGCCAGTGGGGGGTGCTCCTCCTGGCTGCTCTGGCGTTCCCGTTGCTTGGCGGCTGCAAGAAAAAAGTGGAAGCCGCGCCCGCCCCTCGCGCAGTCCGCTCGATTGTAGTGGAGAAACACGACGTTGGGGACCCCATTGTGGTGACCGGCCATGTGCGCGCGCGCGACGAGATCAGCCTGGCTTTTCGCCTTTCCGGCAAGGTGACCGAAAGAACCCTGGATGTTGGCGACACGGTCAGCGTCGGGCAAACAGTGGCGCGGCTCGACGGCGAAATTGAGCGAAGCACGCGCAACGCCGCGCAGGCGGAGCTCCTCGCCGCGCAAGCGGCCCTGGAGCAGTCGGAAGCGCACGAAAAGCGAATGGCCGAATTGGTTACGCAGGGAGTGATATCCCCCAACGACTACGAAGTCGCCTTGCGCCAAAAACGAACGTCGAAAGCCCAGGTGGAAGCGGCGCAGGCCAGGCTGAAAGTTGCGGAGGACCAACTTGGATTCACAGAATTGAAGTCCGAAGCCGCTGGCGTGATAACGGAAAAGGGAGTGGAACCTGGAGAAGTCGTTCAGGCCGGGCAGATGATTCTAAAGGTGGCGCAACAAAGCGGCCGGGATGCTGTTTTCGACATGCCGGCCCGAGTCATCCGCGATGGCCTGTCCTTGAACCAAGAAGTCGAGGTCTGGCTCGCGGACAATCGGAGCATCCGCACGTCGGGAAGCATCCGCGAAATATCGCCCCAAGCCGATCCCATCACAAGAAATTATCGAGTCAAAGTCGGGCTTGTCGAACCGCCCGAGGGAATGCTTCTGGGCACGACGGTGGTTGGGCGCCTTCAATTGCGGACTGAGCAGATGATCGCGATTCCTTCGCCTGCGCTGACGATGATCGAAAACAATCCCGCTGTCTGGGTGATAGACGCCCAAAACAAGCGTGTTCACCGGCGCGCGATCAAGATCGCCCGCTACACACCAGACTCGGTCATCGTCGCAGAGGGACTGCAACCTGGAGAAAGCATCGTGACCGCCGGGGTGCATGAACTTCATGAAGGGCAAACTGTGAAACTATTGGGAGATGCATCATGAAAAGCCTCAATCTCTCCGAATGGGCGATCCGCCACAAGTCACTCGTCATCTACTTCATGCTGATGAGCATGGTGGCCGGTGTTGGAGCGTATCTGACTCTGGGCCGCAATGAAGACCCCGAGTTCACGGTCAAAGTCGTCGTGGTTCATACGCTTTGGCCCGGCGCGACCCGGGAAGAAACCATGCAGCCGGTGCCAGACCGTATTGCGAGGCAGCGTCAAG
>CAYUNT010000215.1:0-7259 GCA_964446285.1 uncultured Candidatus Sumerlaeota bacterium | reverse complement strand
CCCCCCTATCATAATTCACTGTTCACTCTTCGCCGATTATTGTTCGCTGTCAACCCTTCCCTGCCTGCCATTCGCTCCCCCCCCGTTTATTTTTCGCTGTTCACTGCCTGCTGTTCACTGTTCACTTCTTCGCCCTCAACCCACAACTCACAACCCACAACTCACAACTCTTCCCCCCATCAGCTTCCGCTCCCTGTGGCTGTGGCCTGAGCGGCCACTGGCAGCATCCCTCCCGGACCAAAACCCTGCGCCCCCTGGTGCGAGGGAACAGGCGGAGGAACCGCCCCTTCTTGGCGAGCGCCCTCCGCATCCTCCTGCGCGCGCGGATCATCGGGCGACACATAAATTATCTTGCCCCCTGGCCCAACCACGCCCACTCGCGTAAATTCCGGGCGAATATGCCCGCTGGCATCCACCAGCTGGCGGCCTCCATGCATAGGAAGAATCACGGAAGGCTTCACTGCCTGAGGCGCTTTCGATCCGCCGGTTTCCGCCACCGGGCTTGGCGCCGCAACTGATTCCCCGGCCGGTCTTGGGGGCGCCACTACGACCTGGTCCTCGACGACATTTTGACGGAACAATTCCGCCACAAGAATCAGCACAAGGACTAGCAGGCCGGCAATTCCGGCATAATGCTTCCAGCCGCGCTTCTTTGCTGGAAGACTTTCGCTGCTTTCATCGCCGCCTGCCGCGCCAGACACATCGCCGGAAATCACCCTTTCCTCCAAAACTCGCGCGCGCGATTGGGTAGCCGGCTTCCCAAGTTCATCTGGGCGCGACCGGGCAGTTGGTTTCTGAGATTCTTCTATCGGGGACATTCAAGGGTCTCCCTGGCGATTTGGCAGATATGCTATCCGGCCTTTCCTGCAGCGAGGCATTTGTTCGGCCGCCTGTTTTTTCCCTGCGCGCCCGCGCTGTCATTCCTCGCCGCCGGTCCTTACGGCCCAGTGGTTATCGGAAGCCAGTCTGGCCCCGAATCGGCGTCGGTAACATAGGACTCCCTCCAGGAATTCTCCAGATACACATAATTGCCTGTAGTTGGGAAGTATGGCGGCGCGCCGCTTGGGTAAGTGGCTCGGAAATCAAAAAGGCTTGTGCGCCCCAATCCGGCCACCAGGCGGCCCGAAGTATAGTTCGCCCAATCGCCGCGCTCCTGCTGAATCGAACCGCCAAGAATATAGGCGTTCCGCGCCGCACGCGTCCGGTATTTTTCCACCATGTAATATCCATCGTGCGAATTGCCCGGCGTGCTTTTTCCCGTAGCCATGACGATTGCATCCACATGAAAAGGCGTTGTGGCGCTGGGAATAACAGGATTGCCATATAAATTGGCATCTTTAATTACCACATTGCCATCCGAAACCAGCCCCAGGATGTCATTCAAATTATCCACTTGGGTTCGCAGCAAACCCACCGTTGTCTGATTGATGTCGCGCGTGTCTGGATAGCCATCACCATTCTCATCCGGGCCATCCACATAGAGATTGGCGTCATCCGAGTAACGGAAACTCGTATTCGCGATTCTGGATTCGTAGGAAATATCCCCATCGATGTTGATATTGCCCAAGCCATCCCCCGCGGTGGCGGAAAACGCGCCAATCGATAAAGGCCCATCCACAACTCCATGCAAGGAGGTTACATTGCCCTCCACTACAAGAGCATAGTTGATCGCGGACATTGGATAAACAATTGGATCGGCCGAGGCGGGCGGATTGAACAGCGGCGTGGGCGGATTGGTGGAATTGTCATAGCCGACGAACTGCCTGACCTTGACCACACCATCGCCATCCGCCGGGGAAGGATCCGCGAGTTCAATAACAAAATGAGGGCCTTTCGAGGAATCATAATCAGGAAAATCGAGGGGCAGGCGAAGTCCGGCGTTGTTGCGCAACCTCTCTGCATTCTGATCCACCCGGATTTCCGGCAGAGTCACCGCGCTGGGAGTCTGCTCGATTCCCTTGTAAAATTTCGGCTCATACCGATACAGATCGTTATAGTGTTGAAGTATGTTTATATAATTGTATGCGCTGGAAAGGCCATATACGCCTCTCAGAAACGTGGACCACTGATTATAGGTTCGAACCGGCGGATTGCCCGAGGCGGCTGTGGAAAACGTGTCCAAAAACCAAAGATTCGGGAAAAAACCAACGCCGCTGTTGGAATGAACCGGACCAAAGAAGACCTTGCCGAGGCCGAAATAGGGGTCCACGCCGCCTTGCGCCCAGATGCGCGAATAATCCACAAATTCCTCAAATCGCGCGAAGTTCTCGGGCCAGAACGTCGCTTGCACGCGCCGGCTGAAGCTTCGCGCTGAAGGCCCCCGTCCGCCTTGATACGAAGCCGTGGATACAATTGTCCAGTTTTCCACGCCATTTGGGTTGTTAATGCTAACGGGGAGGGATTGGTAAATAATACTCACCTTAAGCGTGTAGGCAGACTCGCAGCCCGCGGGGACTGTGAACAAATCCGAAGCCGATTCCAGAATTGTGGATTCCGTTGGCGGTGTGGACTGAGCCTGCAACCAGGCGAGTGCCTGAGCCAGGCCGGCTTCTGCCACATAATAGGCGCGGTCCGCTTCCATCCGCGTGGCATGTGCCCGCTGCGCCTCGTTCATGTTCACCAGAACAAAGATCAGCGAGCTGAAAAGTATCGCCGATACAATAATCACCATCAGCAATACAGATCCCCGGGCGTGGGAGCCGGTTCGGGAAAAGCAAGCGTGTAACATCATTTTGGAGGACTTCCTCATGAAATCCCCTTTCATCCTATGCGGGGGCGAACACTCGCCACCAGGTGAATGCGTTTCGATTCCGACGCGGGCGAGGCCAGATTGGCTCGCGTATCCCCTACAATGTGAATCCACACAGCGTTGCCGAGGTTCTCCTGGCGCACTTCAAAACCAACAATGCGTCCCGAGCGAATCAGCCGCGGATTCAGCGCCGGATTAGGCGCATGGTCTGCGTCTGGATTGAAGTAAATCCCCCCTTCCGCACTATCTGGCGGAGCATAATAGTAAAATCCAAAATGTCCCGAGGGCGATTCCGGAAGATCGGACGCTGAAAAATTGGGATTGATTATGGAAATATAGGTTCCAATGACACCAGGCGCCAGCGCGGAAGTTGTGTCATTGTAAGCGGAAAAAACCTGAATTTCCACCGTCCCCGTGTGCGTATTGAAGTTGCTTCCGCGAAGCGCCGTCTCGATGGTTCGCAGCGCGCGGGCGCCTTGCTCGCGCGTGCGCAACTCGCGCGATACGCCCAGCAATACCCTCGGAGCGGCAATAAACGTCCCCATGATCAGAGCGGCCATCATGGCGGAAATGCCCACTACAAACATCAATTCGAGAAGCGTAACACCCCGCCGCTTCGGCGCATGCCCAATTCGCCGCCGCCCATCCTGCCAGCAAACTCGGCGGCGGGAATCCATCATTCTCTGCGACTCGTGACATAGCACAATCTGCATATCTCTGCCTCTTACATTGCCGTGAAACGGGGAGCAACAAACGTGTCGAGCGTCACCGTATGCCAGTTGCCCGACGCCGGGCGCGTTCGCCAGCGCACCTGAACCGTAATCTGCCGATACGCCCATTGCGGCGGCCCCGCCTGCACGATTTCCGCCGGAAGATTCACTGTCCATTCCGCATCGGGCAGTTTCATGTCATCCTGCCCATCGCCATTGAGGTCCGCCGTATAGAGCGGCTGCCAATCCGTCGCTCTCATGGGCATGGCCCACATCCAGAACGGCTGCCCCTGTTCGGGCGCATTGGCATACAACCGGTTGGTGTCGCGAGTATGCGGCGCGCTTTTCAGGAACACGCAATCCGACTCCGAGCGTCCCGTGCTATAACGAATGTTAGCATAGCCGAGTGTTTTGATGATCTCCATGATTTCGCGCGCCTGTCCCATTGCCTGTTCGCGCTGCGAGATGATCCGATTCTGATATTGCAGCCCCACGAGCGAGAGCAAAAATCCCAGAAGTGTAATCGCGAAGATCGACACCGCGATCATCACCTCAAGAAGCGTCATCGCGCGGGCTGTTTTGTAAAGGCGGGTGGGCTTCATGACATCCATTCCGCAAAAGAATTCCTATCCGGGCAGGGCAACGAGAGCGTCAGGAGAATCGAGAGGCGGGAGAAGAGAGGCGGGAAGATTGGGCGGCCGGTTTGTTGCGCCAGCCGCCCAAGTTGCGATTCGCCCGAATGCTCTCAACGGCTCCCTGCCAGTTCCCGCACCAGCGAGTCGAGGCTTGGGGTTTGCCGATTCGTGCCGGCCAGTTCCTGCCCCTTGGGACCGAGTCCCGGCAGGCGCAGAATGACCGGCGGATTGTTTGGCGTGATGCGCGGCGTGGGCGACGGACTGGCTGTCGGAAGCACAGGCGGAGGCGACAGAGGCTCTTTCTTGCTTCCGCTGCCAACGGCATAGCTCACGCATAATTGCGGCGCGCTTCCCGACGCCAGGTCATAGGACTTGGCCGTGCGAACGCCTGTCCCTTCGATCAGGATCACCACCGAGTTGCCGCTCACCCATCCCGAGCGATTCACGAGTTCCTGGAAGATCGAGGACAAGTTCGGAGTAAGTTGCGCCGAGCCGGCCGCGCCCGACGTCCAGGCCGCCGGCGACCACGAAACCGAAGCGCTTGTTCTTGGGCGATTCGCCGTCGAGAGGTTGTTTGTCGTCGAGGCAAACGCTGGAGCATTGTCCGAAGCCTGGCCCTTGATCGTCAGGCTCGCCGCCGCGGAGTCGGCGGCATCCGAGGTGAATTGGATCGTCGCATTGGTGATTGTGGCGCCCTTGGGAATCGTCAGGCCCGTGAATCGCAGGCCTACGATTTGATTGCCCGGGTCGGTTCCATTCGTGACCAGTTCGAGGTCCAGACTGTTCATATACATCGCCCCCAGATTGCCCGAGGACGAGTTGTTGTTCTGCTCGACGTCGTCGTTGCCCGTGGCGATGCGGGCGCAGATTGTCGCCGGCGTGGGCGTGGGCGAAGCCGTCGGGCTGGGCGAGGGCGACGGCGTGGCCGCGCCCGCCGTGCAGACGCAATCCGGACCCGCGATAATCGCCTGGCCGTAAGTAATATCCGAACGCAGCGCCACGTCCACCGTCGCCACAGAAACATTGCCCGAAAGCGTCAGTGTATAGACCTGCGATGTAGCGCCCGTGACCGTGTAACTGAACGTCGTGGTATTGTTGCCAGCATTGTAAGTGGCTCCGTTGAAGACGATCAGATAGCTGGTGACCACGCTGGGCAGTGGCCAGGTGATGCCCGCGATGCCCGTGCCATCATCGAGACCAAGGCGGTAAGGCTGCGGGCTGGCGGAAATGAACGTGCAGCTTCGGATGCCCAGTGTCAGCGCGGGGGCAAACCGCGTCTCGAAGGCCCCCAGCTGCAAGTCAATCGAGGAACTCGAGCTTCCGATCTTCAGGCTGATCGCGCCCACGCGGCTGAAGTCCGCGCCCCATCCGGCTTGCGCCACGAAATCGCTGAATTTGATCAGGAACGTCTTCGGGCCAAGACCATCGCCCACTGGCGGCGGATAGCCGATGTAACCGGCTGTGGTCAGAGTGGCCTTCGACCAGTTGCCCGCGTCGGTCCAGACCGACACTTCAAACGTCGGCTGCAGATCGGTGCGGTTGATCGTAATCGCGAAAGAGTTCTTCTGATCGCTTTCCGTCAGGTCGATAGCGCCCAGGCCGGTCGGGTTCACTGTCTGCGCATTGCCGTCCGGGCCGTCCCAGGTGATGATCGTGTAGCCGCGTGCGTTCGTGCTGTGCTGGATGCGCCGCGGGTTTTGCAGATAACTCGTGCGGATCAAGCCAGTCGAATCCTGGTTGTAGGAATACATATCGCGTTCGCCGCCCAAGATTCCCGCGCCTGACACACACGAGTAATTCGGGTTGGTTCCGCCGAATGATCCCGACGGATCGGCTTTGGTTTCCTGTGCGGTTTCCAGCGTGTCGATGCGAGTTGCGCCCGGCGGCAGCAGGTTCTGGCTGACGATGACGCCCGCCGAACTTGGCCCTGCCGGACACGGGTTGAACACCACATATAGCGCGTTATTGAGTGTCGTATTCTCCATTACTGGCGCATAAACGGTTCCAGTCGGATCCAGAGTCCAAGGCGATCCTTCGGGCGCGGTGATTTGAATCGCGTGAATCTGGAAGTTTATCGCGTCGCCCGTATATTGCATCCGGTTGGAACTCGGCTCCGCCACAGTAACAAGCAACCGTCCGCTGGTCAGCGAGGTCGAGATGATATTGAACGGCGATCCGTAGGATTTCGTTACTCCAGCCGTTCCGTTCACGATCTGGAAGTATCCCGGATCGAAACGGATGTCGAATGTCGCGCCGCTTGCCGCGCAACCGTTCGTGCTCAGGCGAATGCCAATGCCAAGGTTGCCTTCCACCGCCACTGTTTCGGCGTTGGGAATAATACTGATGACAGGATTGCCATTCACCGTATAGGTGGCGCCGGTTCGTATCACGCTTCCATAGGTGGGTGTGAACTGGCTTCCAGCGGCATTGAATGTAACCGCCGAGCCGGCTAGCGAAGGTGCCAGGCCCGTGAAGGCGAACGATGCCACGCGGCCATTGTAAGCTGCCGAGCCGCTCGGATGCGCAAATGTCATCGAAATGCGCGAGGTCGTCGCGTTCACCGTACTGATGGTCTTCGAACTCAGATCAAACGGCGACGTGCTCCATTTTGTTATGCCCGCTGTTCCGTTATACACCCCGAACACCACCGAACTGAAGTCGAGCGTGACGGTGATGCCCGAAACGGAGACGCCGGAGGTGTCCACATAGACCTGCACGCTGATATTATCGCCCGCGTTGAGCGATCCCGTGGCTGGGCTGAGCCACATGCGCATGTTGGGCGTGGGCGACGGCGTTGGCGTCGGCGAGGCGGAGGGCGACGCGGTTAGCGAAGGAGTGGCGGTTTGCGACGGTGTCGGCGACGGCGACGCCGTCGGCGTGCGGCTTGGCGTAGGCGAAGGCGATGGCGTATAGGAAGCCGTTGGCGTTGGCGTGCGTGACGGCGACGGCGACGGGGTATAAGAGGCTGTTGGCGAAGGCGAAGGCGTTGGCGTCCGCGAGGGCGTCGGTGAAGCCGTCGGGGTATAAGACGCTGTTGGCGAAGGTGTCGGTGTACGCGAGGGCGACGGCGAGGGTGACGGAGTTGGGGTCAGCGAGCGCGTCGGCGAAGGCGTCGGCGTCGGGGTGCGCGAGGGCGTCCACGAGGGCGTCGGTGTCCGCGTGGGG
>CAYUNT010000214.1:0-7307 GCA_964446285.1 uncultured Candidatus Sumerlaeota bacterium | reverse complement strand
GTCCGTTGTATGCAAATAACCTAATAAAGGCCAATTCATGCGCGAAGCCAGGGCGCGGGCGGTCGAATCAAGAAGCGAAAAAGCGGGCAGGGCGCGGGTTTTTTCGAGTCCGTAAGCCTTGAAGTTCCACAAGCGGCGGTCGATTTGCGCGGCGTCGAGACACTCCCCGAAGATTTCCTTGCTCCGATCAGTGAAATACTCGTTCGCGGCTTCCAGGACAACGTGCGAATTTGGCGCCAACTTCTCCACAATCCAGCGCCCAAGAATCACGAAAAGCGGTCCACACTCCGGCGGGCGGCCCCGGCCCTTGGTTCGCGCGGCGGCGGCTTTTTCCTCTATCGCTTCGAGGTTCTTTTCCCCTTTGCCAACTGCCTTTTGAAGGCTTGCGAGAATCGGGCGGAAATCCTCTTGCGCCTTGGCGATTGAGTCATTGGGCGGCCCTATGGTGACGGCCCCCGGCGCGCCGTCTTCGATGCACAAAGGGCGCGGACGCCCTTTCCAAGGGATTTCATCCAGCGCCTTCGCAAAATCCTCAGCCGCTCGAAGCGCCAGGCGGAAAGGTTCCACGCCTTCGCGCGCCCGCAAAAGGTCAAAGTCGAGGCTCAAATCCGTTGCGCCCTCGCGGGGTTCGGTCGAGGCGCGAAGCGTTGGGAGAATCAGGCACAGAACGAGAAGGTTTTCGGCCAAATCGGCGGCCTCGGGGTCAAGCGAGTGAAGCGCCGCGCCTATCGTCCGCGCCGGGCGGCGGCCCTTGGCAGGAAGTTTCAGCGAGAGAAAATCCACGGCCAAGCGGCGCGCCCGCACGTAAGGGCGCAAGGTATTCAAACCGGCCCCCATCTGTGCGAATTCGGCGCGGTCGAGTTCCTCGGGCGTCTGTTTTTTCCTTTTCATGCCTCGAATTCCTTCCCGAATCACGCTCGAAACTGGCGATTTCCCCAGCAAGGCCGTTTCCTTCGATGCTGGCGGGGTTTCAGCCCCGGCGCGGGTCTTTGCCCTCGGAGCGCCTCGAAAAGCCTGCCACGCTCAAGCGGCGCAAGATTTCCCGGCGCTATTGGCCCGCGCCTTCGGCTTTCTTTTCGATTGGCAGAATCTTCGCGCCCCCGTTGCGGGCGGCCTCCACAATCTTCCCGGAAATGAGTTCCACGGCTTCGGCAACGGGCGAATCCGCAAGGTGACTGTAGCGGCTCGTTGTGCGGGAGTCCCGATGCCCAAGCGCCGCGCCAACGAGCGGCAAGCCGATTGAACCCATGACTCCGGCGGATGCGAAATTGTGCCGCAGGGTGTGAATTTTCACGTCCTGCAATCCGGCCCGGCGGCGGACCCGATCCCAAGCCTTGTGCGCATTCACAAGGCGCGCGCCCGGCTTGTCTCCCTCGATCAGGAAGCGGCCTTGCGTCCGCAGACTCCACAGCCGCTCGATTTCCGCCAGCGCGGCGCTCGAAAGCCAAACCGTCTTTTGCCCGGTCTTTGAATCGGGAAGCCGAATCACGCGCCGCTCGCGGTCAATCCAATCCCATTCGCAGGCGGCGATTTCATTCAGGCGCGCGCCCGTAAGCGCCAAGAGGCGAAACAGCCCGGCTTGGAAGGGCGTGATTCCCCTTGATTCGACTTCGGCCATGCCCTTCCCGCCACGCCCGGCGCTCTTTCCTTCGCGCGCCACGGCCTTCTTGCCCCCGGCGGCCTCTTCGGCGGCAATCGCGTCGAAAAGGCGCTTGGTTTCTTCATCGCTCAAGAACCGCTCGCGCTTGCGCTCCTTGAACGCTTTCACGGCGGCGGCGGGATTCTTCCCGATCAGTTCCAGGCGGACGGCATAATTCAGAATGGACTTGAGAAGGCGGAAAGCGCAGTTGCCTTGCCCCGGCGCGGCCTTTTGCGTCCCTTGCCATTTTGTCAAGTGGCCAGGGCGGATGGAATCAAGGCGCGCGCCCCCGAGGTGAGGCTCTATGCAGTGGCCCCATACATACTCGAAGAGTTTGGCGCTCGAAGGCTTCCAGCGGGCAGAAGCGGATTCCATGTATAGCGGCCAAAACTCCGCGAGGGTCATGGTCCTGCGGGCGGCGCGCTTTTCTTCAAGCGGATTCTGCCCCTTCTCCGCTCCCACGAGAATTTCGCGGGCGCGGCGGCGCGCTTCATCGCAGGTCAAGACGCCATGCGCGCCCAAGGACATCCGGCCCCGCTTGCCGTCGCTGTAATAGTCCACGAAATAGGACTTCGAGCCGGATGGGTGGACCCGCAGGCCGAAGGCGGGAAGTTCGCTGTCCCAATAAAGGCGGTCTTGTCCATCGGCTTCAAGGCTCTCCACAATCCCCTTGTTCAGTTTGATTCGGGTGCATCTTGGCATGGGCGGCAGCCTCCTTCGTTCGTCTCGCGTAACTATAGCGTAACTACGCCAGAGCAAAGCAAGGCTTATTCGCGCAAACTCCATCCCGTGAAAACATAGATAATTGCTTGTGTATTCAAAAAGACGCAAACACGCGCAAAGCGGCGGAATCAAATTCCCAAGCTGAGGGTCGCGGGTTCGAACCCCGTTTCCCGCTCCAGGAAATACAAAAAGGCTGCCCATGAAGAAACCCCCGAAGCGATGGCTCCGGGGGTTCTTCTTTTGAGCGAGAATCAAGAACCGGCTTGCGGTTTATGGAGCAGGCGCTGGAGCCGGAGTTGGTTCCACGGTGAGTTTGCCTTTGGCGCTGTGGACAATTTGTCCCTGATACGTGGCGCGATAGGCGTATCCAAGGTCCCCAACGATATTTCTCACGAAGGAGGCTGTATAGACATCATCGGTGCCGCCTTTGCTCTCCACAAATGTCCCATTGGCCACCTTCGTATAGTTCTCAACGGGCGAGGTATAGCCGCCCACTACCAATTCGACCACCAAGCCGGGCAGGGCCGATCCCTGGCCTGTCAACGGTGTTCCATTCTGGGTGATTGTGATCGTTCCATCAATTGGCCCGGTGGATTGCCCCTTTTGAATTGTGATCGAGGTCGGGGAGATTTCAACAACCACCAGCGGCGTCGGCGTGGGAGATGGGCTTAGGGAGGGCGATGGGCTTGGCGTCGGCGCGGGAGTGAGCGACGGCGTGGGAGATGCCGTAAGCGAGGGGGTCACACTCGGTGTCGGAGTGGGTGATTCCGTCAGGGAGGGTGTCGGCGTAGGAGATTCTGTCAACGATGGCGTTGGGCTGGGGGATTCACTTGGCGAGGGCGACGGAGTGAGCGACGGCGTCAGCGACGGGGTAGGTGTCGGACGCGGCTGCGCGCTCACTTCATTGCTTGGCGCGGAAAGGTTCGCATTCGGCGTATTATCCACCGCTCGGACGACGTAATAGTATGTCGTCCAATCCGTTATTTCCGTGTCCTCGTAAATGGTCCTCAACAGCAGGCCTTGCGTCAGGCGCGCATACGGACCGCCGCTCGACGTGGAACGATAAACAATGTATCCGCCGAGATCGGATTCCGTATTGGCGTTCCACTCAATCCGGACAAATCCGCTTCCGGATGCCGCCACTTGCAGTCCGGTTGGAGCCGCCGGCGCGGTTTTATCTTCGGGCCGCGCGCTGACTTCCGCGCTGTTGGCGCCCAATTGTCCCGCGAGGTCCACAGCCCGGACCACGTAATAGTAGGTTGTGAAATTCGCCACATCGAGATCGGTGAGGCGAGTTTCCGTGGTGCGGACGTCGTTGATGCGCGCGTAGGGGCCGCCGATGGTCGTAGAACGCAAAACATCATATCCGATCACGTCATTTTCGCTGTTCGCGTTCCAGGTGAGTTGCACAACGCCATCGCCCGCCACGGCGCGCAAGCCGGTTGGCGCGGAGGGCGAGTAATCGGGCGTGGGCGAAGGCGACGGAGTGGGCGATTCCGCTTCCGTCGGCGAAGGCGAAGGCGACGGGCTGATGGAGGGCGATGGCTCGGGGAATGGCGTGAACTCAGGCGTGGGGCTGGCCACGGGGGTGGGCATGAAGCCCTCCGCCCGGTCAAACGACTTGATCGAGTAACTATTGCATGGGGTTCGGATTTTCGTGATGTATTGGATGAAATCCTTGGACAAATCATTGATGTCGGGGTTGTCAGGCAGCAGGGTCAGCGAATGGAATCCATGAATATACATGAAGACCCGCGTATTGCCCGCATCGTTGGCGACGCGCACCTTGATCTGGCCATTTAGTTCCGCCTGGCGCTTGGCGTATTTTACGTTCATATAGCTGACTCCATTCGGAACGATGCCGAATTCCGAAAAGAGCGGTGCTTTGCCGGTCCAGTAAGTGCGCCGGTTGTTGGTCGGATACATCTCCGGCTCGAACGAGCCGATCGTCGGGGAAATCCCCTCGATGGTGGCGGGGAATGCAACAGACGCCTTGCCCTTCACGCGGATGCTAACCTTCGCGCTGAAAGGCTTGACGATGTCGGTCCAGTCAAACTGGGTTTCGCTTTTGCGGAATGCCTTGATTGTGAACGCGGCGGGCGCGCCCTCGAAGGTGCCTTTCCCCTGGAGGGTCATATAGGTGACTTTTTTCATCAGGCGTCCGTCGGTGCCGCGCACGGTGTGGCGTATGCGCCCCTTGACGTCGATGATGTTCGATGTGGAACCCGCGCCAGTTTTTTTCTCCAACTTCATGCTGCCCGTGATCAGACCCTTGAGGTCCACATTGATGACATTGGGTTCGAGCGAATAAAGGGTTCCGTCCCTGAGCGCGCCAACCAGACCCGGCTGGCTTACTCCAGCCACGACGCTTTCGCCGCTAATTTCGGTGAGCGAAGGCCCAAACCCGAATGGTCCTTCGAGGCCCGGCGTGTAAATCAATTTATCCGCGCTGCCGAAAGAGCCTTTATAATACGCGGAGGTGACTATGCCCAGGCTTCCACCCGTCCAGATGTCGTTGAAACATCGAATGTAATCCACGCACCCCTTGGTCGTGGTATATACGCCGCAGCTCAGATAGCGATCCACGTCATCGCTGGGGCCGGCCACGTTGATGACGCCTGAGATGAGCGAGGCAGGGTCCGAAGGCGAGGCGGCATCCGACATGCCGTAATTCGAATAGGCAGAGCGCCTGGCCACATTGTTTGATGCCGCCACAGTGCAGACGTTGCGATTGCCGTTCGGCTCGATTTTGGCCACCGTGGCGCGGGCATTTCCCGCAGAGAACAAGACCACGCAGCCCTTGCCGCCGCGCCCCTGCGTAAGGGCATAATTGATGCCTTCCGTAATCATCAGCGTCTCGGGGATTTTGACACTATCATCGTCATCATTGCAGAAATCGAAGTCGTAAACAGGACCCCACGAGTTGTTGATGAGCGATGCCCCTTTGTCCGTGCAGAACTTGAAGGCATTGTAGATTTGATAATCGGAAAACAGAGAAGAGCCGGGGTTCGAACTGACAAGCCGGACGCCGATAATGGGCAATCCAGGCGCGACGCCCGCTCCGCCGATTCCGTTGTTGGCTCGGGCCGCGATTACTCCGGCCACCGACGTTCCATGCGATTCCATCGCCGAAGGCATCGAAGTTGCGTTGCCCGTCAGAGCGTCATAGCCCGCCACCACGTTCAAATCCGGGTGCCGGGGGTCCACGCCGTCGTCGATGATTCCGATTTTGACCTTATTGGGGTCTCCCATGGTGAGTCCCCAGGCCCAGGGCACTTCCATGTCCGCATCGCTGCTAATGGTTGCGCCCATTTCCTGGCCCAGTTTGCTGTTTGTCGAAGAAAGATGCCACTGGTATGGGAAGAGGGGATCATTGACCGTTTTCAACGCAGCGGGAACCGGGATTGTTCCCGTGGCCAGTTCGATGGCGCGCTGGACCGCTTTAAGGGCGTTCACGCGTCCGTATCCAAATACGGCGGAGTGGTGCGCCGCATTGTATGCGCCATCGACCGCGCCAATCTGGTCCGCAGACTCCTGCAAGACGCAGATTACCTGCTTGTATGTAAGGTTGGGGTTCACCGACATGACAAGGGCGGCGACCCCCGACACGGCCGGGCAAGCCGAGGACGTGCCGCCAAAGCCATAAGTATAGCCGTTGGGCGGAGTAGAGACTTCGTCCTTGCGATACAGCGACGACCAGTCCACGCCGGCATACTCGACAAGTGATTCGCCCGAAAGCCCCTGCGCGGCGGCGACTGTGTCGAAGCCGCTTGCGGTTCGGATGCGCGCAAGCATCAGCCCGGCAACTCCCTCGACGTCCTTTACTTTGTCCAGGCCGTAGGCATCGAGAAGGGCCGTTTGCTGTTCGGCGGTTGCCGCGGCGGCGAATTTAACCACCAGCGTGTCTCCCGCGCCCACAAGGCGGTCGCCCAAGCGGAACACGGGTCCGGCGAACTCGGCTTCGCCGCTGGCAATCAGGCTGGCGCTAAGGCCCTGCGCCTGTGTGGCTGCCTGCGCTGCGCGGAGTGATCCGGTCTGCACACGCACCATGCCCAATCCTGTTCCAGGATTGGCGCCAAGCGATTCGAGACCGCCTTGGTCCACAAGCGCCTTGAAACGGGCCAGCGGTTCCGCCGAAGCCGGCGACTGTGCGGAAGAGGCGCCTGAGGCGCGGATCAGGGCAAGGTCCGGCATCAACGCAAGATGAAGCGTCCGGCCCCCTTCCACGATGGACAGCGTGGCCTGCTGGGGATCGCCCGCCTCGGCGGACAAGCCCTCCCACGCGGGTCCATCCAATGCCTGAGCCGTGGAGCACAGGCACAGTATCGTGATAAGAATTAGAGAGACAAACTTGCCTTTTTGAGCCTCTCCAAAGCGAGAAACGCCACCGAGCGGGTTCATTGCCATCCTCCTGCAATCGGTTGGTAGTCTCAGAGCTGAAAGCGGGGGCAAAAACGCAAAATGAATCCTCTGCGTATTCATCTCCTGTCCAACGCCTTTGAGTCGCGTCAACTGTCCTTATCTGTCAACCGAATTCTTGTTTGGCCTCGGCACGCGGCGCGCAATTTTCCATTATTTTTCGTGTGATTTCGCCGAACTTTTGCCCAAGCGCCTTGTCATAGACCCTTCAGGCGCGTCCGGCGGCCCGAAAACAATTAGAATCGTGGTTTGCCTTTGGCGCAATGGCAGTCTTTGAAGAATCAGGCCTCTTGCACGAAGTGCTGAACAAGCGGGGTGCGCTTCCCAGTTTGCAGTTCATTCTTTAGTATGCTCTTCGTGGTTCGGAATCGTCCCAAGAGCAATCTAAAGATTGAACTGCGAACTTTTGCGGCTTTCAGGAGTCCCTGGTCTCAACGCAGGACAATTCCGTAAATGTTTCTCACGGGTTTATAAGGGGATGCATAGGGCTTTGCAGTTCAGCAACTCGTGAGCCTGTGCACAAGGC
>CAYUNT010000213.1:0-7309 GCA_964446285.1 uncultured Candidatus Sumerlaeota bacterium | reverse complement strand
AAGGCCATAGGCGAGAGCGCCGCAGGCGCGGCAATACTACAGGGCAGGTCGGTGCGAAGCGTAGGCGTGGGTCATCGCTCCCCCCCCAAACTCCCCAGCCCTGAAGGGGCGACAGAACAATATGGGAAAAGGCCGCCTTTTGCGTTTCTTGAGGCCGCTCCTTCGGAGCTTGGACTCGTGTTGGACACCCGGCAACCCAGGCCTTCGCTTCGCTCCGGCCTGGGCTGTATTGAGGCCGGTCCTTCGGACCTGTTTGGCTTCGGACCTGTTCTCCCATTTGCGAGTGCATTTGCCCCTTCGCCGGCGTCCAGGAATTGACCAGGCCTCCTTGCGGCGATCCGCTAAAAATAATAGTCAGGAACCGGTAGGGAGAATCCAGGCGTGCTTAAAGAAGGCAAAAATGCTGGTCATAACAAGCAAAGCGTCTTCGCGGAGCAGAGAGATGCAAAAAGGAAATCGCCTGGCGTGGTTTTGAGCCTTTTCGCAAAAACCATGACAGGCGATTGGGAACAGAATTATCGGCAATTGGCGTTGCCTATTTTTTCTTCTTCTTTCCTGGCTTTTTTGCCGCAGAGGCCGCAGGAGCGCTGATGGCCGCAGGCGCCGCAGCATGAGCGTGCATTGAAACGCCATGAACAGGAGCGGCCTGTGCAAGCGGTTGCTCGTCACCCAGCGGATAGAGCGAGAATTCTTCTTCGGCAGTAATGTCGCGAGGCAGGCCGTGGCCCGGGCGGTTCGCATAGACCATCCAATACACCACGGGAATTATCAGCAGGGTGAATGCGGTGGAAACCGCGAGGCCGAAAATCAACGCCCAGGCGAGTCCGTTGAAGATTGGATCAAGCGTGATGGGCCACGCGGCAAGCATCGCCGCGGCGGCTGTGAGCAGAATCGGACGGAATCGCACGGCGCCGGAATGCACAAGCGCGTCGCGAAGCGATTGGCCTTTCTCCAAAGCCACATGCACAAATTCGATGAGCAATATGGCATTGCGCACCGCCAGGCCCGAAAGCGCGATCATCCCGATCATCGCCGTGGCCGTAAAGAACACCGGGTTCGGATACCCCCCCACCGGATGATTTCCGAGCAGGTTCAGCAGCCAGAATCCGGGCATGATGCCGATCATCGTGAGCGGAATCGAGATCATCAAAATGAGCGGCATGAAGTAAGAGGCGGTTTGATAGACGAGCAGGATGTAAATGCCAAAACACGCGGCGGCAAAAGCGATTCCGAGGTCGCGGAAAACGACGACGGTGGTGCGCCATTCGCCTTCGCCCGCCCAATCGACGCGGAATTCGCTGCCGAGTTTCCAGGGAATTCCCGCTCCGTTATTGAGGTAGCTGCGATCTTCGACTGGAATGGGCGGCGAAGATTTCACCGCATCGGACGAGGAAGTCGCAGAGGATGCGGAGGATTTCGAACCAGAATCAAACCGGCGATCGGCTTGGATATCGAGCACGGCTTCCGCAGGAGCGCGGCCGGCCATCTCCGCGAAAACATACACGACACGTTCGAGGTTTTTGTGGTAGATGGTTTTGTCTTGAATGACTTCCTCAAAGTGCCCGAGTTCGCCAAGCGCCACAAGGCGTCCCGAGCCGCCTTTCACATGAATGCGTTGCAGGTTCGGCAGCCCCGAACGCTGATCCTGCGGCACGCGCAATTGAATCGGCATCGGGTTAACTTCCGATGCGTCGTGCAGGACGCCAGCATTCATTCCATCGAGCGCAATCGACAGCGTTCGCGCAATGTCATCGGTGGAAATACCGTTGAGAGCAGCCTTTTCCTTGTCCGTCACGAATATGAACTTTGTCTGATCGTCTTCAATGGTGTCATCGACATCGACGACCCCTGCCTCTTTTTCGAGGCGCGCGAGCAGAGTTTTCGCCGCTGCGCGCAAATCCGCGTAGTCATGGTATGGCTGGCCGTAAACCTCCGCGGTCACTGTCGCGATGTTGGGCGGACCTGGCGGCACTTCGACCAATTTAATGTTCGCGCCACGCTCGGCGGCTATTTTGGCCAGATCGCGGCGCAGGCGCAAAACGAGGTCGTGGCTCTGGTGCACACGATCCTTTTTATTCACAAGATTCACGCGGATATCAGCCACATTCGCGCCCTGGCGCAGATAATAATGGCGCACCATGCCGTTGAAATCCATTGGCGAGGCACAGCCAATATATGTCTGGAAATCCGCAACCTCGGGGACTGTGCGCAGGTAGTCGGCAAAGGCATTTGTGGCGGCATCTGTTGTTTCAAGCGTCGTGCCTTCAGGCATATCCACGATGATTTGAAACTCGTTTTTGTTATCGAACGGCAGCATTTTCAGCGGCACAAGCCGCGCCATCGCGAGCCATCCAGCCCAAACAAGCAGCAGCGCCGTAACCCCCAGCATTCCCCACGATGCCGCGCGCGAGTTCATGAAAAACGGCAGCACCCGATTGTAGATTCGATAGATGAGGCTTTGCTCGAGCACCCAGGGCTTTTCGTCCTTGTGTCCATATTCCTTTTTCAGCAAGTGATACGACATCCACGGCGTAATCGTGAACGCCACGACCAGCGACATGAACATCGCGATGGGAACGTTGAATGCCATCGGGCGCATATACGGCCCCATCATTTCAGTGATGAAAAACATAGGCACGAACGAGATAATCACAGCCAGCGTGGCAAGGATGATCGGCGGCCGCACTTCGTTCACGGCGGTGAGAACTGCGCGCAGAGGCGTTTCTTTCCGCATCTTGAAGTGCCTGTAGATATTCTCGACATCAACAATCGGATCGTCCACTACCAGGCCCAGCGATAGAATCAAAGCAAATAGCGTGACGCGATTAATCGTAAATCCGAACAAGTAATTCAGGAGCAGCGTCAGGGCGAATGTGATCGGAACGGCGACAGCGACAATGAACGCCTCGCGCCATCCGAGCGTGAGCACAAACAGCCCAACGACGATGATCAGGGCTTCGCCAAGGCCCTTTACGAGTTCGTTCACCTTTTCGTTCGCGGTGTGGCCGTAATCGCGCGTGATGCGATAATGGACGTAATCCGGCAAAGTCTCGGCGGCAATTTCGCGCATCCGTTCCTCGACGGCGCGCGCCACCCATACGGCATTTGTGCCTTTTTTCTTTGCGACGGCGATATGCACTGCCGGAAGCAGCGCACCCGTCTTCAGCGCGGCCGAATCCAGTCCATATTCGCTCGCGGGATGCGCGGCGGGGCCAAATCCTATGCGTGTATAAGAGGTCACTTCCTCCGGCGCGTCGATCACATCCGCCACGTCCTTCAGGCGGACCGTGCGCCCTTCGTGCACACCAACGACGAGCGAACGCACGGCGTCGATTCCTTCGAGGAAAACGCCCGCATCGACAAGATATTCGCGATTGGTCTCGTCAAACGCTCCCGATGCCGAGCGGACGTTGCTCGCCTGAAGCGCGCGCACGATTTCGAGCGGCGACAAAGCATAGGCGGCGAGGCGGCTTGGGTCCAGTTCCACGCGCGCCATGCGCGCCTGCCCTCCCACTAGCAGTGTCCGGTTTGTGTTTTTCACCGACTGGAGTTTGATTTCGGCTTCTTCGGCCAGCCGGCGCAATTCGGATTCGTTGTAGCGGTCGCTGAAAAGCGTTATGTTGACAATGGGAACGTCGTCTATCTCGACAGGCTTCACTACCCATCCCGCCACCATCGGCGGAACCTGATCGATGTTTGCGTTGATCTTGCTGAATATCTTGACGAGCGAATTTTCGCGGTCCTCGCCTACATAAAACCGCACGGTGACAATGGCTGCGCCCGGTCGCGACATCGAATACACATATTCGACGCCGTCGATCTGATAGAGGAGTTTTTCGAGCCGGGTGGAGACTTGCCGTTCGACCTCCTCGGCGGACACGCCCGGCACGTTGACGAATACGTCGGCGATGGGCACGACGATCTGCGGTTCTTCCTCGCGCGGCGTCACCCACAAGGCGATGGCCCCAACGCTAAGCGAAAGAATGATAAGCAGCGCGGACAAATTCCCGCGCAAGAAGACCTCGACAATCCGCTGGGTGAATGAGGCTTTTCCCGGATCGTTTGCGCTCATGGCCGCCCCCCCTCGCCCTGCCCAAACAGGCCCGGCATTGCCATGCCCTCAGGCAGCGGCGGCGGCGCGGGACCATACAGAACCACGCGGTCGCCATCCTCCAAACCCGACAGCACTTCGACACGCCCATAGTTCGAGTGTTCACCGAGTTTCACCATGCGGCGTTCGAGCGTGTTGTCTTTGTGAACCACTTCCGCCATCGCCAGTTGCCCCACTTGACGGATGGCGGATTTGGGTGCGCAATAGCGGGCGCGCTCGCGGCTGGGGATTTGCAGGCGTCCGAACATTCCCTCGTAAACACCTGGCAATTCCGGCACCTGGACCTTGACCAGAACCGAGCGGCTTGCGGCTTCGGCCTGCGGAACGATTTCCTCAATTGAGCCTTTCACTGTGCGGTTGAGCGTTTCCAGTTTGACGTCGAGTTCGCTCCCAATGGTTAGGTCGGCGGCCAGCGCCTCGGGCACAGCTGCCTCAAGGCGCAGCGCCGTAGGATCGTAGATGGCGAGCAGCGGCCGGCCCGGACTGGTCAAGTCGCCCGCCTGCGCATATTTATCGACGATTTTCCCGCGGATTGGCGCTTTGATTACCGTGTAGGACAGCATGGTTTCCGCTGCTTTCACGGACTCGCGTCCGCGGCTCACGTCGGCCTGCGCAATCGTATGGCGCGATTGAATTCCGTCATATTCTTGCTGCGTAACCGCCCCCTGCCCCACCAAATCCTTGTAGCGCTTCAAGTCCTTCTCCAGGTTTTGCAGATTGGCTTCGGCGGCAACAACGGCTTGGCGGGCTTCTTCGAGGCGCGCCTTGAGATCGCGGTCATCGAGTCGGACAAGCACCTGGCCTTCCGCGACGCTGTCGCCCGCCTGGACGTTGATTTCCTGAATTGCGGCCTGGATTTTAGCCGACACCTCCGTGCGGCGCTTGGCGCGAAGCGTCCCGACCACATTCACCCATTCGGTGGCGGTGATTTTATGCACCACATCCGTTGGCAGACTGCCCAGCGTCCGGCGCTCCGCCTGGACGGCGCCCGGCTCCACCTTTTTGTGAAACGCCCCCGCCGACCACGCAAGAATCAGGACGAGAACCGCTATGGCGGCGAGTGCGAGAATGAGTTTTTTGAGCATCGGGGCAGCCTCCATTTGACAAGGTTTTGCATATAAGTACGCCCACTCGTTTCACGGCTGGCCGGCAATCCGCCAAACGCTAACGAATGGGCGTATGAGTTTGTCCCTGGCACTTGCGATCAGACATCACTCAATCGGATTCACGCTTGCCCAGTTCGCGGTCAAGCATGAACAACCCGCCCGGCGAATTCGCCAGCATTTTCAATTTCTCCAGAATTTCGACGGCGTTGTTCTCCTCTTCCACCTGTTCTGTAATGAACCACTGCAGGAAAATCGTGCTGGGATAATCCTTTTCCTTCACTGCCTGGTCCATGAGAGCGTTGATGGATTCGGTGATGAACTTCTCGTGCTTGAGCGTGGCCTCGAAGGCATCCACCGTGGACTTCCAGGATTTCTGGGGCGCTTCAATGGCCGCCAGAGCCGCCTGGCCGCCGCGATCCTGAACGTAATCCAGGAACTTCATCGCGTGGCTGTATTCCTCTTTCGATTGCACGCTCATCCACTTTGCGCAGCCCTTCAGATTCTGGCTTTGAAACCAGATGGACATGGACAGATACAGATAACTCGAAAAGAGTTCACGGTTGATTTGTTCCACAAGCGCCTTCTGCATTTTGTCGCTGAGCATGGATTATGCGCTCCTTAGTGTTGTTGAGATTGGCGCGACCCGCCTGGTCTGGCCGGGTTCGCTGTAATGCAAAGGCGGCCCTGCTAATTCCGCCTTGAAGTCCCGGCGTATCTTTTGCCCGAATTCTCTCGCTGAGTCCAGCGCTTTTTCATGCCTTCTCCGCTCCGTAGCCCGCATCTTCGACGGCGCGTCGCAGTCCGGTTTCGTCCATTCCGGCACCGCGAACCGTGGCGGATTCCGCCGCCAGATTTATATCCACCGATTCAACCCCGGCGCATCGGGCCAGGGCTTTTCGCACGTTTTCCACGCAATGCATGCAACTCATTCCCGTTACGTGGAGCCGGATTGTATCCATCGTGGTTTCCCTCCGTGAATTGCGCCAGGCGCTCCATGCATTCCGAAGCCGGGCGCGGACGAACGCATGTGCTATAATGACAATTAGCACGACAGCGCACGCGGTTTGCACAGCGCCAGGCAGCATTTCGTGGCCGTGGTGGAGCATGGCCGCTGACGAAGGTTTGTATATGGCATCGAGCAAAAATCCCGCGCCAAACGCTGTTGCCGCCACGGTGAAAAGATACAAAATGGCCGTTCGCCGACCCATCGTCTTCCAGACTGTCGCAATCGTGGCCGCATTGGTGGCGGGGCCGGTCATCAGAAAAACCAGCGCCGCGCCCGGCGAAGCTCCCGATGCAATCAGTGCAGCGGCAATAGGCGTCGAGGCTGTGGCGCATACATAGAGTGGAATCCCAAACGCCATCATCAACAGCATTCCGGTCAGGCCGTGTCCAAGGGCTCCGGAAAACATCTCGCGAGGCGTGAGAATAGAAATTGCCGCCGCAATAAACACTCCGATGGCCAGCGGCCTGCCAAGGTCGCGCGGTAAAACAATCAGGCCATGCTCAAGCGCCTCGGCCAAGCGGCTCCAAAACTTGCCTGCGGCGGCCGCTGGGGCGCTGGCGGAGTTTCGAACCCCCGCCTTGTGGCTTTTGGGCGCGCGTGTGTTGCAGCAGGAATCCGCCCCTCCGGAACATGCTTCGCCAGAATCCGCAGTTTGCAGATTGTTTGTCTCGGATTCGGCAAACCGGCTCACGAGCAATCCGCCAAACACGCCGCAAAATAGCGCCACCAGCGGGCGATATACGGCAAGTACAGCGCCCAAAAGACTGAAGGTGACCAAAATGCTATCTACGCCTGTTTGCGGAGTGGAAAGCAGAAAGGACGTTGTGGCGGCGCGGCTTGCGCCTCCGCGGCGGAGTGACGCAGCCACCGGGATCACGCCGCAGGAACACAACGGCAGCGGAACGCCAAAAAGCGCCGCCTTGAACACAGGCCCTATCCCCCAGCCTCCCAAATGCCGTTCCACAAGCGCGGGCGATAAAAACAGCGAGATCAGCCCCGCCATGCAGAACCCAAAGAGCAGATACGGGGCCATCTCTCGCCAGACGGACCAAAGTTCATTCATGAAAGACAAGGCTAAGGCTGACA
>CAYUNT010000212.1:0-7310 GCA_964446285.1 uncultured Candidatus Sumerlaeota bacterium | reverse complement strand
CTGAAATGCAAAGCCCTATGCATCCCCCTAAAAACCCGTGAGAAGCATTTACGGAATTGTCCTGGTCGTTAGCGCAGGCGGTTGGCGGCTTTCGCTTGCCTTGCCGCCCTGGAGTATGCTAATCTTCACAACTAAGAAGGGATGGAGAGAACATGAGGGAATGCATATAGAATCGAGGATTTTCGCGGATCGCAGTCCGCAGTTGCCTATGACTCCCGAGCAATCTCCAGCCACGTTCCAGGAGGAAATACTCCCGGTCGTGGATGCCAATGACATCGAAATCAGCTCCGCGCCGCGCTCCGAAGTGCATCGGCGGGCGTGGCGCCACCGCGCGGTTCATATCATTGTATCCAATTCGCAAGGGCAAATCCTCCTGCAGCGCCGGAGCCTGCTCAAGGAAACGTATCCGGGTTACTGGGACGTTTCTGTGGGCGGACATGTCAGCGTGGCGGAAACCTACGAAGAGGCGGCGCGGCGCGAATTTCGCGAGGAACTGGGCGTGGATGCGCCGCTCGACTTCGTGACCAAACTCAATGCCTCGCCGCTGACCAACTGGGAATTCATCGAGATATATGAAACGCGCCACGACGGCCCCTTTGCGCCGCCGCCCGAGGAAATCACAGACCTTCTCTGGATGCGCCCGGACGACGTCATGCAAAAGGCCGCGCTCGAGCGCTCGTGGATGCTCACACGCTCGGGCCTGAACACCATCCGCACCTGGTGCGAAACCACGCGCCTGGGATCGCAATTTTAACCGGCCCGCTATTTTGACTTCTGGATTTTCCGCTCATGACCCTACCCATCGAAGAAAGCCCTGAATTCGTCAAACTCAGCCTCGCGGCGGCAATGCAACTCGGGTATTCGCCCGCGCGGTTTCATCGCGCCGCACGGATGACGTGCATCAACCTGCTGCTCACCTACTCGAACGGGTGCGCGGCCAATTGCTCGTATTGCGGTCTGGCGCGCGAACGCCAACTCGCGCAAAAGGGAAATTCCGAAAGCGGCGACGGCGAAAGCGAAACCGGCCGCAGTTTCATTCGCGTCCCCTGGTGGGTGCGCCCGACGGCGGATGTGCTCGATCGCGTGGCGAAAAACCGCGTTGTGGCCCGGACATGCCTTTCGATGATAACGAACTCCCGCAGCGTGACAGACACGATCGCGCTCACTCGACAGATCGCCGAAACAACGCGCAAACCTGTGTCTGTGCTCATCGCGCCGACGCTCATCCGCCGCGAACACCTCGAAGCGCTTCTCACCGCGGGCGCGGACCGCATCGGCGTGGCGATTGACGCGGCGACGGAATCTCTTTTTGACCAGCATCGCGGGCGCGCCGCGCGCGGACCCCATCGCTGGGCGCGGTATTGGGAGGTCTTCGCCGACGCCGTGGCCGTGTTCGGGAAAGACAAGGTGGGAAGCCATTTTATCGTGGGGCTGGGCGAGACCGAACGCGAAATGGCGGCGGCGTTCCAGCGCGTGCGCGACATGGGCGGGGTCAATCATCTCTTCTCGTTCTATCCCGAGCCTGGGACCTCGCTCGCCGGGGCCGCTCCGCCGCCAATGGATTCCTACCGGCGCGTGCAGGTGGCCTGTGAACTGATCGATTCGGACCTGGCGCGGGCGGAGAAAATGCGTTTCGATCCCGCCTCGGGCCGCCTGGAGGATTTCGGCGTTTCCGACAGCGTTTTGAAGCGCGTTGTGGATTCGGGCCGACCCTTCCGCACGCGCGGATGCCCGGGCGCGGACGGCGAAGTCGCCTGCAACCGTCCGTTTGCAAATTCGCCGCCCGACGATGACCTTCTGCGCAATTATCCCTTCGCGCCGGACGAGACGGACATGCGGCGCATCCTCGCGCAAATAAACGGCAGCCTCCATAAAACAGAGGCGGCGCAAGGGTCTTTGCGCTAACGCCATGAAACGCATTGTTTTCTCCGCGCCATGCATCAAACGCTACGAAACGGACGAATTCCGCCCAAGCGGCGAGCCGCGATTTGTGGCCGTGTCGCTGCGCGGAACCCGTTGCGCGCTGCAATGCGATCATTGCCGCGGACGGATGCTCGGCGCGCTGTATCATGCACAGTCGCCCGAGGGATTTCTTTGCCTATGCGAAAATCTGCATAATAAAGGCTGCCGCGGAATTCTCCTCACGGGCGGATGCGAACCGGATGGGGCGATTCCGCTTGTGGAGTTTGCGGAGGCGGCCGGCGAGGCCCGGCGGCGCTGGGGATTGCGTTTCGCGGCGCACACAAAACTGGCCACGCCGGATTTTGCCCGCGCCGCCGCGGAAATCGGCGTTGATCCGCTGATGCTCGATATTGTCGGCGACGACGAAACCCTGCGCGGCGTGTATCATTTGCGCGACCGGTCGGTGGCGGATGTGGAGGCGTCGCTCGACCTGGCGGAAGGTCTCGGCCTGCCGCTTGCGCCGCACATTCTGGCCGGACTCGCCTGGGGCCAGGTGAAGGGCGAATACCGCGCGATTGAAATGCTCAAGGGCCACGCGGCCGCAGTGAAGGCGCTGGCCCTCGTCGTCCTGACGCCGCTGCGCGAAACGCCCATGGCCGCCTGCCGCGTGGATATTCCGGCGGTCCTCGACGTGATGTCCGCCGCCCGGCGCGAGTTCCCTGGCGTGTTTCTGACGCTCGGGTGCGCAAAAACCGGCGGCCGCACACAACGCCGCCTTGAAGAACACGCGCTCGCGCTGGGTTTCAATGCCATTGCATATCCGTCGGAAGGGATCGTGGCGTGCGCCAGAGAAATGGGGTTTGACGTCCGATTCAGCGAAGATTGCTGCGCCCTTGCCCTTGCCTCGGAGGATTTTTCCAGGCAGAATGAAAACTGAGGCGTGCGCTCGCGCGCGCGGAAGCGGCATGAGGATGCCCGCGCGGAGATTGGCGATCTCACACGCGCTTCGCCTCCATTTTTCGGCAGGATGCGGTTTGCAGCATGGCGTTTGACTGGCCCAAACTCTACGCGCTCGCGAAAAAGACGCTGATCTGGGGCGTTTTTTTCTTCATTCTTTTCATTTTGCGCGATTTATTTGGATTCGTGCTGCTCACGTTCATTCTGGCCTTTATCACATACCGGATCAGCGAATTCGCCGTCGAACGCCTTCCTGTAACGCGCCGCGTCATCATCTGCGTGATTTATGTTGTTCTGATATGCGTGATCGGCGGCATGGGCTACGTGGTTGTGCCCCGCGTGTTCGAGGAAACGCGCCAGTTCGCCAAGGACCTGCCTGAACTCGAAACCAAACTAGGCGATTTGGTGACAGATCTCAAGACGCGCTACCCGGAATTGGCCCCGATCATCGTCAGCTACGGCGACCGCGACCGCATCCGCGAGGAAATCGCCCTGGGCACAGACCGCGTGGCCGAGCACATTCCGCTATTTGTCAAGACGGTGCTGCACGTCCTTTCCATGATGATTCTTTCGAGCTTTTTCAGTTTTTTGATCGTGATGGACCTGGCTCGATTGCGCCGCGAGGTCAAACGCTTCCGCGACACCAAATTGCACGATTTCTACCAGGAAACCGCTATGCCTGTCGTGCGGTTTGGGCAGGTGGTCGGGCGCGCGTTCGAGGCCCAGACGCTCATCGCGCTAGCCAACACGTTTCTTACGGTTTTGGGCATGGTGATCTTAGGCATCCCGCGGACGGCGCTCCTCGGGGTCATCGTATTCTTTTGCAGCTTCATCCCGGTGCTGGGCGTGTTTATTTCGAGCATTCCCATTATTCTGGTGGCCTTCAACTCGGGCGGAATCTGGCTCGCCGGATGCGCCGTCGCGGTAATCATTTTGGTGCATCTTTTGGAAGCCTATGTTCTCAATCCCCGGATTTACGCTTATCACATGGGGATGAATCCGGTTGTGACGCTGATCGTGTTGTTTCTCGGCCACCATTTGTTTGGCGTGTATGGAATGCTGCTGGCCGTTCCGGTGGCGTATTATTTCCTGACGCACGTGGCCGGATTGCGTCCGCGCCTGGCAAAGACGGGCGCCGCTGGATCCGCGGGAGCCGCCGGACTTGCGGGCAGTGCCGCTTCCTCGACAGAAACGCCGCCTCCCGATACGCCATTTCCGCAAACGCCCCCGCCGCAGTCTTCACCCAAATCTCCGCCTTCGGCGCCATCTTCTTAAGGGTCTATATAAGATAACCACAAAGGCACAAAGACACAAAGAAGAGAGATAGAAGGACCTTGGAGAAATCCGCCTTTCTTCTTCGTGTCTTTGTGCCTTTGCGGGTGAAAATCGAGAATTCGAAACGGTTTTTAGTAGATAAGCAGGGCTGCGCCCGCCGTGCCGAAGTTGAAAGGCAGCGTGAACACGTAAGCGGCGCCGCTTTGCGTTGGCTTGTCATCCGCGTAGGGCGCGCCAACCAGCGCATAAGGTCCGCTGAGCGAGATGGAATTGTCGCTGCCCAATCCGTCGCCCGCCAAGCCGTCGGAAGCAGTGAGTTTTCCCCACTGCGTCCACGTAGAACCCGTGCGGCGGAACACATACACCGAGCCGGAGTTTGACCCTTTATCATCATCGCCCGGCGCGCCGATAAGGGCCGTGTCTCCCGAAATAACAGCGGTTTTGCCAAAATTATCGCCAGCGGCGCCATCGGAGGCTATGAGTTTCGCCTGCTGCGACCACACGCCGTCTGTCCGCGTGAAGATATATGCTGAGCCGGAATCTTCTCCCGCATCATCGTCCTTGTAGGCGCCTACAACAATCGTATCGCCCGAAATCGCCACGGGCAGGCCAAGCATGTCGCCTTCTGCTCCATCGGAGGCGGTCAGTTTTGCCTGTTGCATCCAAGTTCCCCCCGATTTCACGAAAACATAGATCGAGCCAGAATTTGTGCTCACCTCATCGTCCAAGTACGAGCCGACAACAACCGTGTCTTCCTGAATGGCCACGCTGGCCCCAAACCGATCCATTTCCGCGCCATCGGATGGAGTGAGTTTTGCCTGTTGCGTCCATGCCTCACCTGAACGGGTAAACACATAGGCTGCCCCGGACATTGTGCCCTGATTGGTAGCGAAATCCGCTCCCACAACGATGGAATTGCCATCTATCGCCACTGAGCGCCCAAAGTAAGCAAACCCGCCGCCGCCGGCAGTCAATTTGGCCTGCTGAGTCCATATTCCGTTCGAACGGGCAAAAACGTAGGCCGCTCCAGCTTCGGTGTCCACTTCGCTATCTTTCCATGCACCAACAACCACTGTTTCATGGGAAATCGCTGTGGAATACCCAAAGCGAGTGGCCGTAGGCCCATAGGAGGCAACGAGTTTTGCCTGCCGAACCCACGCTGTACCCATGCGGGTATATACGTAAGCCGCCCCTTGCCCCTCCGCGTCTTTTCCATACGCATTCTGGGCGCCCACAACGGCCGTGTTTCCATGGATCGCCGTCGAGATTCCAAAATAGTCTTCCTTCTTGTCTCCACAGGCAATTATTGGAAGCCTTGTCCACGCGGAGCCATTCAGCGAAAAAACATAGGCCGCGCCGCCGGATTCATCCGAGGTGTCAGTTGCTATGGCTGTATCTGAAGAAAGCGCCACGGCAACGCCCAAGGAACCCGTATAGGCGTCGTTGGCAGTCAATTTCGCTTTTTGTGTCCAAACGGACCCCTCGCGTTCAAAAACATACGCGCCTTTCAGATGGGAGCCGGCAAGAATCCGGCCGTCACAAATCGCAACGGAGCAGCCAAATTCGTCGCTGTTCATTACACTGGAGCCAACCAAGCTGGCCTGCGCGGTCCATTCTGAACCGCTTCCTTCAAAGACATGAATGGAACCTTTATTGTTCTGATGTTCGTAGTGCGGCCTGCCGGCAACCAGCGTGCCGTCCTTTAGCGCCAGAGATTCGCCAAACAAGGAGTTCCCATAAATAGGCGCGTCGGGGGAATTGAGCGTGGTCCGATACGTCCAAATCGAGCCGCCGCGCGTATAAATATACACCTCGCCGTGGTAGTTGGATGTCCAATCCACGAGACAAGCGCCGACAGCCGCCGTATCCCCATCCAAAGCGACGGCAATGCCAAAACTTTTCACCACGACTCCGCTTGGCGGCGTGATTGAAGTTTGCTTTGTCCAGGTTCCGTTTTCGCGCATATAAACGGCAACTTCCATTATGGTGTAGCTCCATGTGGGCGCCACCAAAAGAGTGTCTCCTGAAAATGCCACAGCGCAATTGCCGGCGGAGGTTCCGGGAAACGGAGTCAGCGAAGTCTCAAGCGTCCAGATTCCACTCGAGCGGGTGAAAATATATACGGCATTGATTCCCGACCCGACAATCGCCGTATCGCCCGACACGGCCACAGAGAGGCCAACGTAGCTATTGGCGACGGCCCCGGGCACAGTCAAACTGTCTTCATAAGCCCATTCCCCTTGCGCATTGCGACGATACACCGATGCGAATCCCACTCCGCTGACACCATTTACTGTGGAATAAGGCGCGCCGAGGATCATCGTGTTGCCGTCGATCGCGCACGAATAGCCAAGTTGTATCGTGGCTTCACTGACCGGATTTCTGATTTTGAACTCGGAAACCTGCGCCAGGGCGTTGGCGGCCAGCGCGAACGAAAGCGCCACTCCGGCCAGAATCAGAGCGCACATTGCCCAACGCTTCGCCCGGGCCGCTCTCGTTGTTCCTGCCATTCTCGTTTTTCCCTCCGCCTTGCCGAATGCTTTTACACTCATCTCTCGTTTCATGGTTTCTGCCGTCCCACTGTATTAATATTAAGTGCCGCCAAACTGCGAAGTCCCGCCGCGCGCTGAAAATCATTCGGCGGAGCGATGCCGGACGCAATAAGCCGCCGCTCCCCGTTTTGGCAAATGGCATTAACTCCTTTCGATTCAATAACCAACAGAACGACACTGCTGTGCTACCGTCGAAATACCCCCCTGTCCAATGGACCGCGAATCCCCCCGAACGCCCCCAAGGGCTGCTTCTTTGAACCGCTCCCAATCCACCCCGCAATTTGTTCCGGCATGCACGCCGCTCCCGAATTCCCACACCGATTAAAGGATGTGGTTCTCCCGCAAAAACTACTTCCAAACATCATCAAGATTATTACGCGCCAATAAAACCGTCAACTTTTTTGCAAAGTTTTTTTCCTGTCGATCCTGCCGAAATCGTTCCCGCTCTGTCTCTGCCGGCCCAGAAACTGCTCGAATTTGCTGGTGGCACGGGCATCTTGCCCGTGATTTCCGGTGGCTTGGGCGTCTCGCCCAAGATTTTTCCTGCACTTTGAACAGCTCCTGCCTGCCGACCAGGACAATTCCGTAAATGCTTCTCACGGGTTTTTAGGGGGATGCATAGGG
>CAYUNT010000211.1:0-7397 GCA_964446285.1 uncultured Candidatus Sumerlaeota bacterium | reverse complement strand
AAGCCCTATGCATCCCCTTAAAAACCCGTGAGAAGCATTTACGGAATTGTCCTGCTCGCCGCCCAGGAACTGTTCAAAGTGCAGGAAAAATCTTGGGCGAGACGCCCAAGCCACCGGAATCACGGGCCAAATGCTCATGCCACCAGCAACTTTGAACAGTTCCTGGCTCGCCGCCTTGTCCAAGTGATGCGTTTCCATCGGCGCCTAATGGATCGGGCGCAATTCGACTTTGCGATCCGCATGAATGACAAGCATGTGGTTGTTATGAATTTTGGCCCATCCAGGATCATCGCTTAACGCCTCGGAAGACACAACGACGGCGCCCTGGCCTTCGTCCGGCTCAATCATGCGGCAGATATGATTCTCGCAGACATAGCGTTTGCCCGTGTGGTAATGAAGCGAAAGCGTTTCGGCGGGAGGGGCGGTGCTGAAGCGGCTGATGGCGGAGCATCGCCCATCCGAAACCGCGATGTTTAGATACGTGTTTGCCTGCTCGACGCCCGCCTGGCGGCACAACTCCACAAGATAGAAGATGGAATCGGAAAGTGCCTGGGCCAGAATATCGGCGGTTGAATCCCGATGGCTTGCACCGGAATTGCACTTTCGCAGCTGATCGAGGAACACGGCAAATATCTGCTCGGAGTCGGTATTCCCCTGGATGACCTGAAATGCCTCGTCAGAGAGGTTTTGCTGTATAAGCCTTTTGATGCGGGGGAAACCAGGCAAGTCGCCGTTATGCATAAAGGCAAAGCGGCCAGATACAAAAGGATGGCAGTTCAGTTCGGTGGTGTGAAGATTGGGGGATGCGCGGCGCACGTGCGCAAGAATGCACCCGCTGCGGGTGACTCGAGCGAGTTCTCGCAGATTGCGATCATTCCATGCGGGAATTACGGAGCGAAAAAGCGCCGGCTCCCGGCTGATTTCTGGAACATACCAGGCAAATCCAAATCCATCGGCGTTGACAGGATCCGCTTGCTCGCGGCTGTGAATAGCCTGGCTAATTAGGGAGTTCACTGGTTCAGCAATCAACGTGGAAAGCGTGATTGGCGCACCCTGATACAGAACGAATCGGCACATGGAATTACCCCTTTTGCATTATGGACAAGCCGCCCGCTTGCTCCCGTGCATAACGGCATCTGGAAATCACACCAACGGCTGACAATACAATCCCCTTTGTGCCTCCGCTTGCAACGCGCCCTTGGTTCCTTATTTCATCTGAATACCTGCCAGATTTCGGCCCGGAAGCGTCCGCTCAATACAGCGCCCAGAGGACGGAAGGCGGAGGCTGGGGGGCGGCAAGGCTGGCGAGGATGTATTCGTCGAGGACAATCCCGTTCTGTTTGTATTTGATGAGCAGTGTGTCCGGAAGCGGCGTGAAATAGGCGGAGATTGAGGCGGATACTTCCGCCTTTGTGATGGGGATGGTTTGCACGCGGCGCTGCTGCCCGTTCACGCCAACGAGTTCGATCGATGCCGATGCGTCAGGAATCGCGGCCGCGCCCAAAAGTGAGATGGTCAACATGTCGCCGTCGCGCCGAACGTCCATGCGGCGCTTGAAAATGCCGACGCATCCGATGTCGCGCGGGAACAGGCGCGCCCGAATTGCGTAATCCTGCACGGCGTGGGTGGCGGAGGCGGGGTTGGCGGCGGCAGCAGGGGCGGCAAGGGCGCCAGCGGCGGCAGGTGCGGCGGGGACTATTTCGAGCATCCTCTCGCCCCACAAATCCACCACGTGGGCGTCGGAAACCGCGCCGATGCGAAGGAGTTCGCCCGAGACGCCGCTCCAGTTCGCGTTATACAAATTGATGATTTGCTTTTCGCCCGCGGCGAACCTGTGCGCAAACACATTGCCCACGCTCACGGGCAAGAAAGGCTCAGGATCGGCGCAAGTGAACGCGTCGCGATGATCGCGGAAAATTTCGTGGGATTTATTGTAGAACGCGAGGGTGTTTGCGTCATACCACGACCCCAATTCTCCCTTAATCCACAGGCCCTCGCCATTCATAAAGGCTTTTTTCAGCCCTTCCTCGGTCCAGTTTTTCGCGTCGAAAAGGCCATTGACGATCTCGATCTGTTTGAAATCCGGAAAGCAAAAACGATAGAGATTAGTTTCCGTCGGGCAGACCTGGTTGTCGCCATACCAAATCGTGTAAGAAAACGATCCGTCCTGATACTGGCTCGTGACATCGACTGGCGTGTATTCCGTGTAGATGGGAATTCCCGGGCGGACGGCGTTGAGGCCCTCGCGTATGGCGCGTGTCATCTGCATTTCGCCGCGCAGGGGCTTTTCGCCGATGGCGTGGCCGTGCGTGCCGCTGTGGCAGGCGAAGGAATCCCAGGCCATGCCATAGACGTCGATATACATGGCGTCCGCGCCCGTTTCCGCCGCGACGCCATTATACAGTTCGCGCATATAATTTTGCCAAGCGGCCACATGAGAACACATCATCCAGACATGAGGATCCGTTCCATAAGGTGCGCCGGTGGATTTGATGATGACCCAATCCGACCCGCCTTGCGACCAGATGGTCGAACGGTCATCGAGGCCATAGCCTTCGATGTAAAGGCCAACCGGAATGTCACGCTGCTGCGAATAGGCAATCCCGGAGCGGAAATTATCGAGGCCGCCCAGATCGTAGCGGCGGTAATCGCCCACGCGCCCGGTGGTGGGCGACCAACCCCAGCTGGAGATGTCGATAAGGTCGGGTGGCGCGCCGAAATTGCGTGCTGCGTTTTGGATTTCCAAATCGAAGGTGTAAGTGTTCGCGGTTCGGTCGAAAAGATAGCCGCTTCCGCCTGTCGGATAATCCCGGCGGCATGTGTAAATTTCCTGAAACCACTTCTGGCGGGGCGAGCGCGGGGCATACCATATTTGGCTCCAGCGGCGGTAGGCGGCCAGCCCCTCGTGCCAATCGCCCACGTGGGGATGCAGCGCGAATGGCGCCAGTTCCATCGTGGCACCCGCGGGGAGGCCCCTGCTTGCCAACGTCGGATAGCGGACGGATAGTGAGGCGGAATCTGCGTTTTTCGCAAGACGGAAGTATTTGGATATTAGGTTCAGGTCCTTGACGAGAAGGCACAGCCCCCATCCCTGCGATGGATCGTAAACATCCATGAATTGCACAGGAAAATCGCCGGAATAAGATTCTTCCACTGCCACAGCGGCGCTTCCCAGTAGAAAGGTCTGGCGCGGAAAAGCGTAATGGAGATTCGCGGGATCGGGGCCGAGGGTCAGTTGCGGGAGGTCGGGGAAAGTGATTTCCAGGGGCAGCGATTGCGCTCCTTCATTTTTCAGTTCGAGCGAGAAATGAAAATCATTCGCATCCTGAGCAGCCTCTATATTCTGTTGATTCTTTGCTTTTTGCGATTTGGTCCATGCCAGAAGCGTGCCATCGAGCGTTGCATTAAACCCGCGAAGCGACAGCCCAATGGATGCAATGATGTCCGTGCCGCTTGTGCGAACATCGACGCTTTTCACCTCAAAATCCCGCGAGGTGAATGCGGCGGCGCCGATTTTTCCCGAGAATATGCGCCCATCGGCCTCGGATCCAAGGAGTGAATGCCCTGTAAAATGCGAAGTCCATTCGCGCAGCGCCAATCCGGCGGAGCAATTCATGCGCATGATGGAATATGCGTTTTCCAGAATGAGAGTGGGAGTGGAGAATTCGATGCGCGCGGCGCGGCCGGGCGGATCGGGAATCGACGCCACAACGTCCGGAGGCGGAATGGCAAAAGCCTTTTCATACATGCGTTTTCCCGAGGTGTTCAATGACACAGCGGCCAGGGCAAAGAGTCCGCCGTCGCTGCGGTCTCGCAAGGTGATTGTCTCGATTGCGCGGCCCGGGTCCGCCGGAAACGCCAAGGCGGAGAACGTCATGTTTTCTATTCGATGCAGGCCAGAGGAAATGTCCGCGGGAAGGTAATCTTCTCTGGTTCCATCGGCGTATGCCACATTGACCGAGAACCGTTCCGTCTCGTCCACCGCTGCGAGAATCTGATTCGAGGAGGAGTCCTCCGCCGCGGGAAAATAAGTTCCCAACAGCAAATACACCTCGCAGGCCGGCTGCCTCACGGGAACGATGAGATTGGAAAGAGTGGGCAATTCTGTGGCGACGAGATTGGGATTTTCGAGGCGGATTCGGAACGGAACGCGCCCGGCGGCCGTCAACTGTTCGCTGCCAAACCAGGGCAGATTCAGTGACATTCTCGGAAGCAGTTGATCGGCATCTGCGTTGAAAAGCGTTGTGAGATCGAGGAATTCAAAGCCAGCCGTTCCGCTGGTCAGGCCGTCCCAGCCCGCATCCAGCGATGTGAAATAGCTGAGATTGGTGCGCGGATCGCTGTCCATAAATTGCAGCGTGCTAATTTCCAGATACGCGTTGCCCGCGGCATTCGCGGCGGTCTGGACCGCGACCAATTTCACCTTGGAAATCCCGGGCGCCTGCGCGACGGCCCATCGCCACGTCCCGTCCGCGATCAGGCTCGCCTGGTAAAACGGACGCGCCTCCGCCGCCGTCCCCGCCGAGTCCGTGCCGCTCAGATAAAGCGCATAATCCGACGCGCTGGCGCGCAAATTGCCGCAGCGATAGCGCATGACCACATACGGATACGCGCTGACATCCTGCGCCACGGAAAGGGTTTTGCTCCATTTCATTGCCTTGCTCGCGTCCGCCACGGCGAAGATCAGCGAGCCGCCCGCCGCTCGCACGGAATACTCCTGCGGCGGATTGACTCCAATCCAGTCCGTGCGCGCCATCCAGCCCGCCGTGCTCGATGCGTCCAGCACGAATCCAGCCTGGGCGGGGGGGCGCTCCACAACGGGCGGATAGCGATGCCCCGGCGGCTGATCCGTGAATTCGCAATTCTCTAAAAGGAAAGTCGTGCCTGTGGTGCTGTCGGAATCGAGCCGAATCTGAATCCCGCATATCTGGGCGGACTGCGTCAGCAAGCGCAGATCGATTGTTTTCGTATGCGTCTGCCCATCGGCTTCGATCCCCGAGTAATTCAGCGCAGTGAACCATGAATCCGTTCCGGCCTTAAGGCGCACCAGCGGAAAATCCACGGATTGCGCGGCGGCTTTGCGCGCGCTGAACGCGGAAGATGAATGGGAGGATGCGGCCTTGTTCTGGAGAATAAACCGCACGGCATCCGCCATGACCACAGACGGATTTGCGCCCGCCGTTCCAATTACAATCTGTCCGCCGCCCGCCTCGAAAGAATGCGCGCCAAGCCGCACCCATTGCCCGCCGTTTTCCTGCTGATTCACAGCATACGTGTGCGAGCCGCCGCTGAAAATCACGGTGCATGGCGCATTATCCGCGCGATTGGCTCCATGCGGATACCACACATAAACCGCGTAAGTTCCCGCCGTGGGAACATTGGCATTGTAGGTGGCCGCCGCCCCGCTTCCCGAGGCGGCATAACGATAATCCGCGCCGTATTTGTTGGGCGCGGACGTTCCCGTGCTCCAGTTCCCGCTAAAAGCCGCTGCAGCATTATCAATTATGATGTCGCCCGCCGAAGGGACATGCGAGCGATAGGTCAGCGTCATGGAATGATGAAAATCGAGCCAGACCGGGCGGAGCGATTGCTGCCAGACCATTTGCGAATCCGGCTCCGGAACGGCAAAAAGCGCCGCGCGCTCTTTCGCCGCCACGGTTGCGCCGCTCGATGGATTCTGCAGACCCTGCCCCCATCTCTCCCACGCCGCTGGGTCAACTACAACCACCCTCCGCCCAAGGTTCAATTGGGCTGGGTCCACATGAGCGCAATTGGCTTGTTGCGCCAGATGGGCAGCCGCAAAAATCATGAATGCCAGCGGAATCTTTCGGAAAAACCTCGGCGCAATCGCTCTCAACGATAGAGGGAAAAAGTGGAATCGCACAATGCCGCCTCTATTCAATAACAATACGCCTGAGTTGGCGCTTTACGATACTCGTTCTCCTTGCCTGATCGTGAATTTTCATAATGCCATCGAACCCTTCGCTCTATTAGACACGTTCTGAGAAATCCGATTCCAGGGCATCACATTCATCCTCCCTCCAATCCGGACTTCTATACTCCACGGAGCAGGACGTCAACCGAGCAGGCAGGGATGATTGCCTTGCTCAATTGAAGATCACAAGCAGCAGGAAAAACTCTTCGCGGTGTCGATTTTGGGACAGAAGAGGACACGAGTGTCTTTGGGTGACTTGGCTATTTGAGGATTTCCCTTTCTATAGGCCTTAGTCGCTGCGCTGGCGTTCTTCCGGCGGGTGAGAGTGGGAAAAACTCACCGCGGAGGCGCGAAGGGCGCGGGGCGCGGAGGGAGGAGCAGGCCGATGGAACACAGCCAGGAATTTTCATCCACGAAGACCACGAAGAGCGCAAAAGATACGAAAGGAGCGAAAGAAACGAAATCGGAATGGCGGGCATATCAGCGCGGCGGGGCGGAAGCGGCGAGAGTGCCTCCGCCGGGAGCGGAGGGAGGGAAGGGCTTTCGCATTCGCAAGCGTGCCGATGAGGCAGAACAAACGAACAACCAGAAAGGAAGGATAGCAATATGGCTCGGGTAGTCTTTCGCGATCCAATTCGCGATATACATGGCAAGGTGCGCGATCTCGTCTATTCCGGAGTGAATGGCTCAGGCGTGGCTCGGCCCTTGATCATTCCCGACAATCCGCGGACCTCGCCGCAGGTGTCGATCCACAACATCGTCAAGACGGTGACAAGCGCGTATTCGTCGCTGAATGGCGCGCAATGCCTTGCCTGGAAACAGGCGGCGGCGAACGTGACGCGCCGCCGGGTGGATGGCTCGGCCTATACCATGTCGGGCCAGCAGCTCTTTGTGGCTGTAAACATGCACCGGTTGCTGAGCGGGGTGAGCCTCACGAACACGCCGCCAAGCGCGTTCACCTGCCCGCCCAAGCCGGGCGTAACGGAAGCGCACCTGGACGGGGCGAATCTGCTCATCCAATACACGCCGGTCATTCCGGTGGGGTCGCGCGTGGGATTCTGGCGCTGCCTGCTGACGCCGCACACGCGGACGGGTGCGGAAAAGGCGCAAATCTCGAATGCGCGCTTCGTCACTTAGGGCACTTCGGGTTCCTACATCGCCGTGGTGAGTCATGGCGCGGGCAATTTCACAATTGAACTCAATGACACGTTCGAGCCGGTGTTTGGCGCATCGAGCACGCGGCAATTCGGCCTGGCCATCCAGCCTCTTTCTGCCGACTATGTCCCGACCGACATCGCCGTTTTCTTTGATCGGGTGTATTACGACATCGTGTAACGCACCCGCAACACTCCCCCAACCCGCGCCGAGGACGCCGCATCCACAAGTAGAAGACGGTGCGTCCACAGCCCATAACCCCCAATCCCTCTCCCCCCTCCCCCGGCCGCTCCCGCGTCCGGGGGAG
>CAYUNT010000210.1:0-7431 GCA_964446285.1 uncultured Candidatus Sumerlaeota bacterium | reverse complement strand
TATCAAGACCTATGCGCCCCTTCTCGCCGCTTGAGGAAAAAACGCTACACTCCAGCGTTATTATCTTGTTTTTTCTGAGCAACATTTATCAGCGCTTCCACTTGCATTTCCGACAAAAGCCGAAGCGCCTTTTCCGGGCATTCTTCCACATAGACAGCCAGCCAGTTTCTCAGTTCTTCCTCCTGAAATTGAAATTCGATTTCAAAGTCTCCTGAAAGGCCCAAACCGCGTATAAGACCTTTGGTTAGTAGGGACGTTTCCCACTCTAGCGGCGCGCCAGGCTTTCCATGCGACTTGGATTGGCCATGTTTGCCCGACAATGGCTCCACATCGTGACTGTGCGAAAAGCAGCATCTTCTATGTCCCATAAGGTTAATTTTCATTAATTAGCACCCCTTTTTTGTCTATGCGAAATGGCTTCATTTCGCATTAGAGAATGGCTTTTTAATCCCTGCCAAGAATTAAAAACTTCTTTTTTAAAGATTGCCAAGCGCTATTTGGGGGGCGATGGATCCAGCAGATCATAGACGAGGTTCATGAGGCGGCGTTCGTCGTGGGGATCGAGGAAGGCGAGTTGGTTGGAAATCGTTAGAATAGGCAAGGGGGCGCGGGCGACGGCGGCCGCCACGAGTTTCACGGCGTCTTTCCTGGTGCAGACCATGAATTCCGCGCCACCATCGAGTCCGCGGCGGCCGAGGCGTTCGAGCATACTTCCCCCCGCCGCGGCATGGTCGGGCAGGATTTCCTCGGCAACGATCTCCAACCCCATCGCCTCGGCGGAGCCGCGAACAGAGGCGGGGTGCCCCACGCCGCAAAACAGCACGGCGCGCCGTCCTTTGGCCTGCGTGGCGCTGAATTGCAGCGCGCCCTCCAAATCGCACAGTCCGCGCGGGACAAATCGCGTCTGCACCACGAGCAAATGCGGATAGCGGACCTGATAGCGCCGCGCGAGGGCGTCGGGTTCGATGCCTTCGCCGGGGGCGAGGCCGCAGCGGGTGAGGATCACGACGTGGGCGCGGCGCAGCGCCTTGATGCCCTCGCGCAAGCTGCCGCGCGGAAAGCGTTTCAGACGCTCGGGCGGGCGCGTGGCGTCGATCACCACCCAATTGGCGTCGCGCGCCAGGGCGTAGTGCTGAAAGCCGTCGTCGAGCAGGATCAGATCGGGTTTGAACTGGCGTTCGGCCAGGCGGACGGCCTCGATGCGCCGCGCGCCAATCACCACCGGAACGCCCTTGAGCGAGCGGGCCAATTCGACGGGTTCGTCGCCCGCCAGTTTGGGGCCGAAATAGATTTTTTTGCCGTCGCTGACAACGAGGGCCTCGATGGATTTCATTGTCGCCGCGCCGCCGCCATATCCGCGCGAGATGACCGCGCACCGGCGTTTATCCTCGCCCAGCCGCGCCGCCAGCCACTCGATCACTGGCGTCTTGCCCGTTCCGCCCAGGGTCAGATTCCCAACGCACAGCACGGGGGTTTCGGCGCGCTCGACCGGCAGAACGCCACAGCGATAGGCAGTGCGGTGGAGCCACGCTCCCGCGCGATACGGCCAGACCGCCGCGCTAAGCGCGCATTGCAGCAGATGATCCACCGGTCCGCGCGCCCGCGCCGAATCGCGCACGCGAAGCCAGCGGTCCTCGAATCTCTGTGCAATTCCTATGCGGCTCATGGCATCTCTAAGGCGGCGAATTCCGCGCTATCCTTCTCTCTTCATACGCGCCCGCCTAGACGAGCACGTGCGGAGTCATGATCCAGACGTAGCACCACAGGCCAGCGGAGGCAAACAATAGACCGTCCATGATGTCGAGAATCCCGCCGTGACCGGTGTAAGTGGTTCCAGAGTCCTTGAAGCCCGCCTGGCGCTTGACAAGCGATTCGGCAAGGTCGCCCAGCTGCGTCAGCACCGAAAGTCCGCACGAAACCAGAATGAATTCGAGCAGCCTCGCGTGCGGGTAGGGCGTCGGGAAGATATAACTGAGCAGCACGGGAATGAGGATACCGCCGCCAATCAGTCCGCCAAAGGCCCCCTCCCAGGTTTTCTTGGGGCTGATGGGCGTCAGTTTGCGGCGGCCTATGGATTTCCCCACCATATAGGCGAAGGAATCTGTGCTCCAGACCACGGCGAAGAGGAGTTTGAGCCAGCGGCGCCCCTCGACGCCTTCCATCGAAAACAGATCGCGCGAAACAAACAGATCGAGGGCCATCGCCAGCGGCAATCCCACCCACAACAGCACAATGAGCGTCCCCGCCACGTTTTCCACCGCGCCCTTGAATTCCTTGGGCGGTGAAAAGATATGGATAATGAAAACGCCCATCATTGTGATTGCGAGGATCATGGGCAGGTGTTCGAGGCGCCCGAGGGCCGCGCTCGCGCACAGGCACATGGCCGAGACAAATGCCAGGCTTCCGCGCGCGGGCAGTCCGATCGCGGCGAGCAATTTGCAGGCCTCAACGACGCCCAGCAAAGCCACCACAATCAAAAACACGATCGGAATGAACCGAGCAATCAGGCCGGTAAAAATCAGGCCCGAAAGAACCAGCGAAATCAGGACAAAGGCGGAAAGTGTGCGCTGCCAGAACATCGTTAAGGCCCGAGCGAAAAGATTCCGGATGGATGAGGGAATTGGGACGAGCGCCGCGCCCCTATAGTATTACAAGAATCGCGTGCGGCCAAACGGCTCGCCACAGCGAGGAAAAAGGGACTCGAGATGAAGCCGGCGCGCCTGTTGCGAACTGGACTTGCGCGCTCTCTGGCTAACTGACACGTCCAAATCGCCGATGACGGCCCTGAAAGTCAATCAGGGCTTCTAAAAAATGAACACGGCGAAAATCGGGCCATAAAACCGGGGTGACATGCAATTCCGCATACGCAATCTGCCACAAAAGAAAATTCGAAACGCGCATTTCGCCGCTTGTGCGTATAAGCAGATCGGGATCGCCCAATTCCGGGCGGTAAAGATGCGCGGCAAACGTTTCTGGCGTGACAGACTCCGGATCGAGCTGGCCCTCGGCGGCGAGGCGGGCGATTTCGCGGGCCGCATCAGCGATTTCCTGGCGTCCGCCATAGGAAAGCGCCAAATTCAGGATCATGCGCTCGCAACGCATAGTTGCCTCGGCGGCTTCGTCGAGAGCCTTTCGCGCCGCTGGATACAAGTCGTCCAGATGCCCCGAGGCCACCAGGCGGATTCCTTGCTCCAGCAACTCCGGAATTTCCGATTTCAAATACTGTTCGAGCAGCCGCATCAGAGCCTGGATTTCGCGCTGCGGGCGGCTCCAGTTTTCCGTGGAAAAGGCGTAGAGGGTCAGGACGCCGATGCCCAATTCGCGCGACGTGGTCATGGCGGCGCGAACGGATTCTGTGGCGGCCTTGTGGCCTTCGATGCGCTCACGGAATCCGTGCTGGCGCGCCCAGCGCCCATTGCCGTCCATGATGATCGCCACGTGGCGCGGCAGGCGGCGAAGGTCGATCCGGGCGAGAAGATCGCGTTCCTCGGGCGCCCAGGCCGCCACGCGATGCTCAAGGGCGGTCTGAGGATTTTCACGGCCCTTGTGCATTAGATTTCCATAATTTCCTGTTCCTTGCGCTTGAGGCGCGCGGAGACATCCTCGATAAACTTGTCGGTCAATTTCTGATTTTCCATTTGAGCATTGCGCGCGTCGTCTTCGCTGACCGCCTTGTCCTTTTCCAGTTTTTTGATTTCCTCGTTGGCGTGGCGGCGGATGTTGCGGATGGCCACGCGGCCTTCCTCCGCCATTTTGTGGGCGACCTTGACCAGTTCGCGGCGGCGCTCCTCGGTCAGCGGGGGCACGTTGAGGCGAATCATGCGCCCATCATTATTCGGCGTCAGGCCGATGTTCGCCGCCAAAATCGCCTTTTCGATAGCCCCAAGCAGCGAGCGGTCCCACGGCTGGATGAGGATGGAATGCGCGTCCGGGGTCGAAAGGCTTCCCACTTGCTTGAGTTGCATCTTCTGGCCGTAGGCATCCACGTGGACGACATCGAGAATCGTCAGCGATGCCCTTCCGGTCCGCAGGGTGGAAAACTCGTGTTCCATAGCCTCGACAGCCTTGTGCATTTTCTCCTCGGATTCTCTGTGGATTTTGCTAAGAGGGGTTTCCATGATCTGCCGCTCCTTCGACTCGTGTTCCAATCTTTTCGCCGGTCAGCGCCCGGCGAGTGTTGCCCTCCGTCAGGAGGTTGTAAACGAGAATGGGCATGTTGTTCTCACGGCAAAGCGAGAGCGCGGTGGCGTCCATTACGCGCAAATGCTGCGCAAGCGCATCGTCGTAGGACACCTTTTCGAGCATTTTGGCGCCGGGGCACTTGGCGGGGTCTGCCGTGTAAACGCCATCCACCTTCGTGCCTTTGACGAGGATGTCCGCCTCGATTTCGCTGGCGCGAAGAGCCGCCGCCGTGTCGGTCGAGAAAAACGGACTGCCTGTGCCGCAGGCGAAAATGACCAACTTTCCGAATTCAAGATGCCGTATGGCGCGCCGACGGATGTAGGGTTCGGCCACGTCGTTCATTTCGATGGGCGTCATAACGCGCGTTTCGAGGCCCAGCTGTTCCAGGGCATCCTGGAGCACGAGCGCGTTTATCATCGTGGCGATCATGCCCACCTGGTCCGCCACGGCGCGCTTCATGCGGCTGGCCGCGCCGCTGGTGCCGCGGAAGATGTTGCCGCCGCCGATTACAACGGCCACTTCGAGGGGAATCTTGACGGCGGAAAGAACCTCTTGGGCCACATAATCGACCATCGAACGGTCGATTCCGAAATTCTCATGTCCCTTCAAAACTTCGCCGCTTAGTTTCAGAAGCACTCGCTTGGGCGGCCAGTTGCGTTTCACGCTGGCTGGGGGCATAACAAGTCCTTTATGAGTGTTCCCACGGATTCGCGGCAAGGGCCACAGGGGGAGGCGGGGGCGCGTATCTCGATTGCCTTTGGCGAAGCGGCGGGGCCGGGGGCGCGCAGACGGCGGAAGGGCGCGTGGGGCGGGAAGGGCGAAACGGGCAGTAGGAGCAAGAGAGGAGACAGACGGCCTTCTCGCGACGGCCTTCTCGCGCCTGGCGCGACGGCTCAACTCCTTTTTTGCGGCCCGCGCGCTGAGGCGTCAATGGGCAAGTGCATCCACGGGGGCGGCTGCGGCGCATTTGGGCATGGCAAAATCAAAGGCTGACGTAATGGCGGCCGTGGAAGGCTGTTTAATTTGACCAGCACGTCTTTTACAATTTTCCGCAATATTTCCGCTGGCTTGGGCATCCTGCTCAAGGAATTCAAAAGGGACTCCATAAGGCCCCTCTTCTTTCATTCTCCCGCTTCACCCGAACGTGATTCGCGGACGGCGCGCAGGATGTCGCCGGTCGTTGCGCGTGTCCTGATTCCGGGGACATCGAACGGAGACTTGGCCGCCGAGGCCGGCAACTCGCGCGTCACGCGAAACGTTTCGCCGTTGCGCTTCTTGATAAGGACTTCTTCCTTGCGCGCTGCCTCCAGCACCTTGGGCAGCTGCTTCTGCGCTTCCGAATACGTATAGATTTTCATCGTTCCAACCTCACGATTTCAACGCCCAGCCGCTTGGCGTTGTGGACCATTCCCCGGTCCAGTGTCAACAATGGCAGATTGAGGCTCAACGCGCATTCGAGGAAATACGCGTCGTAAGCGTAGATGCCGAGCCGCGCGGCCAAACGCAAGGATTCGGGCATATCGACCTTGCGCAATTCGACGTGAATGGTCTGCACGATGTCCCATGCTTCCGTCACTTGACCAGCCCGCAACGTCCCCTTTTTCAGCATCGCCGTCAGGGCATTTCCGATCTCGAACGGCAAAACCTCGGGTGCCACCAACTCGTGTCCATGAGTTGATGCAATGATCTCGGGCTTCTCTGGTTCATCCAGAGCAACCGCGAGAAAAGCATTTGTGTCCGCCACAATCTTCATGTCACGAAGCCGCACTGATGAATCTCTCCCCTCCCCGGCGCCAATATCCTTACCCAGTCGCCGGAAGGCAAGAAGGGTCTTCTACGCAATCGCAACAGCGAACCCCAACACACGGGGCAGGTTCCGATCCGCAGGAATACATCAACCCGGCCGCGTCAAGTGCGGGCAGCCTGTTTCCCTAATAATAACCTGTCCCGGAAATTCTCAGTCCCTTGAGCATCCTTTGCTCGATGTTTCCGATGATGGCTTTTCTCAAAGCCGTCTCTATTTTTTCGACAGACCAATATGTAGCCCGCCCTTGTCTTTCCCCTAAAAACTAGACAATACCTGAGTAATTACAATTGACGCCACAACCGCCAACGTGCAACCTTCCTGCTAATGATGTAGGCCCAGTCGGCGTTGCGGCTTGTCGCTGTTTGGGTTTGTTGTAAAAATAAGGCCACATTCCCCGTCAGAACCCGTTGCGAAAGGGGGGCTATGATTGAATTCGCACCTTTTGATTCCGGATTTTCGGTTCCATTTGCCAGGGTTGTTTCTCGTCGGCGCGGTGCTCAACGCGATGCCGCTCTGCGGTTCGGCCACGGCGAGCGAACCTGAAGTGCGCGGTCTCACCGAATGCACGAAGTAATTCTTCTACGTTAAGGCCGCAATCTCGTTGGGCGAATCCGCCCCGAGCAAGTTAATCAGTAGCAGAACCCTATAAGGAGCCTTTCATGGAAATTTCCAAAACAACGGCGATTCTAGTTCCAGCAGTTACAGCTCTTGTAGTTTCACTCCTTACGATTGTGATCACATATCTGTCTCATTTCCTTAATCGCTGTGCAAATGTTGATCCGGTTTTGGTTTTTTACTGGGATGAGGGGACAAAATGCTGGACCATCGAAAATGTCGGCGTAGGACCAGCCCTCAACATTTATATCGCTGCAAAAGACAAAAACAACATGTGGACTCCACTCGATAGGGAACCACAAGTAAAATATCCGGATTTTAAATCCTTCTTTTTACCATCACTAGCAAAGGGCGAAAAAGTAAAACTGGCCTTTGATGCGATTGCTGATAATAGGCCAAAATCTATCGTTTTCGGTAGTGAGGGTTGCGTGTCGCTGTATGCTGAATACTGGAGTTCACTGAATCGTCATTTGCTTTCAACGACATCGGAACATGAGAGCAAACGTAGAATTCTTCATTTCTATACCAAGTACTCCTCCGCTCTGCCTCCGAAGGATAATAATAGCGTCTGCCGCTCATTTGACTATAAGACTCCCTAATTAAATCACCACAAAGCCGCAAAGACTCGAAGAAGAGTGCTGGAAATCTCCTGAAAATACCGGGCTTTCATTTGCGAGCGCTTGCATGAGTGCATCCTTTTCCCCAATGCGTCACGTTATGGTGAAGCAGCAATATGCAATGGATGTCTTTTTTGGAGCGCCACAGGTGCGGCCAGGAAAAAGCCCCGAAAACCATGAAGGCGGTTGCCCTGGGCGGGTTGGTTTGGG
>CAYUNT010000209.1:0-7478 GCA_964446285.1 uncultured Candidatus Sumerlaeota bacterium | reverse complement strand
TCAAAGGAAAATGGTATTAATTCTTTGCAAATTGGCCGAAATGCCCGTCCGAACAGAGAATGCGCCCGCCCCGCCAAAGCGGCCATCCGAAGTGTCATCAAATTAAATCGCCGCTTCTTGCGGCTATTTTCATCTGTGTATATCCGTGTTTATCGGTGGCTTATCCAATTCTCATGGATTGCGGCTCTGCAGCTCCTGGGCGGATTATGCGGAGTGCTTCGCGATCAGCGAAAGAAGTTCGTTGCGCGTCTGGGGATTTTCGCGGAACGCGCCCAGCATGCACGAGGTCGTCGTCAGCGAACTCTGCTTCTGCACGCCGCGCATCATCATGCACAAATGCCGCGCCTCGGCGATAACGGCTACCCCCAGCGGATCGAGCACTTCCTGAATGCATTCGGCGATTTGGTGCGTCATGCGCTCCTGCACCTGCAGACGGCGCGCGAAAACCTCGACCAGACGCGGGATTTTCGACAGCCCGATCACGCGTCCGCGCGGAATGTAAGCCACATGCGCCACGCCGAAAAACGGCAACAGGTGATGTTCGCACAGGCTGTAAAACTCGATGGCGCGCACCAGGACGATTTCCTCGGCCTCCTCGCGGAAAATGGCTTCGTTGATCACATCCTCGACGCGCATTTTGTATCCTTCCGTAAGGAAGGCGAACGACTGATCCACGCGGCGCGGCGTTTTCAGCAAACCCTCGCGGTCCGGATTTTCGCCGATGCGGACAATGAGTTCACGCACCAGCGCCTCCAATCCCAATCCGGGATAATCCGCCCCCCGCTCATCGAGATTGATTTTTTCTTCAAACTGATCTGGCGCCATGTTGCATCGCGCTCCTTGCGATTTTCGTTTTTGCTATTACGCATCTTTTCGCGGTTTTTGTGGCTAAAAATCTCTTCAGAATTGTCAATTAGTCGCTGGCGCTGGAGACGCGCAGCTGGCTGCCCTTAAGATACGCCTCGAAGCTGGGCTGGATTTTTTTGCCCATATATTCGCGAGGAATTTGCCATTTCAACACGATGTCCGCGATCTCGCCCGGGTCGATGCGTTCGCGCACGGTCTCGCCGAGCAGTTTCGCGCGATCGGGCGTCGGATCGGGATAAAACGCCACAATCACATGGCGGGCGGGGCTTTGGCCTTCATTGCGAATGCGAGCCACGATCGTCAAAATATCGCCCTGGCGGCCCGCAATCACAATTCCCTTGGGAACCAGTTTCCATTTCGTTCGAATGCCGAAAGGAATCTGAATGCGGTTGTTCGAGCGGTCGGAATCGGGAACCTCGCCGTCGGGATCGAGCACAAGCGCCACGCGCCGCACACCCAGGTTGGCCGTGGCATCCCATCGCAGGCGGATTGTGCGAATCTCGCCAAAATTCGGCAGCGAAATTGCATTGTCGGGCTCCACCACAGACAACGATTCCATTGGGGTTTCGTGCCCCTGGGCGTCGAATGCCTTGCCGCCCACGCGAATGCGCGGAATCGCCCCGCCGCCCACATTGCGAACTCGCGCCTCGAAAAAGACAGTTTCGCCTTCCATCGGGCTGGCCGGATTGGCGACGAGCGAATTCATCACAAAGGCGGCGTTGGGGGCGTCCGCGCCTCGCGCCTTGACCTGAATGCGGTTGTTTTCAGGATGCTCGTCCACCCATGTGATCGGACCGGTTCCTGGCGCGATTTCAACCGTCCATTGGGCTTCATTGCGGCCTTGCGGCCAGGGCGCCCCCAAGACGCATTGCGAGTAGGCCCCCGGGGCTACCGGCGCGCTGAGCGGACGCGAATCGAGTATTCGCGATTGATCATCAACGAGGCGCACCGTGGCGTTGGCGGGCCAGGATTCCGATCCGACGTTGCCAATCACCATGCTCACGCGCGCATACACGGGCCAAACCCCTGCTCCCACAACGGGTTCGAGCGACTGAAGCCGCAAGACCACGTCGCGGCGGACTCCGGTCTGCGGCACAACGAGCGGCACAGGAGGCGGCGCAGGAACAGACGGATCGGCAAGGCAGCCCGGTTTTTCAGCGCCGGCGGATTTCGCCGCGCTTTTCGCTTGCAGCGTATTGCCTTTTTTCGAGCCGTCCTCGCCGGCCAGCCGTGCCTGAAATATGTTCAACCCGGCAGGCGCATCCACTTCGATGGCGAATGTGCGCTCTGTTTGCGGGTCCAATTCAAAAGCAAAGGGCGGGCAGGCCGCTTTCGGCTCTGATGCACCGTCGCCCGCCAGCCGCTCCACAAGAATCTGGCCGCGCGCCTTCGTATCCGAGCGATTCTCCGCGGGAACAAGAAGCATTGGGCGCGAGGCGGCATCCGGCGGCGGCGGCGTTCCCTGCGCCATCGCAAATCGAGGCTGGCGAATCGCCACATGCGCAGGTTCCATGTCGAATTGTCCTTCCAAAACCAGCGGTTCCATTTCAGTGGTTTTTTTCCTCGCGCGTCCTTCGGGCAAGACGCCACCCGCAACCGCGGACTCTGGCGCGCCAAAATATCCTATGACCTTATATGTGGCATTGCCGCCTTCCGCGCCCTTGGGAAGGCTGTATGACATCGAAGCGTCCGCGCCGGATTGGGAACTGACAATTTCGCCTTTTTCGTCGAGCAGATTCCAAGCGGCCCACGAACGCCCGGATTGCATGGCGTTTCGCGGGGCGGCGGCAGACAAACTCACAGCAGCTGGGGCCGCGGCCGCCAGCAGACTGGAACCGGCGGGAGCGGCGTTGGCTATAGTGAGGTCCAGCGGTTCGGCGCCGGGCCGGATGGCCGGAGCCAGCAGGGCAAGCGGATCGCCAAGCAGGATGAACATGCGCGCATGGTCGTCCGCCGGATATTGCATCTGATACGAGAGCCGCGCGGTTTCGCACAGTGGACCGGTCTGGCGCAGTTCAAGCGCATACGCCGCGCGGAAAAGCGCACGCGAAAGCGCCAGGTGATTCGACGTAAACCCCGGCCCCGACGGCACAAAACACGCCAGCGCGCCGCCGCGTTCGTGGCGCATCATGTCCTCGGCAATGCAGATATTCCAGCGCGGCAGAGGATAATCAATTGCGCCGCTATTGCAGGTTCCATTGAAGACAAGCGGAAATCTCGGGGAATTGGACAAGCGCTGGCTGTCGTTGTTGGGCGAGTCGCCGCCAAACCAGATGCGCCAGTCCGACCAGATGTTGGGCGACCCGTGCCCAAAGTATCCGATCACCGCGCAACCCTCGTCGAAGAGCGATTCGATCTTGCGCGTGGTGATGGGACTGACCTTGGAAACTGTGCCTTCCGTGGCCTCGGGCGGAAGGTAGAAATTGTCCTCGAACGGAAGTCGGGGCAAATAGACAAGGCGCGCAAGCGTTTGAGGCGGCAGAACGCTTTTGCGAATTTCCTCACAGGCCTTATAGAAATCCAGTCCATTGTCCGCCACAAGCCCGGCGGCATTTCCCCAGGATTGCGCTTTGAATTCGCGCGCCTTGCGGGCTTTGTCCACCACATTCAAGGCATCGTCGGACGACACGGCGGAAATCCGCCCCACCAGCAAGTCCGCCAAATCGTCATCGCCAAGGATCGTGGCGAACCAGTGATCCGAGGCGAAGGATTCCTGCGTGGAATCTCGCTGGGCGCGCTGCGTGAACGAAGGAACCATGTTGATGATATTGTTGCGCGCCAGCCCGCGCGCGTCGCTTGTGCAATCGCCAACGAGCAGGGCTGCATACGGACCGCCGCCCTTGCCCTCGCCCTGGCCCTCGCTCCCGCCGTTCGCGGCGAGATCGGTCAGAAATTGCCGAACCGCCGCCGGATCCGTCAGGCCGGCAGAATAGAAGTCATACAGATTTTCCACATTGACCGCTTGTGGATGAAATCCGCTGGCACGCCAGATTTCTTCCATCTCGCGCGCGGCCTTTTCCAGCGAGGCATGATAGACGATCACGGCATCCGCGCCCGCGCAGGCCGCACGCGGGTCGCCGCCCGGCCCGGCCTGGCGCGGAATCGAAGGCTTGATATGCTTCAAATTGAATACGGCCGCGCGGAACGTCTTGTCGGTGGAAACCGTCATCAACGCCTCGCCCGTCTGAGGCGAAGGCCACAAAGGCAGCACGCGCGGCTTTTTCGAGTCCGTCAAATCCAGAGCGATCAGCTCGCCCGGCTCGGCCAATTGCATCCGAAATCCAACCAGTCCCTTGACGGATTTCTCCGCCAAATCGAGCATCAGGCCTTTCTCTCCCAACCGCAAGCCATGCGGATAGCGGACTTCGATGGCGTCCAAATAAATCTTCGTCTTTGGATCCGAAGGCTTCCATGTCAACTCGGCTTCATTGCCCTTTTCCAGCAAATCGCCCGGCGCGACATCGAATTCGGCGGTGAATTCATCGCGGCGGCCGGCGATGGAAAACGTCTTTCTGACTTTGCCATTAAGCGCCATCTCGAACGAGCCGGAAGGAGCACCCGCGCCTGGGCGCGACGTCACTTTTCCATCTGCATCATAGAGCGTGCCCTGGGCCGTGCACAGGATGATGCGCACCCGGCAAGACTCTGCGGGATCCGCCGGTTCGAGATGATGCTCGGGAAGATCAAACGAAATTTTCATCGTCTCCGTGGTGGCCATCTCGGCCCAAATCCACTTCATGCCGCGAATGCTGAGGAATTCTCCCTCGATGCAATGCAGGGCATTATCCTCTTCGATCCGCTGCGTGCTGGTCCATTCATCCAGCGCTGTTTTGGGATTTGGCTCGGGCGCTATGATGCTCTCCATGCGCGCGGGCGTTTCTCCCTCAGGCCCCATGCCCAGGTAATAGACGTTCTCCCGGGCCGCGGGCGAAGAAGTCTTGCGGCTCCAGAAAAGCACGCGGTCCTGTATGGTGAACCGGCTGGAATAGCCGCCCAGCAGAAGCATTGGGACTTCGTTGCCTTCGCAATATGCGCGCAGCCGCGCCGGATTGATCTTGGCCGGGTCCCAACCCGCCTCTTTCAGCGTATCGTAGTCCAGATACACCAGGCCTTCTTCGGCCACATTCAGTTTGAGCCATCCCGTCCCGGCGGCGGCGGCGGCATTCGTTCCGGAGTCCGCGGCGGGCAATCGCCATGCTCCCACAGGGCAAGCCAGAGCAACAGGAGCGGCCGGCGGCGCACCATCGGCATACGCGCGCAAGGCCGATGGATTCGCCACCAGATGAGCGAGCGTTCGCCACCACGGATTGTCCGTCTGCGCATAAGCGGAATCGGAAACCGGCGCGGGACTCCATGCAGCACCCCATTCGATCCGCACGTCCACCTCTACCAGCCAATACCTATGGTTGTTCTTGGCATCGGCGACATCAGGATTAATGGAAATGGAATAGAGATGGCTCCGGCGAGCGATTCCGCAGCTGGCCAGCGTGACCAGGGCGCGTCCATTGCCGACGGCCTCGTTCAAGATTTTCATCGAGGTTTCGGCGTCGAGGACTTCCCCATCCCACGGTTCGATCTGGCGCAGGCGAACAGAGGCGGCCTGGATGCGCGGCTGGCCCCCCGGCGGCAGCGCCACACATCGAGCAATGCGCTCGCGGCGGCGTTCCAATCCCAGCGGAATGCGCAATTGCACAAAGTTTTCCGCGCTGACGACTCCATCCACAGAACCAAGTGTTGTTTCCAGAGCGGCGGCCTCGCGAATGGGAAGGCGTTTGGGCGGCTCCAGCGACTGTTTTTTCCATCGGGGAGTTGCTGTGCAGGCAGGCAGGCAAAATGCCGCAAGAATAAATAGAATCCAAACCGGCGCGTGCTTCATATCATTCAAGGTCCTTCAAATTAGGTCTGCACCGTCTGTTTCAGCAGGAAGGGATGTATTGCATTTCTCGCAATAGAACGCGCAGTCCATCCTTTCTTGATCCAGCGCAACAAAGGATTTGGAAAGCACGACCTTTTTTCCGCAATTCGCGCAAACCAGTTTTTTCGTGATGCACGAAGGGCACAAAAAGATTTTTCCCATCGAGATCCACTGACTTTTCAAATTCATGCTCTGAGGGCGTTCATATTCCTTTCCGCATTCCATGCACGACCGGCCAAATTCCACGTCCGCCGGCGGCACTGACCCTTTCACCGCACGGAAAAGCCTGCGGGAATTGGGCCAGTTTGGATAAAGCGGCTTTCCACGGCGCTGGTTGAGCGATTCCGCCTGCATCATCCACCCCGCGGCTTCCTCCGCGCTGACTTGAACCATTCCCGCTCCATCGCTCGAGTTGCGCACGCGCGTAATGAGCAGTTCCGCGTCGGCCGCGAACAAGGCGTCGATGCTCAGCACATCCGCGATGCCGGCATCCCAGGCATCCACAACCATAAATAAAAGACTGTATAATCCGGATTTTTGGCGGACGCAAAACAGCACAGGATGCACGCCCACCATGGAATCCTTGACGGCCCAGGCGGAAACAAATTGCGGGCAATTGTCCACCGGACCCAGGGCGATATGCGCGCGCAGGGCCGATTCCGCTTCAATTCGCACGCTGAGTGAAGGATGATCCAAAAGCTCTCGCAAGCAGTCGCCCGCTTCGCTTTCGCGCCTCAATCCCAGCAGCCGCGCCACAAAAGCCATCCATTCGGGGTCTCCTTTTGCCATCTCTACGGCGCTTATGCACATAAACGACTCGGATGGCGCCCTGGCAATGTCCAGCATCATTATCTCGATCAATTCCTCGGGAAAATCCTCCGAAAGGCGATACCAAAGCATGGTGGTGAATTCGCTGTCTAATACCGGGGCCTTAAAAGCAGAAGTCAGAGCCGAGAAAATCTCTTCTGGACTCATCGTGTCGGGATCGCCAGCGGCAAACAGCTGGTTCAGTGATTCAAACGAAGCGGGAACTTGAAGAACCTTCAGGCGCAGGAGATTATCATCCGTCATTCCGGGCCGGTCGAGCAGGAGTTCCGCGCGCTTGGCCAGGTATGGATTGTCAGTGAGCCGCAGCTCCAGGAAGGCCATGGTGGCTGCTTCTTTATCGTCCGAAAGCATAATGTCCAGCAAGGCGTCGATGGCCCCTTCCGGCGACTCGCTGTTTTCAATGCCTCCCGGCACCAATTCTTCGTCTTCCGACAAAGGGCCTATATAATCCGGGCGCTTCAGAATCGCCAAAAATTCCTCACGCAGTTGCGCGCGTGTCTCCAGCGAAGTGTCGATCCGCGCTGCAGGCCTGCGCGATAATGGGCTGCACTGGGATTTTCGGGAGGATTTACGGGAGGAGGACATCGAGTGGGTTTCCTTATGATTTATTGTATTTGAAAGGGGCCATCCACTTGGTAAACGGCTCCAGGCTCCAAGTTTTCCACAAGCACTTTTTTGCCTAATGCTTGCGGTGACATCCCGAGCGGCGTGGCGGTCAGGCCTGTCGCCGAGGCCCCGAGAGCGCGCAGCGTGGCGCCCACCGGAACCAGAAAATCTCCAAGCCGGAGTTTGTGGTCCGGGTCGCTGAAGGCAACGTGAGGCATCCGTATGGATTCCGGGCGCGTCAAGGTGTTCGAGGAGCGGACTG
>CAYUNT010000208.1:0-7506 GCA_964446285.1 uncultured Candidatus Sumerlaeota bacterium | reverse complement strand
TCTCGCGAAAACCGTGACAGGCGATTGGGAACAGAATCAAAGGAAAATGGTATTAATCCTTTTTACCGGAATAAGACTGCATGGGCTTCATTTCCACCGTGCGGAACCGCAGCCGATACGGCAAATTCGATAGCCGCGAACGGTCCAGGGTGCGCCAGTTTCCGCCTGCGTCGAGCGTGTAGGACTCCCCCGACTGAAGGTTGGCGTAAATGCGCAACTCGGTCCAGCCGGAATCCTGGTCGTCGAAGATTTGGATGCGAACCGACGAGGAGGGAGCAGGGCGGATGCGAATGTCTTCGGCCGAAATGGATTCGCGATCCATCGCCGCGTTCATGTAGAGCACAATGGGCTGGTCGGGGAAGACATTGGCGTTTCGTTCGCCTTCTGCGGGTCGCGAGGCGATAATTTGCGCTTCGCCTGTTGTGAACTCGAAGGAATACGGCTCGACGAGATGCGCGTTGTCGTAATCCGTGGCATCCTCGCCGATAGTGACACGATACGTCGTGGCGTAGGAAAGAGGCTGTCCGCCCGCCGAAGAAGGCGCGCCTTGGAGTTCCACATAGAGGAGGTCGAAATCGGCCTGGGGATGCTCGCGGCCCATGAAGAGTTTGGCGCTCACGGCGGGCAGAATCGAGAAGGCCGTTTTTACCGTGCCCGGGCGCATGGGTTTCGAGAATCGCACCGAAACCGCCGTGTTTTTCTGAATTGCCACATTGCGCGTGCCGTCGGCCGGGTCGGTATAAACCACCTGCGGCGGCTCGATATAGACGGTCAGTTGCAGCGGATCGAGCGCGGCGGACTCGCCCGCCTTGGCCTCGACGCCTTCGATCTGCGCTGGGTTGTATCCATCCGCTTGGGCGCGCAAAATATACACGCCGGGCGGCACATTTTCGATCTGGTAGTTCCCTTCGGCGTCCGTAACGGCGACAAGGTCCATCCCCGGCAGCGACACAATGATGCCGCTGTGATCGTTTTCGGCGGGCGGCGTATCATAAGTGACCACGCCAGTGAATGAGCCGAATTTTTTCGACGCCTCGGGATCGCGTTCGAGCGTCAGTTTTACCTCGGTAGCCTCGACGTCTGTGAGGTTGACTGGGACGTTTTCCTTCAGAAGGAATCCCGCCGCGGAGGCGATAATGGCATAGGGCGCCGGTTCCAGGTCCTTGAACAGGAACTTTCCCTGCGCATCGGGGATCGTCACGTGACTGGTTCCCTGCAACGCCACGATGATCTTGGAGAAATCGGGTGTGGCGTCTTCTTCCAGACCTTTCAGTTCGACTATGCCTCGAATCTGGCGGTGGGCAACCTGCGCCAGGTCTTCGGGAAGCAGGTCCACGATCGGGCCAGCCATCTCGACGCCGGCGCGCACTTCGGCCTTTGCTTCCACGGATTTCCACCCGCGGCGCGTAAAAACAAGCGTTGACGCGCCAGGGGGCAGCGCCGGAAAGAAGTATTCCCCGAGCGAATTTGTCGCCGTGCGGAATTCCGTTCCGGCCACCTCGACCACAACGCCTTCGTAATCGGTCGAACCGCCCGCGAGGTGCACAACCCCGCGCACGGCACCAAAGGAAGTCTCGGAGGTGGTTTCGGTTTTGCGCGGCCGAAGCGACAGTGTGATGGGGGTTACTTTATGACGCCGGTCCTCGGGGTCCTTGGGCATGGTGGAAGGGAGCGTCACTCGCCCCAGATCGCCCGGCAACAGGTCCTCGCGCTGGGCGCGCAACTGGTATGAGCCTGGCGGAACTTCCGCCAGAAACCAGTGACCCTCTTCGTCCGTCATGGCCAGATAAGGGGTTCCCTGGGCGAAAACCAAAACGCCTTCGGCGGCCACACCGCGCGGAACGACCACCTGCCCGGCGAGAGTCCAGCGCGGCGGCGCGGATTCCTGTTCCGATTCCGCTTTTTTCTGGCGGCGGCATCCCGGGGCAAATGCAATGGCCAGCGCGAGCGCGAGGGCAAGCGCCAAGTGCGGACTAGCGGGTCGAATAGGCATAGTAGAGAACCTTCTCGCGCGCCGCGGCGAATTCCTTGAATTCCTTCGATTCGCGCCAGCGGGCCGCGATGCGCGCGGGGTCTTCCTTCGCCCGGATGGCGTCCACCACCCATTGCGCCCCAATGCTTCCCCGGTTGTGGTCGGGGTTGTAGGCGTCTGGGTAAAGCGCATAGAGGGCCGAAATTAGCTGGATGCCCGCCTCGACGGGCGAAAATGCCCAGCGGTTGCTCACGGAAAGCCGCAATCCTCCGCATTCCTTGTTGATGTGCGGATAATTCGGAAACCGCGCGCCGGTGATGTCGCGGTCGTAAGGTTTGAATTTGATCGGCATGATCCCAAGGCCGGCGATTTCGCGTTTTTTCAGCTCGTTCGCGAGCGCCTGGCCGTCCACCCACGGCGCGCCCACATATTCGTAGGGGCGGTCTGTTCCGCGGCCAACCGAAAGGCCCGTGCGCGGGTTTTCCGTCTGCCCCACCATCAGGTAGAGGATTTCTTCATCGAGCGAGCGCATGTTGGGCGAAGGATTCACCCATGGCAGGCCGGTTTCGTCGAACCACATGTCGCGATACCAGCCTTCCATGCGAACCACTTCGAGGTTTGCGCCGATGCCGTAGTGCGTGTTGAAGAGAACCGCCACTTCGCCGATCGTCATGCCGTGGAAGATTGGCATGGGGAGAAAACTGGTGAAATTCCCGATCAGATCGAAGTCCTGAACGGGGCCATCGAACCAGAAACCGCCTAGGGGATTGGGGCGGTCGAGAACGATGAACCGAATGCCGCGCTTGGACGCCTCTTCCATGCACATGCCGAGCGTGGCGAGATACGTGCAATAGCGCGCGCCGACGTCCTGCATGTCGAACACCAGCGTGTCGATCCCATCGAGCATCGCCTCGGTCGGGCGCATCGTGTCGCCGTAGAGGCTGTAAAGCGGCAGCCCCGTGGATTCCTCGCGGCCTGAGGAGATTTTCTCATCCGCCGTGCCGCGGAAACCATACTCGGGCGAGAAAAGCGCCACCAGTTGGACTTCAGGATACTGGATGACCAAATCAAGCAAATGGCGGCCCTGGCGGTTGATGGCCGTTTGATTGGCGATCAGACCCACCTTGCGTCCTTTCAGGCGCGCGAATTTCTCGCGTTCCATGATGTCCAGGCCGGTCAGCACTGTGTTTTTCGCAAGGAAATCCTTGCGGGCGGCAGTTCCCAGGTCCTTGGGCGCGGATGGAGTTTCTGTTTCCGGCGGCTTTTTTCCCGCGATGCATGCGCTCAGGCACATCAACGCCACGAGCGCCAGCGGCGCCGCCCAAATCTTGTGAATCCGCATTGTTGCATGTCTCCTTGGGAAAAAGTTGACCTGTTTGATGCCCGGAAGAATCGGAGAGGCGCGCACTGACGAACCGGGATCGCGAGGCTCCGCACTCGCGCAACATCCTCGCGCTCATTGCGCACGCGAACAGTGCGCGCAAACTCTTCCAATCCCGTTCCTTACGGCGCAACGGGCGTCCCCGCAATCCCAACTTGCATTTGGGGCCGGAGCAAAGCGGAAGCAAACCGCAGAGAGCAGAGGACGCGGAGAAAAGAATTCACGGCGGGGCTTGACGATTCGCCAGAATCAGGGCAAAATCCGCTTGGAAGTGAAAAGAGAGGCGAGACAAAAGGCGGGGTGACTGGAAAAATTTAAGGAATTCTCTTCCGATGAGCGCCATACAGATCGATATCCCCCAGGAAAAAATCGAGGCCTTTTGCCGCAAGTGGAAGGTAAAGGAATTTGCGCTGTTTGGCTCCGTGCTGCGTGACGACTTCCGCCCAGACAGCGATGTGGACGTTCTGGTCACGCTGGAGGAGACTTGGCCGTGGAGCCTGTATGAATGGGTGGATATGATCGAAGAGCTGAAAGTCATCTTCGGCCGCGATGTGGACTTGGTGGAAAAGACGGCAATTCGCAATCCGTTCCGCCGCCAAAGCATTCTATCGAGCTACCAGGTGCTTTATGCTGCCTGAGATTAAAGATCACGCGGCATTATGGGACATGCTGGATGCCGCCCGCGCCATTCGCGAGTTTGCGGAAGGACGCTCCTACGGCGATTACCTTGCGAATCGAATGCTTCGCGGGGCGGTCGAAAGGCACCTCGAAATCATAGGCGAGGCGGCTCGGCGCATTACTCCGGGATTTCTCACCCAGACTCCCCAAATTGCCTGGCAGAGCATCATCGGCCTGCGGAACATTCTTGCTCATGAATATGGCGAGGTCCGCCACGATCAGATATGGATGGTTGTCACCGCTCGTATCCCGGAACTCATTGATTTTCTTGCGAAAATCGTGCCGGAGCCTCCTGCTCAACCATCCCCCCCCGGCAAGGGACAATCACCACACCGATAATAATATAATGGGCAGGACAGAGGAAGATGAGAACGGGATGACCAATATGGAGGGATGGAGGTCGAGTATGCACAGGACATCCCGGCGCGGGGCGACCTTGGGATGCGCCTATCTGGCGATTGCCGTTCTGGGCGGCTGTACGCCATACTATGGCTGGCATTATGAAGATGGCCCGCCGCAGGATATTGTTATCCACTCATGGGAAATAACAGATGCGAAGATGGAATTGGTTCATGAGCCAACTCAAGAAGAGCCATTTCTTGCTGTCAAGGCCAGTGGCCGAATCATCGAAAAAGGCGAGGCGACAATTCAAAAACAAGCCACAAAGGTTCATGTATATGAAAAATACGATCCTATGATGGATTTTTTGGGAGAGCCGCTCGGATGTGCACTATATGGCATCGGCCCCATTCTGGATGCCCTATTTTGCCGCATCCCGGGCAAACCATTAACGTTGCCAGATTGGAAGAACAACAATTGGGACACACACAAACCTAAACATTGGTATTTGCGTAATTGGGTTAATTGGCTGGGATGGATTTTCCCGGGAATTCAAGTGGGCTGCGATCTGCCTTTGGTAAATCGCATCGAGAAAAGGGAGCCGTTATCTGGAAAGACAGAACGTTCCGCCTTTTCCAGGCAAAAAGGCGAACCGGGGTATCTTATCAATGCCAGTGTAATTTTTACCCCGCAATCAGGCCGACAAGATACCTTGCCAACCGATAAAGATGGCGTAGCACGCCTAGAAGTAGGGTCTTTATATGATGCAATGCTAGCTAATCCTGATTTTCAGATTACGGCCCGGCTTGATAAGGTCGCGGATGCGGTGCCTGCGGAGGTAGTTTGGAAAGCCAAAGATTCTCCACTTATAATAGCGCTGCAAAAGATAGAGAATGCAAATCGAATTCAGATGGCTCAACAAGAACAAGAGCGAAGACAATATGAGGAAGCACTGGCCGATGCTCGTAGTTCTTTTGAAATGGCCGAAGGGGCCTGGGCGAGAATTTCCGAGGAAAAGGCCCGAATCCACGCCCCAGAAGAGCTGAGAACAGGACGGCGTGCGCTTGAAAAGTCGAAGCAGTATTTTGCCACTGGCAATATCGGCACAATAGAAACGGCTCGTGAAGCAGCAAGGCTGGCTCGCGAGAGCCTCGCGCTTGCTCAGCAGGCCGACAGGAATATCGCCATGGCGTATGCTGCTGTAGCCTCTCCGCCGCCGCCCCGCCCGGCTATTGCGGATTCCTTGCCCAAGCGGCGCAATATCGCCCTCGTGATCGGGATCGACCGTTATGAGGATAATAAGATTGCGCAGTTAGGCAATCCGGTTGGCGACGCTCGCGCGGTCGGCCAAACCCTTCGTCAATACTATGGATTTGAGATTGTGGAGCTCTTTGACGAAAAAGCTACAAGAGTCAATATTCTTGAGACAATAAGAGGCTTGGTGCAAAGCCTCCAGGAAGGCGATAATTTTCTAATATATTACGCTGGGCATGGTGAAATGGATGAGGTGCTCAAGGTGGGATATTGGATTCCGTACGAGGCCCGATTGGGCATAGTGGGAACGTATGTCAGCAACTCGGACATCTACGATGGCATTTCCGCGATGGGTAAGGCGCAGCATGTGTTTCTGGTGTCAGATTCCTGTTTTTCCGGCTCGTTTTTTGATGTGCGGCGCGGTTCAAGGAGTATTTCTGTTGGCGTTGAAGAGGCGACGAATAACGCCCAGCCCGATTACTATTATACAAAGATGGACCGGCGGAAATCGCGAATCGCATTCACGAGCGGTGCAAAGGAAAATGTTACCGACTATGGACATGACGGCCATTCGGTATTCTGCTATTATTTCCTTCAGGCGCTTGTGAATCCAGACGAGCCAGTGTTTACTAGCGTTAAACTGATAGATCGCGTTAGCGAGCGTGTGGCGAACAATGCAAAACAAACTCCGCTCTCGGGCGAATTGAAAAACGCCGGGCACGATCAGGGGCAGATGGAGTTTATCCGCAAATCGCAGTGACCAGGCGCGGCTTTTCGCATTTTTGCGACGGAAAAAGTCTTTTCTGGGATTAGTGGATGCCGCGCGCGCGGAGGGCGGAGAGGACGGCGTCGGTGATGGCGCGGATTTCGCCCTCGTCGCTGGTGCTTGCGGGAGCGGCAAGAGCCGCAGGGGCGTATGGCCGCGGCGCAGGGGGCAGAGGCGCGGGAGAGGGCGTCGAGCACTCGGCGGAAGGCACACCTGCTTCGCCCGAATTACCTCCGTCGCGCAGGCGGCGGTCGGGAATTCCAAGGCGCTGTTTGATTTTCAGCAATTCGCCGACGCGCGCCTCTTCGATCTGGCGCACGGGGCCGATCTGGCGCGCGATCGTTAACACCCGGCAATACTGCTCGAGCGTCTCCATCAAGAAATAGGCATCGTCGATGTCGCGCCCGATCGTTACCGCGCCGTGGTTCGCCAGAATCAGCGCCTGATAATCTCGCATGTAGGGGCGCGCCGCCTCGGACAATTCCTCGCTGCCGGGCGTGGCGTAGGGCACGATGGGGATTTCGCCCGCAAATAACTCGACCTCGGACAGCACGCACTTGGGCACGGGTTGTTGCACGACGGCGAAGGCGGTGGCGTGCGGCGGATGGACGTGCACGACGGCCTGCGCCTCGGGCCGGTGGCGGTAGATTTCCAGGTGGAGTTTGATCTCGGATGTAACGCGCCGTTCGCCCGCGATCTGGCGTCCTTCTTCGTCGATCACCGCCAAATCCTCGGGCCGCATGAAGCCTTTGCTGAGCATTGTAGGCGTGGCGAGGATGCGCCCCGGGGCGATGCGCTGCGAAAAATTGCCGTCATTGGCCGCCACAAACCCGCGCTGCCAGACGCGCCGTCCTATCTCGCACAACCGCTCGCGCCACTGCCACTCGGTCATCACGTTTGCATTTCCATTCGCTTATCCGGAATCGGAATCCCGCCGCGGGAAAACCCGCCTGCCCCCGCCGTCTTGTCTTCGCCCTCCTCAGGGCCATGCCGCTGGATTTCTTGCACAAAGCCGCGCGCGAAGTCAAACGCCCAGCCGCTCCCCCAAGAACTGTTCAAAGTTACTGGAGTGTAGCGTTTTTTCCTCAAGCGGCGAGAAGGGGCGCATAGGTCTTG
>CAYUNT010000207.1:227-7556 GCA_964446285.1 uncultured Candidatus Sumerlaeota bacterium | reverse complement strand
ATCCCCAGCATCTCCCCCTCGAAAAGTCATTGTGGACGCCGACGCATGTCCCTTCAAGGAGGATATTCTTGAGGTGGCGGAACAGGCGCGCGTGCGTGTTGTGTTTGTTGTCTCGGCGAATCATCAAATGCCAGAAGCGCCTCATGCGGAAACTGTCGTGGTGGATCACAAGGATGCGGATGCGGCGGACTTCGCCGTTTTCAACTGCGCAAGGCGCGGCGATGTGGCGATCACGCAGGATTCCGGCTTGGCGGCTATGCTTTTGGGGCGCGGAGTATGCGTTCTCACGCCTCGGGGCGCTGTATGGAACGGCGCGACTATTGGCGCGGCTCTCGAACGCCGCCATGCAATCCGTTCGCTCAAACGACGTGGGCGCCATCCGCGCGGTGGGGGAGCACCCGCGCTGTGCGAAGGTGATCGCGCACGCCTGCGCCAGGCGCTTGAGCGCGAATTGGGCCTGGAGCGCGAGGCGGACTGAAATCCTTGCGCGCAGGCCGGAAATCCATCATGCTCCCTCCCGATGAAGGAGCGGCCGTCCATTATGCCTTCCCGATCCTCGCCACCTCGATCTTCGCCATCCCCACCCTCTGCTTCCCGCGCCCCGGCGCGGCTGGCGCTGATGTATGGCAACCGAGAGGCCAAGATAAACGAAGCCAAACTCGAATTTGCCCGCACACTGATCCCCAACGATGAGGAACGGCGTGAGAATGTCGTTGAGATTGCGCCATCGGGCAACAACCCGCTTACGCTTCGGCAGGCGTTGCCGCAATTTGTGGCTGAACTGGCGCAAGAATCGCTTTTTGGCGACACGTGCCGCGTGGTGATTGTGCATCAGTTGCAGGAGTTTTTTGCGGCAGGGCGCGCAGGCGGCGGCGGCAGCGCGGGGGCAAAGCGAACGGCATCGCGCGCAAAAACAGCGTCAGCGCCTGCAAAATCGGCCAAAGCCTCCGCGCGCAAACGCGCCTCAGCTTCGACGCCCCCTGCGGATGGCTCTGATGGGGAAGAGCAGCCAGATGGCGCGGAGGCGGGCGGCAGTGGAGAAGCGGCGGGAGGAGTGAAGGGCGGCAGCGCGGATCCAGTCGCCACGCTGTTTCGCGTTCTCGACGACCTTCTGAAATCGACCCCCAACGCCGCGCTATTTGTCGCAATCGAGGATGAAGCGAAAAACAGGCGCGTCAATGAAGCCAGCGCGCTTTTCATGGGCCTGAGCCAGCGCGGCGCCGTCCGAAAATTCGCATCCAAGGCGCATCGTTTTGAACTGACCGACGCCATTCTCTCACGTTCGCTCCCGGCGGCGATGCAGGTGATTGCGGAGTGGCGCAAAGACGAATCCCGAGCCGCCGCCTCGATTTTCCGCGTTTTGTCCGACGACGTCTCGTGCCTGATCCAGGCCGCCATCTACACGCGCGAATCCGCTGCGTTGCGCTCCGATCCCACGCTGGAGATGCTGCTTTTTCCCGGCGCGCTGCGTCCCAACCTGCTCACGCTGCACGATTTCCGAAAGCGCAACTATCTCAACGCCATTCGCAATTATCCCTCGATGGAGCCGCTGCTGGAAGCCATGCGCGGACTCCTCGAAATTCAAAAGGCCCTCTATCCCGTTGGCGATGAACTTTACATCCCCGAGGTTGACTACCTGATCGACATCTGGCTAGCCCGGCTCCTATCGCAGTCATAGAGGCGATTTGAATTCCCTCCGCCTCATTCCGCCAATTCTCCCTGCCAGCGGGGCAGTTGGGGTTGACGGCAGGGGCGGAAGTTTCACAATCTGCGGTATTGACCATGCGGCGCGCATTCGTCCGCAATGGCCTATTTATTCCCCAATCCCGCAGTCGCTATGGAAACACTGGCAAAAACACTTCCGCTTCTTCCTCTGGCCGGAGAAGTCCTTTTTCCCCGCGCCTGTTTGGATTTGCAGGTGTGCGAGCCGGAGCGCGCCGCCCTTGTGCGTGATTGCGTGCAAAACGATCTGCGCCTTGGGATTGGATTGATTCGCGGCGAGGAATCCGCCACATCCGAGCAGCGGCCGCGCTTGCATGGAATCGTGTGCATTTCCACGATTATTGATTCACAACCGCTCGGCTGCGGAGGCAATGGCGCAGAAGGCGACGCGGGCGGATTCCGGCTTCGCGTCGAGGGTTTGGAGCGCGCGCGCCTGGTCGAGGAAGTCGCCCATGCGCCCTATCGAGCCGGGCGTCTGAAGCCGCTGGCGGACTTGTATGAATCGCTTGGCCCCGAGCAATTGGGCGAGCCGGCCGCCGAACTGCGCCGCTTGGCGGAGGCGATTGCGGCGAATCTTCCAAAGCGCGAACGCGAAATCCGCCGGATTCTCAATGCCGGGCCGCATCCCAGCATTCTGGTCGATCAACTGGCGTCTGTGTTGGTCGCGGAACCATACGACCGACAATCTTTGCTGGAAACCCTCGACGTCGGACGCCGTATTCACCTTTTGCGAATTCAACTTCGGACGCTTTTGCACCGGCTTTCGCCCGGATCCCTCACTCGCGAATAAACCTTATGCCTTCCACTCCTGCTTTGCCTTCTCGCTCGCCTTCTCCAGCCAACCAGTCTCCGGCCCGGGCGGCTGGCATTTTCCTCAGCGTCATTATTCCGGCTTACAACGAAGAAAAGCGCCTTGGGCCAACTCTCGAAGGCATTTATAAATTTCTCCGAGCGCAATCCTACAGTTGGGAAATCCTTGTTGTGGACGATGGTTCCGCGGACGGCACCGCGCGGCTTGCCGAAGAAGCTGGAGCGCAGTTCAAGGGCGGCGTGTTCCGCGTGCACCGCCAGCCGCACAACATGGGAAAGGGCGCCGCCATAAAAACAGGAATGACGATGGCGCAGGGGCAATTCCGCCTATTTACGGACGCCGACAACTCGACTCCCATCGAAGAAGTGGAGAAATTGCTGGGGGCGGCGCAAAAAATGGCGGCGGGAGTTGCCATCGGATCGCGCGCCCTTCGCGAATCAAACATCGAAAAGCATCAGCCGTGGTTTCGTGAATGCATGGGGCGTGTCTTTAATCTGATGGTGCGGATTATCGTTTTGGGGGGCATACGCGACACGCAATGCGGATTCAAACTCTTTTCCGCCGAAGCGGCCCAGGCGGTTTTTCCCGCTCAGAAGTTGCAGGGATTCAGTTTCGATGTGGAAATTCTCGCGCTGGCCCGTCGAAAAGGGTTCCGCATCGCCGAAGTCCCGATCCGATGGATTGACGAACCTCATTCGCGCGTAAATCCGTTATCGGATTCCGCGCGGATGTTTCTCGATTTGCTGCGAATACGTTTTGGCGGCTGATTTTCACAAAATAGAAACATGGAAGGCCAATCGCCGACATCGAACTCGCTCGATGATCTTGACCCACTGGGCCGGGCGGCGATTGTCAAGGGCTGGGCGCGTGAACTGGGGGCCGATCTCGTTGGCGTGGCCCATGCGGAATTTCTGCGTGAGGAAGCCGGTTTTTTGCGGCGCTGGCTTGCGGAAGGCCGCCATGCGGATATGAACTGGCTCGGGCGCGATCCAGACCGGCGCGCCAATCCCGAGGCATTATTGCCCGGATGCCGCAGCGTGATTGTCGTTGGCGTGGACTATTATATACGGGAATCTGCAAATGATTATGATTCCGCCGCTACGCCGGCGGGCCGGATTGCGCAATATGCAAGGCGAGAGGATTATCATCGTTCGGTTGGGCGGATCGCCAGGCGCCTGGCTCAAAAAATCGCCGCGCAATATGGAAATCCGGAGGGAAAACAATCGAGCGCACGCGGCATTGTCCGCTGGGCGGTCGATACCGCGCCGATTTTCGAAAAGGCATGGGCGCGCCGCGCGGGGATTGGTTTTATTGGCAAAAACACCTGCCTGATTCATCCTGCGCTGGGATCGTGGATTTTGCTGGGAGTGGTTTTGACCGCGCTCGACTTGGCCCCGGACGCGCCGATGGAAAATAAGTGCGGAGCGTGCCGCCAATGCATGGACGCATGTCCCACTGGCGCGCTCGTTGCCCCCGGCGTTCTCGATGCGCGCCGCTGCCTCAGCTACCTGACCATAGAGCATCGCGGGGAAATCGATGCCGCGCTGCGCCCGCATTTTACGGAATGGCTGTTTGGATGCGACGCTTGCCAGGAGGCGTGTCCACACAACCAAAAGCGCTCGCGCCAAGCTTCCGGGCCAGGCGGAAATGCGACCCTGGGCCAGGTCATTCATCCCAAGGCAATTCCTCTGGAAGATGTTTTGAAAATTTCGAGCGATGACGATCTTGTATCGCGTTACGGTGCGCATTCGCCCTTGCGCCGCGCCAAGGCGGAAGGGCTAAAACGCTGCGCCGCTCTTTTACTTGCACAATTCAAAAAATCCGCCCAATGAATGCATTTCGAATCGCGGCTGGAGTGATGGCCCCATGAGCGTCCGCCGCGCAATTCACGCCCGCATAACCGACTCCACCGCCTGGCGCAGTTCTTCCATATCCGATGATTTCAACACGAAAAACCGGGCGCACCAGGAAGAAAAGTCGTCCTTTGCGTCCTGATAGGCCGAGTTGATAATAATAGGAATGGAGGCATCAAGTTCGAGCAGGCGCTGAATCAGCGCCAGGCCGCCCATGCCGGGAAGACGGATGTCAACGATGGCGCAATCCGGCCGTGTATTTTTCGCTAATTCCAGAGCCGATATTCCGTCGCCCGCCGCCAGAATCCGGTAACCCTTTGCCTCAAATTCCCTTTTATACAGGTCCAGAAGTTTCTTTTCGTCGTCCACGATCAGCAGAGTTTTCATTGGCCGGGCCTCCCTTCGGCAGGCAAAGACATGGGAAGATAAACGCTGAATTCTGTTCCGTTTTGCGGACTGCTGGCGACACATATACGTCCCTCATGCGACGAAACAATGTGCTGAGCCACAAAGAGTCCAAGCCCTGTGCCCTTAGGCTTTGTAGTATAAAATGCCTCAAAAATACGGTCGAGACAATCTGGGGCAATTCCAATTCCCGTGTCCGCCACGCGCACAATGCATTCTCCCTCGCCGCGTTGCGTGGAGATTTCCAGATGCCCGCCGCCGGGCATTGCCTGGATGGCGTTCATAATGAGATTCATGAAAACGAGACGCATTTGCAGGCGATCCATTGGCATTTCAGGGATTGCGGAATCCCGGGAAAAGGAAATATCCACGCGGGCTTCGTCCGCCGAACGTTTCAGATATTGAATGACGCCTTCGATTTCTGCATTGAGGTCCGCTGGCTGGAAAACTGGCTTCTTGGGCCGCGCATAGAACAAGAGGCTTTCAATCACATTTTCCAGGCGCGTCACTTCGTCGCGAATTACTTCGAGGTCTGCGGCCATGCGCGAAGGCTCGAAGGGGCGCGCCAGCAAACTGCGCGTATATCCTCCGATGATGATGAGAGGGGTTTTCAGTTCATGAACAACCGCCGCCGCCATCCGCCCGAGAGCCGCCATCTTTTGCGCCTGCACAAGGTTTTCTTGATTTGTCCGCAGGTCATCAAGCGCGCGATCGCGTTCCGCCACGAGCTGCTGGGCTTGTTCGTAGAGCATGGCGTTGGCGATGGCCTCCGCGGCATGATCAGCGAAAAGTTCAAGGGTCTGCAACTCATCCGGGTGAATCGGCTGATGCGTAATTGCGTTATCCGCGAGCAGGCATCCCTGCAAGTTGCCGCGGCAGATCAAAGGCACAATCGCCACCGGATCGCCACTTCGCCCGGACCACGGAATTTGGCGGCAACTTTCGCAGGAAAAGACTTCCGCGGATTCCGCGACAATGGCGCGGCGTTCGCGCAGCGCGCGGCCCAGAGCGCACGAACAGCGATCGAGAGAAATCTTCATGGAGCGCGTGAATTGCGTCAGCGCCTGTTCGTTGCTGGCCAGATTGTCGCTGTAGCGGCGCAAAAGATCAGAAAGCCGTTCCTCACGAGGCATATCGGCCATTTCTTGCCAGATTCGCTCCGCTTCCCCCACAGGAAACGGCCCCACGGCATAGCGGCCGGCCAGGATGCTTGAATCCTGCGGATCGCGTAAAAATACAAAGGCGCGGTTGAAACGATAGCCTTCGCCTGCCGTTGCCGCCACGAGCACCAATTGCAGGGTTTCTTCGAGATCGAGCGAAGTGTGAAGCGCCGCGCTCACTTGATAGAGCTGCGTCTGTTCCGCCATGCGGCGGCGCGTTTCCTTTTCCAGTTGCTCGCGAAACAGCGCCTGATCTTCCGGCATTATGGACCCGCCCGCGAGCTTCATTTGAATGGCGCAAAGATAGCGGGCAGTGTCCATGCCATGCCCCGGGCTTAGGCGTTCCTCAGGATTGAAGGGAGAGACGACGAAGTGGCTGGCTGCCGGGGCGCCTCCGCCATGCGGCACAAAGCAAATCTCGCCGCGCCAGGTTCTTCCCTGGCGAAGCAATTCCATCAGATTTCTGATGGTATCTGGCGAGGATGCCTGCGCAAAGATCGCTGCCAGGCCGGCCTTTTTCAGCTCCTCCTCTGCATATCCCGTCAGGCGGCAAAAGGCGGGATTGGCATACATCACTTCGCCGCCTTCGATGCGGGCGATGCAGACGGCGTGGCTCGCTGAATCCAGCGCTCCCTTGAACAATTCCAGGCGATCTGGCGCCGTCGATTTGTTGTCCTGGAGATTCACTGCTTTGCCGCCATTTCCTGGTGCGGCCGATTAATTCGCGCCGCCTCCGCTTGCCGCGCCGCGCGAATCGTCCTTCGAAGGCGAAGGCTGATGCAAATCGCGCGCGCGTTGCGTGGTGCGGTCAATCGAGTCCAATTCGCGGTCGATCAGCGAACGCGCCGCAAGCAGCAATTCCTTGCGCGAGTTGTTCAGGTGTTCGACCACATCTGGCGGCATCCGGCGCAATACTCCGTCCACAACACGCCGCGCCGCTTCGCGCAATTGCTCCGATGCAAACTCCACCTTTTCACGGCAGCCAGGTCGGCCCGTGCCTGGCGGCGGTGTGGAGTCGTGCGGGGGCGGTGCGCCTGGACTCGAACCCGGCGCAGCGGATGAACCGCATCCCGGGGCTGTTCCCGGCGGCTGCGGCGGGGAAAATTTTGAGCCACATGGCTCGGCGGAAGGCCTCTGCTGCGATGTCTGTTTATCTTCGGGCATGATGAACCACCTCCGCATATTGCCATTCCCGTGGGACGATCCCAAAGCGGGCCACAAAACCGCCAGGATCGTCTCCACTTCAGTTTCTACATAGCGCGTGCAAATCCCCAATGCAACCCTTGCTGGCGCGCCGAGAAGCGAAAATGCGCTGCGACACGCCCACACGCGGGGGGATGAGGCAGGGGGGGTAGCAGAAGCCGCGCGCATACAGAGG
>CAYUNT010000207.1:0-209 GCA_964446285.1 uncultured Candidatus Sumerlaeota bacterium | reverse complement strand
CGCGAGGCTCTGCACTCGCGCATTTTCCCAGCGCAGGCGAACATGCACACTCGAGTGAAGAGAGAAGAGCGAGTGCGGAGCCTCGTGGTCCCAGCCGCACGAACTGTTCAAAGCTCAGGAAAAATCTTGGGCGAGACGCCCAAGCCACCGGAATCGCGGGCAAAATGCCCATGCAACCAGCACTTTGAACAGTTCCTGGTCCCAGCCGC
>CAYUNT010000206.1:0-7634 GCA_964446285.1 uncultured Candidatus Sumerlaeota bacterium | reverse complement strand
GCATCCCCTCCCTATTGCTTCAAAAACACTACATTCCAGTAAAACGTGTAATTTGCAGGGCCGCCTATTTTTCCGTTTCCAGGCCCTCTTCTTTGGCGGAAGGCGCGGGGGCAGGCGGGTTGAATTTGCCGTCGCCATCGGCGTCCACATAGATCGGAGCGGTGATCGCGTAGGGCAGCACTTTCACGTCCTGGCCCTCGACGCGCGATGATACATAGGGGCTGAGCGGCTGCGAGCCGGACACGATGGCCATCAGCACGCAATCCTTCGAGCAGGGAACCCGCACCGAGGCCTTGTCCTTTCGCGCCTCGTTGGGGTAGCGCAGGGGATTCGTGTCCAGGCTGGGATTAAAAACGCCGCGGTCGAGATCGCCATTCTGATAGACCTCGAAGGAATATGTGCTGACCCACGGGGCGGCCCAGACCTTGAGTTCCGTGTTCACATAGCCGTCCTTGGCCTGAACAAGCGAGCCAGGACCTTGCCCCTCGGCCCGGAAGTCCACAAAAGGTCCATTTGTGATAATGACCCGCCCGGCGCGAATGGATTCGACAATTTCCGCCTCGGAAACGCGCGCCGGATCGTCGTTTGCCACAGCCACATACATGCGCGGATAACCCACTTCATCCACCTGCATGGCGTCGCTGTAGGATGCGCCATAGGGAACAAAACGCCGCCCGTGAGCGGTTTCGCCCCAGAGAATGTGGAGCGCGCCGCGCACTCCGCCGAGGCGCTTGCCTTCCCAGACCTCAAGAAGGTCGTAATCGCGCGAAAATCTTGAGGATTTCGGCAGAATTTTATCGTCTGCCTTCCATCCAAATGCGTTGTAGTAGCCAACGAGGGGAACCAGCGGGCGGCTGACGGCAAGCAACGCTCCGGGATACGCCGAGCGCGCGGCGGAGAAGAAATTGCCAGGATTCTTCATGCTCCGCATGTTGATGCCGGAGGGCGGCGCCGCATCGGGCGCGAGCGGGAAAACGAGAAAATCGCCCCAGGGATCGAGATCGGTCTTCGCGAAATGGCATCCGATGCTCGTGCGCAGGTAGGGGCTGAGTGCGGTTTGGGCCAGCGCGGCGGAAAGGTCAGTGGCGGTGTTATCGTCGCCCGTGACGAGCCATTCCACTCCCTCGGCGGCGGCGGCGGTCAGGCGGTCCTCGGGTGAAACAAGGCATCCGCGCGAGGCGCGCGTTTTGACGCCAACGTCCACGCTGATCCACCCGGGCGTTTGCACGACATGCTCAAGTTCGGCCTCGATTGAAATCGGACGCCCCTTGGGGACGCGGATGATTTTCTCAAAGGTATTGTATTCGATGCCGTGGCTGACAGAGACCTGATAATTGCCTTCGGGAACCTTGATGCTGGCGTAGCCGCTGGCGGTGTAAACCGCGTTGTTGCCCTGGAGCGAATCGGGCGGGCCAAAGTCCACCGGGGGCGTATTGATCATGCTCTGAATGGTGATCTTGCATGGGATGGGCGCCTTGGTGAGCGAATCGGTAACGCGAATTTCAATGCGCGAGGCGGGACCGACAGTAAGGTCGGCGGCCGTCGATGTGTTTGCAGTGACTTCCAGCCCCGTCTTCATGCCGGGATTGATGTGCGCCGGAACGGCGGCGTCCAAGTGCCAGGTCCCTTCCGGCAGGGCGGCAACAAACTCGCCGCTTGAGTTGGTAAACGTGCGCAGATAGGGCATTTGAGGCTGGAACTTTCCGTTGCGCTTGGCGCAAATCACTCGGATTTCGGCGTCGGGAATCGCGCCGCGATCCACCAGCTTTTTATCTGTGGTAATGCCCACTTCGACGAGGCGTCCGACGAGCCATCCAAAAGGCAGTTGCTGATATTTGAATATGCGCTCGGCCACGGCGGACATATCGCGCCCGCCAAGGAAAATCCGGCGTTCGACCTGTTGTTTCGCGCCCTTCTCAATTGTCAGCGCCGCGTATGCGGCATTCACATATTTGCCATTTCCGCTTATACGAACGGGCTTCGCGGCGGCCAGGGCGAAGGTGTCGAGCGGCGTCAGGCCCGCCAGAAACTCAGACTGGCCTTCGGTCGTCTTTCCGGGCTGAATGACGCCGTGGCCGGGCAGGAAGGGAATTGCATCGCCAAAATACACGAGATCGCCGACGAGCAGGTTTTGAAGAGGGGCCGTCGTGGCGTTTTCCCAGGTGGTGACAAGGGAAAGATAATCCGCACCCGGTTCAAGGATGAATTCTGTGGTGGCGCGCAGGCCGGGCAATTCGCGGCTTTCCTGTTCGATAACCACGGCGGCGGCGTTGTTCGGATAGCCGCTGGCGCGCAGCGTCATTGAAAGGAATCGCATGGGATTGCGCAATCCCGAGCCGTGCGTGGGCAAAATGGCGCCCAGCGAGTCGCGCTGTTGATCCTGGCGGACAAGGTCGATGAGCGCACCGGGGCGGTCGGCCTGATTCGCGGGCGCTTGCGGATTGGCGAATACGCAGCGGATGCGCTCGTTGGCCAGAACGATGTCGCCCCAGGTTCCGGCGGTCCAGGAACCAAGCGGAAGCTCGTTGAGGTCATCGGCGGACTTGAGCGTCAGCGCGCCGGATTGAATCGCGGGATTGGAGCCTCGCACCTCAAGCGGAGGAAAGCCGAGTTTTTTTTCCGCGGAGGCAGGGTTTTTGGGGGCGGCGAGATGGCAGCCCGCCAGAGCAGCGGCGGCCAAAATGAGAACGGTCCAGCGGGCCATTCGAGGGGAGAATGCAGTTCGAGAGTGGATCATTGAGAGAATGAAGCCTCCTGCGGGAGAGCATGGCTCAAGGCGCGAAAGTGTTGAAATGCGCGCAAGGAAACGTAAAGGACGTAAACAGCAAGATGAATCCGTGACGCACCCGCGCGCGCTGTTTGCGCTTGGAAAAGCGCGGCGGAGATGAAAAATGACGTTTCGCGCCGGGCGATTGCGCGCCGCCGCGCAATGGCGCGGCGCGTTTGGCGCGCAAACCGAAGAACCAAGTAAGAAGAGAAGGCGCGAGGATGCAAGCGCAGATGCGAAGCAGGCAGGGACCGCGGCCGGAAGCCATCCGCGAGATGTTTGGCCAGATTGCGCCCACGTATGATTTTCTTAACCGCCTGCTGAGCCTGTCTGTGGACCGCTGGTGGCGGCGTCTGGCCGTGCGTTATGCGCTGGAAGGGCTGGCGGCGGGCCATCCGGTGGCGGGGATGCGCGTGCTGGATGTGGCTTCGGGAACGGGCGATCTGGCGTTGAATTTCGCGCGCGAGTCGGTGGATGGCGCGAAGAGCGAGTGCAGAGCCTCGCGGTCCCAGAAAAAGGCATTCGCGCGCGAGATGGCCGGTGGCGCGAAGAGCGAGTGCGGAGCCTCGCGATCCCAGAAATTCCAGAATCTGAATTTCGCGCGAGAGATGGCCGGTGGCGCGAAAAACTCGAACCGCGCAACGGACCGGCGGCGGGGAAGAGGCGGAATGGTGGTGGCGGCGGATTTTGCGCGGCCCATGCTGCAAATCGCCCGCAAAAAGGCGCATAAGGCGTTTATTGGCCAATCGGACCGGGCGAAGATCATACCGCGCATTGAATTCGTTGAGGCCGACGCCCTTTCGCTGCCGTTTTCGTCGGGCGCGTTCGATGTGGCGTCGATTGCGTTTGGCCTGCGCAACACGCAAGACCCCGCGGCGGCGCTGCGCGAAATGGCGCGCGTTGTCCGCCCGGGCGGCCGCCTCGTTGTGCTTGAGTTCGCGCGGCCGGAAGGCCCGATTCTCGGCGGGCTGTTCACGTTGTATTTCCAGCACCTGCTGCCGCGCATCGGACGCATTGTATCGGGTTCGGGCGCGTATGAATATCTGCGCGAGTCCGTCCTGGGGTTCTGGAGTGTTGCGGAAATGCGCGAACAAATGCGGCGCGCCGGATTGCATCGCGTGCGCACCTGGGTGCTCTCGGGAGGCATCGCCGGGCTGCATGTGGGCGAGCGCCTGCGGAGATGAAAAACAGAATGGGACGAATGGGACCTATGAGACCTATAGGACCTATGGGACAGCCGACATTCTATGCGGCGAATCAGGACGCTTGGAAATGAGGCAGGAAATGAGTTCGAAAAAATCTCAGGGAAGAACAGGAAAATCGCCGGGAAGAAGCCGGAAATCTGCGCAGGGGCCAAAAGGCATTTCGGATGCGCCGCCTCTAGCGTCTGCGGCACCTGCCTCGTCACCGGCACCTATGGTGGCGCTGCCGCTTGTTGTCGGGATCACAGGCGCGAGCGGGATTGTCTATGGCATCCGGCTTGTCGAGGCGCTGGCGCGCGGCGGAAATCGAGTGGACCTGATTGTATCGGATGGCGCGCGCAAGGTGATCGAGGCGGAGATGGGCGTCCCGGCGCGGGAGGCGTTCGACGCGGAGGGGCGGTTTGACGCCCCGCGGCATTTGGCGCTCGGGCCTGCGCAATTGGCGCAAATCCGCGTGTTTTCGGCCGGAGACCTGGCCGCGCCGCCCGCCTCGGGCACATACAAGACGCGCGGCATGGTTGTATGCCCGGCCTCGATGAAAACCTGCGCGGCGCTGGCGCATGGCTATAGCGACAACCTGATTGCGCGGGCGGGCGAAGTGGCGCTCAAAGAACGCCGCCCGCTCGTGCTTGTGCCGCGCGAGACGCCGCTTTCGACGATCCAACTGGCGAATTTCCTCGAACTCTCGCGGGCGGGCGCGGTGATTCTGCCCGCCATGCCTGGATTTTATCATTCGCCGCAAACGATAGAAGACCTTGTCGAATTTATTGTAATGAAAATCCTCGATACTCTTGGCATTTCGCACGCTTATCCCCACGCATGGGACCCGGATGCCAAAACGCAGCGGCGAAGCAAACGATAGAATTGCGGGAGAAAACCAAGGAAGACAGAAGAGGGCAAAAAACGCCGCGCGCTACATCACTCGCTCGAAGGGGCGCACGAGGAGCGGAACGCCGATTTCCTCTTCGGCCAGGCGGCGGATCGCAGCCAGATCGAGTTCGGGCAAATCAACGGCCATTGCTTTCACAACGGGGAAATGTGCGCGCGCCTCGCGCAAAAATTCCACAATGGCGTCGAAGGCATGATCCGGGTCCTCGGGATGGCACATCTCATTGTAAGTTTCACGGTCGGGTGCATTGAGGCTGACGCGGATTTCGTCCACAATCCCTTCCAATTCTTTCAGAATGGGGCGATGGTGGTGGAGCGCGCCCTGTCCGTTGGTTTCGAGGACGATGCGCTTTCCGCGCGCCTTGAGGCGCCGGGCGATGCTCATTAGCGCGTCGATGCGCATGGTCGGCTCGCCCAACCCGCTGAAAATCACTTCGGAATAACAGTCGTAATTCTCACCAGCCACAGCGTCGTATATAGCATCTTCCGTGGGAGGCGCTGCCAGGCGCAAGCGCACGCCGCGCACAATGCCATCGCCGTGGCGGTGGCAGAAATCGCAGACGTTCGTGCATTCGTTGGTCAGATTGATGTAAATTTTGCCTTCCCAGATGAATACGGTTTGCGGGTCGGCATCGCGCGAAAGGCGGAAGGCGCGCAACGTGTTGTAGCGTGTGGTGCGGGCCACATCGCGGTAGGCATGGCCGGTGAGTTCGGCCAGCGCTCGGGCGATCAGGGGCAGATGGGCGGGTTCGTTGCGGCGTCCGCGCTTGGCCTGAGGGGCCAGATAAGGAGAATCGGTTTCCAGGATAAGGAAATCGATGCCGATGGCCTTGAGGACATCGCGCAGAGGGCCTGCGTTGGGGAAGGTGATTGTTCCGCCGACGCCAAGGAAAAATCCAAGATCGGTGAGGGCGCGCGCGTCCTCGTATCCGCCGCTGAAACAGTGAATGACTCCGCCGGGCGAATTGCCGTTTTGCGCGTGAATATCTTCGAGGAGGTCCTCATAGGCCTCGCGGCAGTGGATTGAAACGGGCAGTTCGACTTCGCGGGCGAGGGCGAGTTGCTCGCGCAGGACCTCGCGTTGGAGGGCGCGCGAATCGGGGTTGTAGTGGTAATCCAGGCCGATTTCGCCGATGGCAACCACGCGCGGGATTTCGCTCAGCCGGCGCAAGGTTCCGTCTTTGTCCGCAGCCCATTCGCGGGCGTGATGCGGATGAATTCCAACCGCCGCGAGGATTTCCGGATAGCGAAGCGCAAGGCCGATGGCGCGTTTGCTGTTCTCGATATTGTCGCCCAGCGTAATGATGCGCTCCACCCCGGCGGCACGGGCGCGCTCCAGCACACGCTCGATATCGGAATCGAATTTGCGGTCGAAAAGATGTGCGTGCGAGTCAATAAACATCTGCGGGAAAACGTGTGATACTTCCAGAAAATGCGGAAAATGACCGTCCGGAATCGAAATTATCCGGTCCAATCATCAAATCGCTTATATTTTATAGGCGGATGCGGCGAAATGCAAGACGAAACAGCCGATGCGCGCAATCTGTCATGCGGCCATCGGCCCGGACAAACGCGGATGCAAACATGCAATTTTCTATGTGTGTTTGCCGCGGAAAGAAAGCAGGCGCGCGGGCAGGAATAACACCGCCCGCAAAAAGTTGAATGTGGCGTCAAGCGTGATGCCGATGAGGCGGAGCGGCAGCGACAGCAGCCAGACAATCGGCCACAGCACGAGCACCAGCAGCGCAAGCGGCCAGCACAACACAAACAAAATGCACCAGCCGATCATCACCAGAAGGATTTTCATCGCGGTTTCCTCCGAATCTCTCCTTGCGCTAATAAAGCATCCATCCGCAGCCTGGCGGCTGCAAAATCGGGCCATAAAGCGTCAGATATTCGAGGATGCCTTCGGCAAGACCCTGGGCCATCGTTTGGCGAAAATCCGCCCGCGCCGCCAGCGCATCGTCCGTGGCGTTGGTCTGAAATAGCATCTCGGGCAGAACCGAAGGGACGTCGGACCAATTGAATCCCGAGAGGTCCGAGCGTTCGGAATAACCGCCCGAATAGGCAGGCAGCCCGGTCACGCGCTCATAGATTGGCTCGATGGTGTGCGCCGCCACGAGGCTTTGCGCGGCAATATCGTCAGTCCATCCGGTGATGGACGCGGGATAGAGCATGAAACAGCCGCGAAGGCCCGTGGAAGAACTCCCGTTGCAGTGCAGACGGATGAACAAATCGGCCTTGGCTTCGTTGGCCATTTGCGCCCGCTGGCTGTTGCAAAGGTCCACATCCGAGGTGGTGCGCGTCATCACAACCTTTATGCCGCTGTTCTCGAGCAGCGTCCGCAAACGCAAGCCGACATCCAATACCACTTGGTATTCGGGTCCGGAAGTCTTGCCGGAGGTTCCGCTGCTTACGCACGCTTTGGTTTCAGTCGATCCCGGGCCAATCGGTTCGGGGGTTGAGTTCGCCTGAGCCTGATGCCCCGGATCGATGCACACGACCCAGACGGAATGAGGCGGCGCGTCCGCGCGGGCGATGGAGATAGCGGTGGCGATCCACAGAGTGCCTGCGAAAATTCCGGCCAGGCGGCGCATGTGCGTTCGAGTCCCTTGGGGAAAAGGCTTCCCAATGTGTGTCATCTGTTGCGACTCCTGACCGGGCTGGTTGGAATGCAAAAAGGATGGGCCAAGTCCTGAGTGAAAGGTGCTTGCGTTCTGGGCGGCATGGCGGCGATTTCGATTTTGGCTGCTGCCACTAAAATCATTCCTTTTTCT
>CAYUNT010000205.1:0-7641 GCA_964446285.1 uncultured Candidatus Sumerlaeota bacterium | reverse complement strand
GGGGGCGCGCCGCGCAAAACGGTGGGGTTGACGGCCTTTCCGTTGCAAATATCTTCGACGACAGCACGAACGACACCGCCAGTAAGATTGCCATCGAGGGATAGCATGTAGCCGAAACGAAGAAGTATATTGTTGATCTGATTACGATGGGCAAGCGCCATTTGCTTGGCATGACTGCGAATAAGAAGAAGAACGCGAAGGCATTCGATTTCTAGCGGAGGAACCCAGGAAACATTCCAAAGGCCTGTTATTGACCACCTTGCGAGATAAAGGGCATCTAAGCGGTCTGTTTTACGCTTAGCTGAAGACGCCATGGAGGGATTTACAATGGTAGGCGTTCCACCAAGTGCGAGAATAGCGGGGCAGTGATAGGTGCCAGTGGATTCGAGGGTGTAACGGAGGCCTTCAAGCGGGATGAAAAAGTTTAGGGAAGTGAGGAAATGTTCGAGAGTTTCACGAATTGCAACGAGTTTGTTCCATTCGGCAGGAACCGTCCATTCCCTTTTGGCAATGGCATTGTCGTGGCGATAGAGGAGCACGAACTGATAGAAGCGAGAATGGCAATCTATGCCAATCCCGTAATCATACAGTATTTGCGTGGCTTTTTCCGATACGAGTTCTTGTAACTCGCGAGGAATTGCCAAATCTCCTATTGGGGGTTTACCCGCCATGTTGTAAACGCACCTCGCGTCGCCGCCAGCCTGATTGACAGGGTTCAAGACCCTAAGGAATAACGGGCGGTCCGAACCGAACGCGGCAAATAAACCGCATTTACAGGAAGGAAGTCAACGATTATTTTTCAAGGTTTTGTCAGTGGATGGTCAGTGTATGGTCGAGGAAAATGGCTGCGGGATAAGATACGTATATATATGATCTCATAGGAGGAAGTGGAACTCGTTATCACAACCGATGTGGGGCCGCGCATTTTGCGGTTTGGTTTCCTTGGAGGTGATAACCTCTTCAAGGAATACCCCGAGCACCTGGGCCATACTGGCGGCGGCGAATGGCGCGCTTATGGCGGACACCGCCTCTGGCACGCGCCTGAGGCGAATCCGCGCACCTACTGGCCGGACAATCATCCCGTGGATTACTCATGGGATGGAAAGACGCTAAGCCTTGTGTCGCACGCGGAAACCACAACCGGGATCCAAAAGGAAATCGAAATCACACTCGATCCCGATTTGGCCCGCGTTACTGTGTTGCACCGCCTGGTGAATCGCAATCTGTGGGACATTCCCGCGGCGCCGTGGTGCTTGAGTGTCATGGCGGCGGGCGGGCGCGCCGTAATTCCGCAGGAGCCTTACCGCCCGCATCCCGAATACCTGCTTCCCGCGCGCCCGGTGGTGCTGTGGCACTATACGGATATGAGCGATCCGCGATGGACGTGGGGGAAGAAATTCATCCAGCTCCAGCAACGGCCCGGCGCGGCCACCAAACAGAAAATTGGCATGAGAAATTCGCTCGGCTGGATGGCTTATTCACTCGGCGATGTTGTGTTCGTAAAGACGTATCCACACGATCCGGCGGCGGAATATCCTGATTTTGGCTGCAATTCCGAGATATTCACAGATGCGAATATGCTCGAATTAGAAACTCTCGGGCCGCTTGCGATGATTCCCGCAGGCGGCAAGGCCGAACTCATCGAGCGATGGCAATTGCATCGCCTTGCGCTCGGGAGAGATGAACAGTCGATAGAAAAGGACCTGGTGCCTTTGATTCCAGCGGCGCAGGAGTAAATAGGCAGCGCTTGTTACAATGCCGCCGGAGAAGCCGGCGCGGAGGGCGAAAGGCGCTGGCGAAGCAGGCGGGCGCGGAGTTCGTCGCGCGTCTCGGCAGACATCTCCGCGCCATTGCCAAACGCGATCTGCAAATGCGCGGGCTGCGTTTCCATCACGAGGCGGTTAAGGTCGTGGTGCGAAAGCGCAGCGGGCGTCCAGCCGGTCTCGATGCCCAGGCGGATTCGCGACAGGTGTTGGAGGGCTTCGAGCGAATTCATTGTGCGCGCGTTTGTCAGCAGCGCCCACGAACGCCAGAATAAATCCTCAGCCATCAGCCGGTGGCGCTCGATCAATTCCTCGCGGGCCTGCTCTTCGCGTTCGATCACTAGCTCGATCACTTTTTCGAGCACCGTGCAAATTTCCTCTTCGGCCTTGCCCAGAGTGATTTCGTTGGAGAACTGAAAAAAATCGCCCTGGAATTCGGTGTTTTCGCCGTAAAATCCGCGAACCGTGACGCCGTAAGGCGCGACGCCCTGGAATAAATCCTCCATTTTTTTCAATGTGCTCAACGCGGGCAGGTGAAGCATCACCGAAACGCGCAGCCCCGTGCCTGTATTGGTAGGACACGCCGTCAGGAACCCCAGCCGTTCGGAAAACGCAAAACGCAGGCGCGCGCTCAGGGCGCTTTCGATTTTGTCCAGCGTTTGGAACGTCTCGCCCAGGCGGAACCCGGCGGCGAGGCATTGAATGCGCAGGTGGTCCTCTTCGTTAATCATGATCGAAACGCGGCGGTCTGGCGAAATGAACGCGGCCCGCCCTGCCGGTTTGCGTTCCATGTCGGGCGAGATCAGGCGGCTTTCGCGCAGGAAAATCCGCTCGGGCGGCCTGAGTTCCATCATGAGCAAGGGCTGATAGGCGGCGGTGAGTTCCAGAGTGGTGATGGCTTCGGCGGCGCGGCGCAGCACTTCGCCATGCACCTCCGGACGTGAATGAGGAGCAAAGGAAAATCCGGAAAGATTGCGCGCATAGCGGGCGCGGCTGGAAACTACGATATGGTCTTGCGGAGCCGGCGGCGCCAGCCAGGAATCCGCATCGCGCTGGAGGGTTTCATTCAACATGATAAGAATAGACAGGATTTTCAGGATAAGCAGAATTGAGAAAATAAAAACGATTAGATTGCGGCCTCGGACGGCGGTGATGGCGGCTGGGCGGGCGGAGGCTTGAGGCCCAATTCCTGCTCGATGACAAGGATTTGGTCGCGCAATTGCGTGGCCTGATCGTAGTCGTCCTTTTCAAGGCTTTGGCGCAGTTGCTCGCGGAGCCATTCGAGCTGGCGCCCTTTTGCGATGCGCGCCTGTTGCTCAGGGGGGATTTTGCCCGAATGCTGGACGCTGCCGTGGATTTTTCGCAGGTCTGTCAACAGATGATCCCCAAAGGATTCATAACAATGGGGGCATCCTAGCATAAGAGTTCGTTTATATTGTTGAAAGGGAAGCCCGCAGGTTTTGCACTTGGCCGCCACCGGGACGCTTTGCCCTCCGTCCGCCGCCGACGCCTCGCTTTCGGCTTTTTCCAACTTCATCAGCTGTTCGAAGAGCTGGTTTATTCCCTGGGCCTGGGCGATTTTTTTCTGATACGGACTGATTTCCGCGGCGCACTTCTGGCACAAGTGCAGCTCGATGACCTTGTTCTTAACAATCCGCGTTAGTTTGACCGTGGCGGGATTTTCCTTGCAATGAACACATCTCACGGTTTTGTCGCTCCTTTGCGGCAATTCGCAAAGCACCCGCATTCGCATTCAACGCAATAGTCTCAGGGTCAGAAGGCGACAAGGCAAATCTGCCCATTTGCTGTTGATTCTCTCCTTAGGGCTTTTCTACCTTTTCGCGGAGCGGAACGCGCGCCGGGATTTTCCAGGCAATGGGAATGCCCGGTGAGAGGGGACGGTGCCCTGTTCCTGCTTGGGGCTGATTTTTCATTTGGCCCTTTTCGCGTTTGCCTCCGAAATCGCACGGAGCCAGCCAAGCTGCCCATCTTATGGCAAACGGTTCATCCAATCAACCTGGCGGCTCGCCGCCTCCACCTCCGCCTTCTGGCCAGCCCGCGCCAGCGCCAGACCCGATTACCGGCCAGCCTCTTCTCCAACCGGGGGATGAAGTTGGCGGCTATCGAATTGTGCAGCCGCTCGGACGTGGCGGAATGGCGGTCGTGTATAAGGCCATTCAGCTTTCGCTCAACCGTCCGGTTGCCCTCAAGGTTCTCTACCCGCGATTCGCGAACGATCCGAATTTTATTCAGCGTTTCGAGCAGGAAGCGGGCGCGCTCGCTTCGCTGAACCATGCGAATATCGTCAATATCATCGACCGCGGCCAGGCGCGTGGATATTACTTTTTCGTTATGGAGTTTGTGGACGGCAAAAGCCTCGACGATCTCATTGTGAAAAATGAGCTCGGCGCGGGCGACTGGCCGATTATTATCCAGGGCATACGCGACGCGCTTGCTTACGTGCATGGCCTGGGAATTGTCCACCGCGATATCAAGCCCGCCAACATCCTCATCGGACGCGATGGGCGGGTGAAGGTCAGCGATTTTGGCATCGTCCACATCGCTTTTGGCGAATTGCGCAGCCAGCCGACCGGCAAGCAGGCCGCCGGAACTTCGCACTACATTGCGCCGGAATTGCGCCAGCCGGGCGGGCATGTGGATTCGCGCGCGGACATCTACGCGCTGGGCGTAACGTTTTACAAGATGATGACGCGCCAGATGCTTCCTGAAGCCTGGCAAGGCCCTTCGCAGGTCAATCCCGCCGTTCCAGACGACATTGATTCGGTTCTTTTGAAGGCGCTGCAATCCAAGCCAGACAGCCGCTATCAGACGGTGCAGGAACTGTGCGACGATCTTCTGGGCGTGCTATGGAATATGGGGCCTCAGCCTTCTGGCTCGTTTTTAGGAGCCATATCCGCGCCGCTTAGCCCGGCGCCCGCTCGCGATCCGCGAACTGGCCCAGGCATGGCAGTGGCCGGGGGCGCCATCCCCGCCTGGGGACCGCCGCCCGCGCGTCCTGGAACTCCATTGCCTCAGGCTTCCGCCGCTGGCGCGGTGCCGCCAGGAGGTGGATTTCCTGCTCCGGGGGCATTTCCGCAAGCGCCCGGCACGCCGCTGCCCGCGCGGCCGCCCACGCGCCCCCCGGGCATGGTTCCGCCGCCGCCACCGATGCCAGGAACGCCGATTCCCGGGGCAGTGCAACCACCACTGGCAGCGAAAGGCGCGGCTGCGGCGCAATCCGCGGCGGCCAAGAAAAAGGAACCAGCCAAATGGCTGAAAAACGTTGTGGCCGTTGTGGTTTTTCTGATTGCGGCCGCAGGTGGATTTTACGCGACGACTTCTTTCCTTAAGCCTGCTTCCAAGTCGGATAGCGGGCAGCCGATGGATGATCGAAAAATGGCTGACGAATTCCGCAAGGCCCTCGAAGCGGAAGAACAAGGCAAAACGCAGCCCGGCGCCGAAGTCGGCTCCACCATGTCTGCGCCATACGATGAACCCTCCGCTCCTAAACCAAGCACAGGTCCGGGTGCGGATATGGCGGCGGCAGTGGCGGGCGCTCCCGCTGTGGGTTCTTCTGCTCAACCAGCCGCCGGAAGCGGATCGGCTCCCGCAAGCGCCCCTTCCGCGGGCGTTTCCGCAACCCTGGCAGCGCCTTCTTCCACGCCGATTGAGCAGCAACTCGTCTCGATTCCCGCTGGATGGGTTCGCATGGGGGATGTCAATTCGCTGTGGGCATCGCCGCCGACTCTCAAGCAATTGAGCGCTTTCCAGATCGAGCGATATGAAGTCACAAATTACATGTATGCCAAATTCATCCAGGAAACAAACTATCCCCCGCCCCCCAGCTGGCAGGGAAAAACGTTTCTCAAGGGCATGGATAATTATCCAGTAGTGGAAGTGAATTTCAACGACGCAATGGCCTACGCGAAATGGGCCGGACGCGACCTGCCGACTGAGGCACAGTGGGAACGGGCGGCTCGCGGCGCGGGCGGATGGGATTATCCGTGGGGGCCGTTGTGGCGCGAAGGCGCAAGCAATCTTCTCTCTGGCAAATTGCAGCCGGTCGATGCAGCCACGCTCGACGTGACGCGCGAAGTGGCGGGCGAAGGGTGCCACTTCATGGCCGGGAATGTGATGGAATGGACAAAAAGCCCGTTTGTGGCTTATCCGAATAATAATGCGCGCGTGGCCGAATTTTCGAGCACGGCGCTGGTTTTGCGCGGGGGCGCATGGACCTTGAGGGCGCGGACGCAGCCCAATCCGCAGGTTTTTGGCCGGGTTTCGACGCGCTCTTACGCTCCGTCGCCGGATATGCGATTCGATACGCTCGGATTCCGCTGCGTTGTCAATTCCAGCAGTGGATTATGACGAAGAATAGAGAATCCAAACAGGGTGAAGTTTTCTCAATAGCACACGCCAATTTGGCTACAGACTCGCCGCCGAGGTGGAACGTATGAGACAGATTATCCCCCGCCCTTTGGCGCTTATGGCAAAGACTGATTTCCGCGCGCCGGCAAAACTGCTGGCGACCGCGTTTTTGCTTTGCATTTCCGCCCTGGCGCCCGGGCGCGATGCTTCAATCGAGACCAACACAAAGGCCTATCCGCCGAACCTTGACATCAACTGGAACGTCACGGTCGTTGGAGAGTTTTTGTCTTTTGGCCTGGAGAAAGGCGAATTGCTGCTGACGGCCCAAAGCGGCAGTTTCGCGCTGCGCCAGGTGCGCATGGACCCGATCGGCGGCAAGGACCGTCCGGGAATCCGTCTCAGTCCGCGTCCGGTGTATTGGACGGCCCAGTTTGACACCTATGGCGTCGTGCAGGAACTGATTTTTCAGCAGGAAATCATTACAGAAAGCGGGCAAACGGTTGCGGTGGCGCTGCCTGTCAAGATTCGCGTCATCGAACAACGCGTCGAGGACCGCCCGATTGTTGCCGAAGTGCGCGATATACGCATTAAGGGCAGCGCGGAAAGCCAGATGGTGGAATACACGTTCAATGTGGCGTTCATGGGAACCTATTCCAAATACGACGCAAATTTCTTTGCGCGGCACGACACACTGATTTCGCAATCGGGCAAAACCAATAAACGTTCGGAAATTCAGACAATTCGCGAGACGCTGAAACCAAAGACGACGATAGTGATTCCTGACGTTCGCGTCAGTTTGATGGGTCCGGCGCAGGATGATCGGATTGGCGTGTTTCGCATGGCGCTGATTGGGACCGACCCGCAGGGCAACTTGATTACGGCGCAGTGCGATGTTCCGTTGATGCCGCCTTGGATTTCCGGCGGCGGGGCTGCTTCGACTACTGCCCCTGCCTCGGCGCCCGCCGCGCCCTCTCAGGAGCGGTAGAAACCGGCGCATTTTTCGTCGCCTTCTTTTGTGGGGTTTTCCCTTGCTTGCTGGCGGCAGCGCCAAGTCAGGCCACTAGTTTTTTTCTTGTTCTGCCTATTGACTTAAAAGAATCGCCGCCGCACTACAAAGGTGTGCGGAGGTGTGCCATGAACAATGGGACAGGCGGTAAAACAATGAGTTGGATGCCGGGGCTGGGGGTGGTTTTTGTCCTCGCATTAGCTGCCATGCGAGCGTGGGCGGCTGACTATCCGCCATCCGACCATGGCGGAGCGAATGCTTTCCTGGCCAGTGGTGACTGCATTTGGGGTGTTCATACAGGCATTGGGACCTTCAGCATTCCCTCGGGGGTAACCGCAAAGGTCAAGCCCTACGATGGCGAGGCGAGTTCTCCCTTGGGCATGGTCGAAATCCACGCCGAATCTGTGGAAATCGCCGGGACGCTCGATGCGGTGGGTTCGGGCTATACGGGAGGCGGCGGCGCGCCGGGTGGGGGGGCTATGGTAGTTTATTATGATGGTAACA
>CAYUNT010000204.1:0-7838 GCA_964446285.1 uncultured Candidatus Sumerlaeota bacterium | reverse complement strand
TTGTTTGGCCGACGACGCAAGAAAGGGACTTCTGGGATCGCGAGGCTCCGCACTCGCGCTTTCGGGGTTATCTTCGCCCGGCTGGCGCGCGAGGCCGTTGCGGCGCGGGCGGCCAGCCGTATCGCAGCCACATCCCGAAACGGGCCAGAAGAAAGGCCGCCAGCCCCGCGCCGCTCACATCCGCCACCCAATCAAGAACGTCACAGCTTCGCCCCTCGATCCATTGCTGATGGTATTCATCAAACATGCCCAGCGCGCCGGCCGCCGCAACGACACAAGCGAAAATCATCCGCCCGCTCATCCGCGGATACCGCCGCGCCATCATTACAAAACACCACACAGCCCATCCGGCCCAAATTGCCGCGTGGGCGATTTTATCGATATTAGCGATTTTCGGGGCGCGGGGCAGCTCCGAACCCGGCATAGAAGATAGATAAAAGATCAGAAATGTCCAGAGGGCCAGCCCCCAATATGCCGGGCGCAAATGCGCGGCCCCCAGGCGGCCCCTTTTGCTCACGCCAATTCTTCCTCTTCTCCGCCCTCTTCCGCTTCAGTGACGGGGCGCTCTGGCATACCTGCCGTGCGTTTGGAATCGATAAGCCGTGTCTTCTGTTTCTTGATTGCCCGTTCGACCACCTTCAGCGTCTGGTCGAACGCTGATTTGGGGTCCGGACCATCCGAGGATGCGACGACATGCAGCGGCTTGGCCACCACTTCAATTTCGCAGGTGCACTGCGTTTTCTCTCCCTTGAAGATCACATCCACGCTCTGCACTTTGGCGAAAAAACGCTCCAGTTTTGACGCCTTTTTCTCGATGTAGCCTGGCAAATCCTCGTCCAGTTCGATTTTGCGGCGTGTGACGCGAATGTTCATAAGGCCACTCCCGTGGGCAATTGTGGAGGCAGGTCCCCATGGCGCGGATGGCGGCCGTTTTCTGCGCGAACCCCGCCGCGCAATCCGCGGGCAAGCCTCCGCCTATCCGCTTCCCACACTCCTTCGATTGCTTCAATCCCCATTTTGCCTCTGCCCGCCAAACGCGTGCATCTTGATACTGTTACCAATAGATTGGGAAAGCCCCGTCACTTCGTTCCGGGTTCCGCATGTGCTGACAGGACTTGGGGCGCTCTAAATGCAGAACCCCGAACGCAGTGAGGGGGGCTTCTTCCCATCGGCGGCATCGCGGGATGCACCCTGTGCGCTTTCAGGCGATGAGATGGGCTTGCATGAGAAGCGCGGCCCCGCTAGTTTCAGAGGAATTGGGGGGGCATATATGCGCCTTCCTCTAGCGCGGACGCCAACCCGCGCCTCTTGCGAATCCTCCGTTTTACGCCAAGACCGCAAGATTCATCCGGCGTCTTTTTCCGCGAGAATATAAGGATATTGACACATGGCCCTGATGGTTGGAGTTCCCAAAGAGACTTTCCCCGGCGAGCGGCGCGTGGCGCTGATTCCCGCCTCGATGCCCGCGCTGGCCAAGGCGAAAATCGAAGCGCTGATCGAACCGGGCGCGGGCGCCAATGCCGGATTCCTCGACGCCGAATACACGGAAAAGGGCGCGAAGATCGCCGCATCGCGCGCGGAAGTGTTCGCCAAGGCGGACATCCTCCTCCAGGTGCGCGGCGCGGGATCCGAAGGCACGCCGCCCGAAGACCTGGCCGCTCTGCGCAAAGGCCAGATGGTGATTGGGTTTTACGATCCGCTCTCGAATCCGGCCGCGGCCCGCGCCGTGGCCGAACGCGGCGCGACGGTCTTCTCGATGGAACTCATCCCGCGCATCAGCCGCGCGCAGTCGATGGACGCGCTTTCCTCGATGGCCACCATTGCCGGATACAAAGCGGTGCTTATGGCAGCCGACACGCTGCCGCGGATGTTCCCGATGCTGATGACGGCGGCCGGAACGCTTTCGCCCGCGCGCGCGCTGGTGATCGGCGCGGGGGTGGCGGGATTGCAGGCGATTTCGACCGCGCGGCGGCTGGGCTCGGTGGTTCACGCCTACGACGTGCGCCCGGCGGTGAAGGAGCAAATCCTCAGCCTCGGCGCGAAGTTTGTCGAATTGCCGCTCGAAACCGCCAACGCCGAGGACAAAGGCGGTTACGCGCGCGAACAGAGCGAAGACTTCCTGCGGCGCCAGCGCGAGTTGCTCGGGCGCGTCGTGGCCGAAAGCGATGTGGTCATCTCGACCGCGGCCATCCCCGGCAAACGCGCCCCGGTCATCGTCACGGCGGACATGGTGCGCGGAATGCGCGCGGGATCGGTCATTGTGGACCTGGCGGCGGAACGCGGCGGCAATTGCGAATTGACGCGCGCGGGCGAGACGGTCGTCGAGCGCGGCGTGACGATCCTCGGGCCGCTCAACCTGCCCTCGACGATTCCATATCATGCCAGCCAGATGTATGCGAAAAACGTAGTCACCCTGCTGCTGCACCTGGCGGGCAAGGAGGCGCGCATCGACCTCGACCGCGACGACGAAATCCTCAGAGGCACACTCCTCACGCGCGACGGCCAGATCGTTCACGAGCAGGTGAAGAAACTCCTTGGATAATCCTTTTAGCATGGTTCTGGCGCCGGGGAAACCTGGAATTCCATTTCAAAGCATTTTTCCGCGTATTGCATGATGAATTAGAAAATTTTGGAGACTTGCGCATGGAAACACTCGTTATTCTTCTCACCATCTTCGTCCTGGCGATGATTGTCGGGTTCGAGGTGATCACCAAGGTGCCGCCGATCCTGCATACGCCGCTCATGTCAGGGTCCAACGCCATCTCGGGCATCACGATCGTTGGGGCGATTCTCGCCGCCGGGGTCAAATGCACCACCCTCTCGACCGTGCTCGGATTTCTCGCCGTCGTCTTCGCCATGATTAACGTCGTGGGCGGATTCCTCGTCACCGACCGCATGTTGCGCATGTTTAAGAAACGGAATTAGGACCAATGAATTCTCTACTCGCAAGCGCCGCAAACGCCGCCCTGGCCGAAACTCCCAAAGTCGTCATCTCACCCGCGCTGGTGAATTTGCTCTATTTGATCGCCTCGGTGATGTTCATTTGGGGCATCAAAATGCTGTCGTCGCCCAAGACGGCCATCCGGGGCAATCTGCTGGCGTCGCTGGGAATGCTGATCGCCATTGTCGTCACGCTGCTAGACCGCTCCATTGTCAGCTTTGAGATCATCCTGGCCGGAATCGTGGTGGGGTCCGCCGTGGGCGCGGTACTGGCCATCAAGGTGCCCATGACCGGGATGCCGCAGATGGTGGGGCTGCTCAACGGATTCGGCGGCGGGGCCTCGCTTTTGGTGGCGGGCGCCGCGCTGATCGAAAAAATGGAATCGCTGAAAACGCCCGCCGCAAGCGCTCTGTCTGCCGCCGCCTCCGCTGCCGGCTCCAGCGCGGGGTCTATTTCCGCATCGGCCGCCGCCGCTCCCCCCAGCGCGCAATTCCTCATCGCCACGGCGCTTTCGGGCATTATCGGCGCGATCACGTTCTGGGGCAGCCTCGTCGCCTTCTGCAAACTCCAAGGCGTTGTCGTTCCCGAGCGCCCTGTGATTTTCAAAGGCCAGCATATCATCAATCTTCTGCTCGGAATTGTGGCGATCGGCCTGAGCGCCTGGCTCGTGGCCAAACCAGACGCGATTTGGATTTACTGGGCAATCGCTGCCGTCTGCACCATCCTCGGCGTTCTTGTTGTCATCCCGATTGGCGGCGCGGACATGCCTGTCGTCATCTGCCTCCTCAACTCGTATTCGGGCCTGGCGGGCGCGGCCACAGGCTTCGTGCTCGATAACAGCATGTTGATCATCGCCGGTTCGCTCGTCGGCGCGTCGGGCATCATCCTCACGCAGATTATGTGCAAGGCCATGAACCGCTCGTTCATGAACGTGCTGCTCGGCGGGTTCGGGTCGGAAGTTCAGGGCGGTCCCAAGGCGGACGACATCTACAAAACCGTAAAAGCCACGGATCCCGAGGAAATTGCGATGATTTTGTCCGATGCGCGCCGCGTCGTCGTCGTGCCCGGATACGGCATGGCCGTGTCGCAGGCGCAGCACGCAGTGCGCGATCTTGCCCGCCTTCTCGAAGAACGCGGCGCCGAGGTCGAGTTTGCCATCCACCCCGTGGCGGGCCGGATGCCAGGCCACATGAACGTCCTTCTTGCCGAGGCGGATGTTTCTTACGACAAACTCAAGGAAATGGACGAAATCAATCCGACGTTCGAGCAAACGGACGTGGTGATCGTAATTGGCGCGAACGACGTCGTAAATCCTCTCGCACGCACCGACCCGAAAAGCCCGATCGCCGGAATGCCTATTCTCGACGTGGACAAGGCCCGCACGGTCATCGTGATCAAACGCAGCCTCAGCCCCGGATTCGCCGGCATTCCCAACCCGCTCTTTGCCGCATCGAATACGCTCATGTTTTTCTCCGATGGCAAAAAGGCCGTTTTAGACATCGTTTCCGCGGTCAAAGCGGCGTAGGGCTGGGAAGAATAGGCAGGATTTGCAGGAGGAACAAAAGAGAAAAGCGCCGCGGGGTTGCGGCGCTCTTCTCTTTTCCCTTCTGACTTTTCATCCCACCTGATTATCCCGCGTTTTCCACCAAGCCGAGCGAACGGGCCACGTGCTGGCGCGCCGCCTCGACCACCCGCGCTTTGATTTCCTCGTAATTCCCCAGGATATAAGCGCCCGAGGCGTTATGGTGTCCGCCCCCGCCCAGTTGAATCGCCAGCGCGCTCACATCCACCTTGCCCTTTGAGCGAATCCCAACGCGCAGGCCGCCTTCTTCGATCTCATGCACCAGCAGCGAAACTTCCACGCCGCGAATGCCCCGGATCGTGCTCACCAGGCCGTCGGGTTCATTGTCCTCGCCGCCCGCCTGTTTATACATGTCCCAGGTGATTTCGCTCCAGACGAGCGTATTGCCGCATTCAAAGTGGAGATTTCCGAAAACCTGCCCCTCGAGCCACAGCGAAGCGGGCGAGCGCGTCTCGAACACCTCTTGCGCCACCTTCGATGCGCTGGCCCCGGCCTCGACCAGCCGCCGCGCCATGTCGAAAGTCCGTTCCGTCGTGTTCGGGTAGCGAAATCCGCCCGTGTCCGCGATGATCGAAAGGAGCAGATTCGAGGCCACGTCCGGCGTCAGCGCCACGCCGAGTTCCTCGGCCAGGTGGAAAATCTGCTCGCCTACCGCCGTCGCTTCGCAATCCACGTAATTCAAATCGCCGAAGATGGAATTCGTCGGGTGATGATCGATATTGATTACAAATCCCTTGGCTTTGAAATCCTTATCCACGCGGTCGGGATCGCCGCAATCCACAAAAACCATCACATCCGGCTCGAAACCGTTGTTCAGGTGATTGAGAATCCGGTTCGAGGACGGGGCGAAGCGGAGATTGTCCGGGATGGGGCTGGGATTATACGCCGCGACACGCTTGCCCATGCTTTCGAGGATGAGAAGCAGAGCCAGCGTCGATCCGATGCAATCGCCATCCGGCCGCACATGGCTGCAAATCAGAAAACGGTCGCGCTCGCGAAGGACTTTCGCGATTTTGCGCAGAGACGCGCGGGCGTCGGGTATATTCTTTGCAGGAGTAATCGATTCGGGTGACACAAGAACCTCTTCGAGTCTGCGCCCAATTTGCGCGGCTTTTCTCTTCCGCGGGCAAAATTCCGCCCATCGGAAGAACGTTACTTCTCCTTTTGATGCTCGCGTCGCGTCAACGTGTTTTTCCGGCGCGCCGAAGCTTTTTTCAGCCCTTTTCCTTTTTTGACCTTGTCTTTCCCTCGTGCGGGCCAATGATCTTTTGTTCGATGAGCGTGAGGCTTTTCCGGGTCTCCGCCCCACGGATATGCAGTCCATCGCAGAAATAATACGTTACTATCTCGCCGCTTTGGCGATTTCGTGCCTGGCATGGCCGGCGCTTCGTTGCTGTGCCCTGCGCCCCATCGGCGCGTGGATCGCGGCGCGCATTCTAGCGCCGTTCGCGATTTCCCTTGGCGTGATCCATTTCTGCCGCTGGACCGGACTCCCCTGGAGCGGACCGCTCGTGTGGGCAGTCGCCCTGGGGGTTGCGGCGTTGGGAATCGCCGTCGGATTGCAGGCGTCCCGCGCCGGAGCACGCCGCCGTTGCGTTCTATCCTGTTTTCGCCTTCGCGCCGCCGAACGCAGGTTCCTCATCCGCTTTGAGGCAGCGCTGGCCTTGTGCGCGCTGCTGCTGGCCGTTTTCATTGGCAAGCATTATGGAAATCACGCTCTGGGCGAACGGATTCACGACGCCGGTTTGATCGCGCACTGGGCGGCGAAACCCCAAATCCCGCCCCCCGACAACAGTTTTTCCGGCGGAACCGTCCGCATCTATTATTTGGGATTGCTCACGGCGTCAGCGGTGGGCAAGGCGGCCGGCCTCGCACCGCATCGGATTTACTTCTGCGGATTGATTTTTCAGTGGCTTTTGTTCATTGCCGCCTGCCTGTTTCTCGCTCGTGTTTTGCGCCTGCGCCGCTGGCGCATCGCGGGCCTGCCGCTTCTGGCGCTCGCAATGGGCAGCGCCGCGTTTCTTTCTCTCGGACTAGGCGCGCCTCTCATCCAATACACGCGCATTATCCCATATACCATCAATGAAATCCCAAGCATGGCCCTGTGGGTGGCCGAGGTTCACGCGCACCTTTTCGCCCTTCCGCTCTTTGTGCTCTGGGTGGGGCTGGTGATTCCCGCCATTCGCCGCCGCCGCGCCTCTTTCCTCGCTCCCCTGGCGCTCACCGCTGTATGCCTTGCCGCCACAGATTCCTGGTTTGTCCTTCCCGCCGCGCTCTGGACGCTGGCGCTTGCCGCAATCGAGGGCAAGCGCGCCTGGCAATTTGGCGTGAAAATCCTCATTCCATTTCTTGCGATTTGCGTTGTGCTTGCGCTGCCGTTTGTCCTCAATTCCGCTTCGCCGCCGCTGCGAATTCGCTGGTTCGATCATCCTTTTTCCCGCCCGGACCGCCTGCTGATTCTCTTTGGGCCTCTATTGGTTCCTCTTGGGTTTCTGGGGGCGATGGGCGGGCAAAGCCGTTTTGCGCGCCGCCTCGGATGGCTCTTCGCCGCCGCCGGACTGGCCGTGATTGTGTTTTGCGAAATCGCTTATTTCGACGTAGGAATTCCTTCGCCGGGCGAACGCCAGAACACCACGCACCGGTTTCATCTCATCGCGTGGATTTTCCTCGCGGCGGCTTGCGGCGCGTTCTGGTCCCATCGACCTTCCAAGCGATGGACCGAACCCTGCCTTTGGGTTTGGATCGCGCTTTTCACCGTGCTTGGCGCGATTCCCGGGCTGCATTCGTTGGGCGCCGCACCGCATCCGTGGCGGTGGGACGCGCGAGCGGCGCTCGACCCGGACCGCACGGGCACACTCGAAGCCGCGGACTGGATTTTGCGCCACGCGCCGCCGGACGCCATTCTGGCCGAAAGCGCCGGAAGTCCATACAAAGGCTACTGTTCTGTTTCCGCAATGTCCGGGCGCGCCGCCGTTCTGGGCGAGGTGGACAAGGCCCGCAACCACGGCGCGCCGCCCGCGCAAATTCAGCAGCGCCTCGACGATTTGTATCGGATCTATCTGGATTTTCCGGAGTCTGGCGAAATTCTGCGCCGCTATGGCGTGCGCTATATCGTCCTCGGGCCGGCGGAGGAAAAGGCTTTCCCCGGCTGCCGCGCCGATGCACTCGCGGCCAAATATGCAACGCTATTTCGCGCGCGCCAAGTCCGAGTCCTCGACGCTTGTTCTCAATCAACCGCAAAGAAGAATTAACCACGAAAAATACGAAAGAAGACAAAGAGGTTTTTGCTCTGAGCCTGTTTCGCTCGCTGAGCGA
>CAYUNT010000203.1:0-7849 GCA_964446285.1 uncultured Candidatus Sumerlaeota bacterium | reverse complement strand
ACCCACAACTCACAACTCACAACCCACAACTCCCCACTCACAAAAACTGCCGAGCGATCTTGACCAAGTCTGGTTTTTGTTGCCCGGCATCCTTGACCTTGACGAGATCCGCCACGCGTTCCTCGAAGGTTGGCTCTTCCTTTTTGTAGATCAGGCCCAGCGGAAAACGACCGGCGGACGAGCGCACGATGCGCAGCGCTGCTTCGAAATCGCCCGGGTCATGCGACTTGTCGAGCTGGAACGAATTGGCCCGGATGTATTCCTTGTCCATGTCCTTGTTATAGGTGATGCACGGACTCAGACAGTTGATCATGGCCATTCCGCGGTGGCGCAATCCTTGCAGGATCAGGCTGGTCAGTTGCGGCAGTTCAAAAATGGCCGTTTGCGCAACGAAAGTCGCCCCCATCGTCAGCGCCGCCCAGATTGGGTCCACCGGCGGCTCGAAGGTTCCAAACGGAGTCGATTTGGTTTTCATCCCAAGATGGCTTGTCGGCGCGGCCTGGCCCTTGGTCATCCCATAGATTTGGTTGTCCATCAGAATATAGGTCAGGTCCACGTTGCGGCGCATGGTGTGGAAGAAATGATTGCCGCCGATTGCCAGCGCGTCGCCATCACCGCCCGTCGCAATCACCGTAAGGTCCGGGCGCGCGAGTTTCAGCCCTGTCGCCACCGAAAGCGCCCGCCCATGCGCGGCATGGACGCCGTAGGTATTCATAAAATACGGAAACCGGCTCGAACATCCGATTCCCGAGACGACCGCGATGTCGTATTCAGGCCGTCCATATTCGAGCAGCGCCTTGTCCAGCGCGCCGAGCACGCCAAAATCGCCGCATCCCGGGCACCAGGTCGGGCGCTGTTTTCCCTTGTATGTTTTGCGTTCCTTCGGTTCGGAAACCGCCGATTCCGTTGTCATTGTTTATTCTCCGTCTTTTGAATGGTCATTTTGCGCTCCTCAAGCGCCTTCATAATTCCCGTGGTGATTTCTCCTGGCGTGAAGGGCAATCCGTCGTCCTTCGTCACGCTCACCACCTCAACATTGTTGCTCAGAAGGTCCGCCGTGAAGCGGGCGCGCAACATTTCCGCGAACTGATGCGTGGCGTTGAGCTCGCACACAAAGAGCAATTTGATTCCCGACGATAGGAACCGCCGGATCGCCAGGTCCGGCATGGGCCAAAGCATCCGCGGCAGGAAATACGAGAATTCGTATCCTTCCGGTTCGAGGTTTTGAATCACTTCGCGCACGACAGGCGCCGTTGTTCCCCAGCTCATCACGCCCAGTGGCGTGTCGCCCGCACAATGCATATCCTGAGCCGCCACGTCTTCAAAAGCCTTGTCGATGGCGTGCATCCGTTTTCGCCGCCGTTCCACCATTCGCGAGCGCACCTCGGGATCGAAGTCTGGATTCCCTGTTTCGTCGTGTTCGAGGCCCCCCGCGCGATACATCCCGCCCGGCGTTCCCGGAATCGAACGCAGCGAAGGCAATCCGTCTTCCGTCTGGCGGAAACGCACGAATTCGCCGCCTTGCGCTTTCGCGTCTTCCGGTTTCCAAAGCGGTTCCTGATATTGCTCGCATTTCTGAAGGTCTTCCACATTGATAGTCTGCTGGCGGTGGCTGAGCGACTGGCTCGAAAGAACCAGCACCGGAATGTGAAACTGATGCGCGATGTTCACCGCGCGCGCCGTCTGCTCAAAGCAATCAGCCACGGTCTGAGGCGCCAGCACCACCCTCGGAACTTCGCCATGCGTTCCGTGCACAGCCTGGAACAAGTCGCCCTGGGCTTCCTTCGTGGGCATACCCGTCGAAGGCCCGGCGCGTTGCACGTCCACAACCACAACCGGGATTTCCGCCATGCCCGCCAGCCCAAGCAATTCGATCATCAGCGACAAGCCGGGTCCGCTTGTGGCGGTCATCGCCTTCACGCCGCCATACGACGCTCCAATCACCATGGCGAGCGAGGCGATTTCATCCTCGACCTGCACCATGGTTCCGCCGATGCGCGGCAATTCCTTCGCCAGCCATTCCATGATTTCGCTCGCGGGCGTAATCGGGTATCCCGCGAAAAACCTTACTCCGCCGGCCAATGCGCCAAGCGCCGCCGCTTCATTGCCCGAAAGCAACATGCGCGGGGGATGATTCGGATTGGGAATGCGCAAGGCGGGCGCTTGCTCGCCCAGCCGCCGTCCTTCCGCAAATCCAGCGCCCAATGCCGACGTATTGTTATCGGCCACTTCGCGCCCCTTGCCCGCAAACATCTCGCGCACCACCTCGGCTGCCTGGCTCTCTTCCAGTCCAAGCACGCCAAGGAGCACGCCCGCCGCCACCATGTTCTTGCTGCGCGCCGAGCCGGTTTCGCTGACCGCAATTTCCTCATAAGCCACTTCCACCGCGCTGGCGGCCGGATTCATCGGCTCGGACGCTCCATTCAAAGGCGGATGCAGAATTATTCCGCCCGCGCGCACACCCTGGGCGTTATCGCGAACCGCTTGGCGGTTCAGCGCCACGAGGATGTCCGGATCATCGCCCTGCGACAGCAGAGGCTCCGAACCAATGCGCATTTGGAACGTCACCTGTCCGCCGCGCACCACTGCCAAAAACGTGCTGAATGTGTAAACATGATACCCCATGCGCGCTGCCGTGCGCGCCGCCGTCTTCCCCATCGAAATAATCCCATCCCCCGAATCGCCTTCAAAGCGGATTGTAACCGAAGTTCGTTGCCCCATGATGTAAATTGACCTGTTCTTATGCCAAAAGATTCGCCCGGCTTGACATGCCGGATCGTCCTTCCACACACACCATCCCCTCACCAAGCCGTTGCGCCAATCAGAGCACTCTGAAAGGCCGGCGGCTCTCTTATTCCCTTCCCATTTTGTCCTGGCACGAATCCTTTGCCCGGCTGCTCAACGCGGTTCCCATCCTTGCCGCGGAGTCCGCCAGCGCTTCCTTCCGCACCCGCATCACCCCGCAAAGGATTCGAGTCCCAATTCTATGCCCGAAAAACCGTGAAACGTCAACCGCAATAGCGGCACTTTGCTGTCATTTAATCAAATCTCTTCAAAACCTGCCTCGGGTGCGTATTGTTGCAGCGGCGTTCATTTCCTGGTTGCTGTCCGGGGCGGTTTTCACTTCAGTAACAGACTAGGACTTCCACATGCACCCCGTTTGCATTGCGACGTCCGGGAGGTTCACAATGAAAACGATATTTCGCTTCCTTTCCGCCGCTTCGCGTCTCTGGTTTTTCATTTTGCCAGCTACGCTTGTGGCAGTGGCATTTTCCGCAGCGGCGCTCCCGGACAGTTTAGACAATCTGTTATGGGATGAAGGCTATTCGCTAACGGGGACGGGCCATATTGTGGCGGGGACAAAGAACACGGTTTATGCCGCCGTGACCGACGATACCGGAAATCTTTATATCGGCGGCTCTTTTACGATCGTTCACAACACCTTTGCGAACAACATTGCGCGATGGGATGGAACGCGCTGGTCGGCGCTTGGCAAGGGGGTCGATGGCGTAGTGCGCACGATTCTTGCCGCGGGAACTGATGTTTACGTGGGCGGGGAATTCACACAGGCGGATGGAAAGACAGTCAACTATATTGCACGCTGGGACGGCTCGAAATGGACCGACCTGGATGGCGGCATGAGCGGCTCGGAATTTCCTTATGTATATGCGCTGGCCATGTATAACGGAGAACTTGTGGCCGGCGGATGGTTCAAACAGGCCGGAAGCCAGCCGGCCAACTACATTGCGCGCTGGAACGGCTCGCAGTGGCAGACCCTGGGGCCGGGCATGGACGACGCCGTTGCCGCCTTCACCCAGATGGGAACCGATCTCTACGCGGCCGGATGGTTCACTCAGGCAGGCGGCGCGTCCGCCTCTCATGTGGCCAAGTGGGATGGCTCCGCCTGGTCCGCCCTGGGAACCGGAACAAACGATGTGATTCGCACGCTCGCCGCCATTGGCACAACGCTCTATGCTGGAGGCAATTTTACGCAGGCGGGCGGAGTCACGGCCAATCGAGTGGCCAAGTGGAATGGAACCGCTTGGTCCGCTATGGGAACCGGCATGAATACCTGGGTGCTTTCGCTCGCCCCGAGCGGCACCTACATCTACGCGGGCGGCGAATTCACATCCGCCGGGGGCAAGGTAGCGCGCTTCGTGGCCCGATGGAGCGGAAGCGGATGGTTCACGGTTGGCGTCTCTGGCGTGGACGACACCGGCCTGAACAACGCGGTCAATGCCGTGGCAGTGTATTCAGGCCAAGTCTATATCGGCGGTGAATTCATCCAGGCGGGCAGCAATATGGTGAATCATGTGGCGCGGCTTGCCACCACGCAGTGGCTGCCGCTTGGTGATGGGACGGATGGGGATGTGAACGCTCTATGGGCATCCGCCCCAAGCAACATCATTGCCGTCGGCGGGTTTGGGACCATTCAGGGCGTCAAGGCAAGCCGCGTGGCCCGATGGGACGGGAGCACTTGGCAGGCGCTCGGCGCAGGAGTCAGCAAAGGGCCATATCCAGTCGCGTATAGCGCGGCGCAAAGCGGCTCGAACGTCTATGTCGGCGGATGGTTTGGCGCCGCGGGCACAGTGAATGCCACTAACGTAGCTCAGTGGAATGGCACAGCGTGGTCCGCTATGAGCACGGGCCTCGCGGGCGGCGTGTATGCCCTGACGGTCTGGAATGGAAAACCGTATGCCGGCGGGGATTTTGATGGTTTTGTCACCCAGTGGGATGGCTCAGCCTGGAGCGCCGTGGGCGGCGGAGCGGATGGGCCGGTCAACGCCCTGCTGGCAACGGGCGGGTATCTGTATGCCGGAGGAGACTTTACGTTCGCTGGCGCTGTGTTGGCGTCGCGCGTCGCCCGATGGGATGGCACAGCCTGGGCAGCGCTCGGGAGCGGAATGAACAGCTCGGTCTATGCTCTGGCGGCTGGCGGAGAATATATTTATGCGGCGGGGGATTTCACTCGGGCGGGAGGCGCAGCCGCCAACCGCGTGGCTCGCTGGGATGGGACGCAATGGAGTCCGTTGGGGGCGGGCCTGAACGGCGTCGTCTATGCTATGGCCGCCACAGACCGTCATGTCTATGTGGGTGGCAACTTCACAATGGCGGGAAACGCTGAAGCCAGCCACATCGCGCGCTGGGACGGCTATGCGTGGGAACCTCTCGGCTCTGGGGTCAACAACGACATTCAGACCCTTGCGCTCATCGGCGACGGCGTCCTGGCCGGAGGCGTCTTCTCGATGGCGGGCGAAAAAATCTCGGGCTACCTGGCCCGCTGGACGCCGCGCGTGAATCGCGATACGCGGATATTCACGGCCAATCCCGGCGCTGTTACCCTGGGCGGACAATTGCCCGCTCTTTTCAAGCCTGTGCTTTCGACCAATGCGGGCGCTGTGGTGGTTTATGACGGCGGAGTGCCGGTTTCGGTGACGTTGTGCGAAGCCCGTCAAATCAACGTGGGCGGCCATCGCGTGAACGGCGCGGTGGACCTCGGTCCATCCGGGGTGATTTTCGGCGGCGCGGGCGCCACATTGCGAGTCGAGTTCAGCGAGGACGACGCGGCCGCCTATGGCGTGGACTGGACCGATTTTGGCGCCGTCCGTCTTTTATATCCTGCCACCTATCCAGCGAATAAAGAAGCCGTAGGCGTGCTCGAAGCCGCCAAAGACGCGCCGGTTCCCTTGCGCATCGAGAGGGGCAAACAGATTTACGGCATCACCTTTGCCCTTCCCGCCATTGCCTCCACGTATGGCGCCGTTCCGAAACGCTACGCCATTTCCAGCCATTCGCTCTTGATCGTCCGCTGATTGCTGCTTCTTTTCTTCTTTCGCGGTTCAATACAGAACCCAATCGCGCACGTTCGTATATTGCGGGCCGGCCATGACCACTTTGTTTATGCGTGCTTCCTGCAGGTTGTAGGTCATCAGGCGAACCCAGCCCACTTTCTGGCCGCTGTCGCTGACATTCCAATCCACAACCGGCGTCGTGCCGCCGTTTTTATAAACCTTGTATGCAATGTCCGATCCGTCCGCGACAATTTCCAGATGGAACGAATCGCCGCTGTTGATTCCGCCCGTCACTGCCACATTGTAAGAGCCAATTTGTGTCCAATCGTTTGTGCGGCGCAGAATAATCCGCCCGGAATTCGTCGGTGAGGGCGTCGTGAAAAACGTCAGCGAATAGCCTTTCGATCCTTCGCGAATGCGGATGTCGGCATTGGCTTCCGAAACGCTCGTGCTCGATCGCGCCGCATTCGTGAACGTAATATCCGCCGCGAGCCGGAAATTCCCATAAGCATATCCGGCCGTCCGGATTCCCGCGCCGCCATTGACGCTCGAATTGCCAAGCAGCCGCAGCGCTCCGTCGCCGCTCAACGACGCGCTGCCCGAACCGGTCGTTTCCACCTTCCAGTCCGGCGCAGGCGAGGCCGTATCGGGCGCCGCGCCCGCCGTGCCGTTGAAATCATCCTCCCACCAGATGGCGCTTTGCGGCACTGTGGGGCCTGTGCCCGCCACGCCCTTGGCGTAGTTGAGTCCGCAGGCATACAGGAACGAATACCAGGGATTGAGTTCCTTGTCCGTCGAGGCGATTTGCGACTTCCAATACTGCAGCGCGTATTCATCCCATCCGAAATCCTTCGGATACACAAACCAGGTAGTTCCGACGATGTTGTGGTTTGGCTGGCCTGCCCATTCGCCGCCCGAGCCGGTGTTCCAGTCGTTCAGAGCCGTGAGGGCGCGGTGGAGGAATTTCGCGCCAATTTGCGCCTCGGTCGAGTTGGGCATGTGCTTGTTCCACTCGGTGATGTAAATCGGGCGGTCGCCAAGGCCAAACTGGTCGATAATCATGATTTGTTCGCGCAACGCCTCAAAAAAGCCATCCACGCCATAGTTCGCGCCGCCCGGTTCAGCGTAGCTGTGGAGCGCGAAACCATCGATCTTGCTTTTATCCGCTACGGCATCGATCTGACGCCAAAGGAACTCATTTCCATCCATGAATCGCGTGCCGCTGATGATATTGCCGGGCGAAACCGGCTGCATCAGGCAAATCTGCCGCGCTGGCGTCGTGTTGGGCGTCACGTTGTGTATTGCGTCGCGCACGGCCACATACGCATCGGCGTATTGCTGCGGCGTGGGCTGCCACGACGTGTCGTAATTGCCCGTCGAGGAATTATAGCGCATGTTTTCGCCATCGAGATTCACTTCATTGCCAATAGCCCAAATATGGCAGTAATCCTTGAGCGTATTGGCGGCGGCCTGCGCGTCCGCTGCGTAGTTGGCCAGCGTGTAGGGGTCGGAGGAGTGCGGAACATTCCGGCTCCAATAGGGTTGCACGCGGAAAATCATCGAATGGCCCTTGCCCGTAACCACCTTCTGGCAATGCCCGACGAAATAGCCCGGCTGATCCCATGCGGGGGCTTTGCTCGCGTCCACATGGGTAATCTCAAGCACCCAGACGCCCTTGCCGCCCGTCATGGACTCGACATCCGTGGCCGCGCCAACAGAAAGCGAATCGGTTTTCAGATACCAATGAATTCCGTATAGCCAGGGAGAATCAGCGGTTTGGGCCAGTGCGCTCACAGTGAAAACTCCGGAGAGGAAGAGGATAAGGAGAGAATTGCGGATCATAAACGACGCCTCCGTCAAAATTGCGAGACGTTACGCAAGCGCTTACGCAACAGGCAAGGGCAAAAGCAATTAGGCGCGAAAAACACGGAAACCACGAAAATACGTGAGATTCCATCGCGACTTCTTACGTTTTTCGCAGTATCATCCCAGGACAATTCCGTAAACCTTCTATGATTAGCAGGGATTGGAGGATATAGCGTTCTCTTCTTCAGGCC
>CAYUNT010000202.1:0-7879 GCA_964446285.1 uncultured Candidatus Sumerlaeota bacterium | reverse complement strand
CGCCTGGCGCGGTTTTCGCTCTTTCCGCGAAAACCGTGACAGGCGATTGGGAACAGAATCAAAGGAAAATGGTATAAGGATATAGGATACAAAGGGCATAAAGGACTTAAGGGATCCAAAGGACCCCAAAGCCCCCGCGACATTCCTCCGAGCGATTTCGCGAAAAACTGCCCACTGGCCACTGCTCACTTCCCACTGAACATTGCCCGCTGCTTGTTTCTTCACTCACAACTCACAACTCACAACTCTTCTCGCTACTCACTGTTCACTGAGCACTGCCCACTTCTTTTCACCGCCGTTCGCCCGTATCGAGCAGGATACCTGCTCCGAGCGCCACGCGGCGGTCGAGTCGGCGCCAGGGATCTGCGCGTAAATCGAGCACATAGCGGTCGAGCAGCGTCCAGCGCCGCGTGTAATACCCCAGAAGCACCCCATACGAATCGTAAAAATAAAAGTCTGTCTTTAGCAGCCCCCAAAAAGTCCCAAACAATCGCCGCGCAATCGACCGAACCCAGGTATCCTCAACCGCCTCGCAGATCAACTCTCCTCCCGGCGTAAAAATCCGCCAGCGCCGCCGCAGGAAATTGCTGAACTGATTCTTTTTGAATTGCGCCACCGGCTGTCCCCACTCGTCGAAGAGCGTGAACCGCCTCTCCCAGGGCATTTTGGTATCTTGTGACAGGCTCAACACTGGCGGCGCTTGCGCTCCCTTTTCGCGTTCCGTCGCAAAACCGGCAATCGAGATAAAAATATGGCGAAACGGCACCACGAGCAAATAGGCCGCTTCGCCAAGCAAACTGGCCGACCACAGGCAGAAAAGAGCCAAAAGGCCGTGCCCGCTCCGAAATGCCAGAAAGGCCATCGCCAGGCAAAAGAGCGAAAAAACCATGCGCACAACGCCTGCCGCCATCATCCCGGCCAGTGGCAATTCGCGCACGACGTGAAATCGCGCCATTCCCTGCGTATCGAGGACGTCATAGCGCTCCGCGAGCGAAAACACACGCTGATTGATGAGCATTATGTCGAAATCAAAAGGATTGTATGGCGGCGGGAAGGCCGCCTGGGGCGTTTCGTAATAGGGCGGAATGCCATTCCAGCCCCAACCGGGCGGAGGCGGCGGAGATGGCGATAAAGGCGGCGGTGGCGGTGATGCAAAATCAGACATGCAATTCAGGCCCGTTTATTGTTCTTGCGCTCATAGATTTTCAAAGATTCACCGCAGAGGCGCAGAGAACGCAGAAATAGTATTCGCGCGCGCCAGGCATTCGCGCCTATCGAGTATGCCGGGTTGGGTGGATTGTCCGTCAAGGTTTTCGCGCCCGAATTCCACATCGCGCCAGGCGTGCGCAAATGGGCTGGTTTGCGGATTCGGTTTCCCTTGAACGCTTTGCATCTTCATGATGCAATGAACTTCAAGGGAAGGATGGGGGATGAGCAAAGCGCGATCTCCCAACACAATAGGCGGCGGCGCATTCCAGGGCGGTTCAAACGATGAAAGTCTGGAAAAAGTTCGACCAGCAGCGCATCACGCATAGCATGGCCCACTACCTGATGGCCATCGCCGAACTCATTAAGTCGCAGGGATATTGCCGCGTGACGGATGTCGCCCGCGAGCTGGAAATCACTCCAGGCGCGGCCTCTGTCAGCCTCAAGGCGCTCAAGAAAAAAGGCTGGGTCGATGAGGACCCCAACCGCTTCCTGCGCCTCAGCCCGAGCGGGGAATGCATCGCAGCCACCATCCATGCCAATAACAAAGCCCTCGTCTCATTCTTGATCGATGTGCTCGAGGTGTCGCCTGAGCAGGCCGACATCGACTCGTGCAAAATCGAGCACCTGATGAGTCCGGAAACGCGCGCCAAGTTGTTGCGTTTTCTGCGTTTTATCCACGGAGACGCCACGGAGGCGCAGCGTTTCCTGGCCGCCTGGCTGGAACACAAAGGCGCCGCCGCCGGTCTCGAAGCGCAATATCCCGGCTTTGGCGACGACATCCATTCCCTGGCGCCAATTTCCGGCGAAGAAGAAGCCGAATCGACCGATTCGGGAAATCCAAGAGAGGATTAGGAATTCAAAAGCCGCGCGGCCGCCTGGCGCTCCAGAACGCGCATCCTTTACACAACAGGCTTTTTCTCGCGGCTCCTCATCTCCGGCTGCACAACGATGCCCGAAACCAAAACACGCGCACTTTTTGCTGCTGCACCGGCTTCTTCGCGAAAAAGCGGAGGGCTTTTTTTGCGCGCCTTTACCTTGATTGAACTTCTTATCGTAGTGGCCATTATCGCGATTCTGGCGGCCATTGCGATTCCGAATTTTCTTGAGGCACAAACGCGCTCGAAACTATCCCGCGTTCGCGCCGATATGCGAAGCATCGCCCTGGCCATCGAGGCATATTCCGTCGAACACAACCAAATCCCGCCCGTGAAATCCACCTTCGAAGGGGCGCTGCTCGAACGCCTCCACCACCTAACAACGCCTATCGCCTATATTTCCGCCGTTCCGCGCGACCCCTTTGTGCGCCGCCGTCCGCCGCTCTATTACGAAGGCTCGGCCGACGATCCTTCCGGCGCAACTTACCTTTACAATACCGGGCAAAACACAGTCGGCTACGGCGATGCGGATCAGGAATTGCTCGAACGCAAAGGATGGTCGCTCACCAGCGGCGGACCCGATCAGCAACTTCTTTTCCCTTATTTCCCCTTTGCGCCCGCCTTCCTCGCCAATGCGCGCCACCTGGTCTATATCTATGACCCGACCAACGGAACCAATAGTCCGGGCGAAATTTTCCTCCGAGGCGGACGCCTCATTACGGCCATTCCAGAAATCGACAATCGCTGAAATACATAGGCCCGATCTCACGCAAGACACAAAGTCAGGAAATCCAGAAAAAAATACACATTCCCGGAGGTTTGCCAATGCGCCATCGCTCTCAGAAAGTCAGCCTGGTTTTGACCGCTTTTTCGCTGGTGATTTTTGCCCAGACACTGTGCCTCGCGGGCGAAATCACGCTTTCGCCGCCCGCGCAGGACCAGTGGCAATATATCTTCAACGGAAACGTGGGGCATCAGGCGCAAGCGCCTTGCTTCGTCGGCCCGCTGTCCGGTCCGTATGCCGGGCAATTCGACTATCGCGACGGTATGATGATCCTGCGGTTCGATACCAGCGCGCGAATCACACCCAGCCTGGGCGCGGATTCCTACCAGTTGGATGGCGTCACGCTGATCCTGAATCATCCAGCAGGAACCTTTACGTGGGATACGCGAAATCCTGTCGTTCTGCCAACCGGCGATGCTTTTCAGATCGAGGTTTTCGGCGTCGGCGTGGATGAGTCCGTGCAAACGGCGTTCACGCGCGCGAGTTGGATCGAAACCAGCCCGGTATTTGCAAAGTCGCCTTTCAACACCGCGCAGATTCGCACGCCGCACCCCTTAAATATCGACGACACTGCCCCAACGCAAAACATGACAAACCAATCGGGCGCGACGCCGTGGGGCATCGGCCTGCCGGTCTATGGCGATGGCACGGGTCAGCAAGCCGGGAAATACGACCCGAATGTCGAGACCGCCAATCCGTTCCCGGTCACTTTCACGATCAACGCCGCCAACGCGCGCGTGAATCGTTATATTCGCGAAGGATTAAATGACGGCTATTTGCTTTGGATTGTCTGTTCGCTGGCTGAAGGCTCTCAAAGCGGCGGAAACAATTACCCGCGCTTCTACACCAAAGAAGGCCCGGCGAACCTTGCGCCCAAACTTGTTTTCGAGAATCTGAGCACCGCCGCCGCCGCCCGCCCCGGCGCCTGGACGCTATACGAATAAGCCTCACTCTGCTTCTTCCCAAGCGCCTATTTCTGGCGGAACATTTTAGCCCGCCATTATAGGATCCAAAGGTTATTGCCCGCCGACGGGCTTGGAAATGGAGTGGGAGATTGATGTGCCGTGGAAGTCGGTGACGGCGTGGTGGAAGGCTCTGAAGTCGGGCTGGGCGAGGGAGCAGATGTCGGCTCGGGGGTTGGCGAGATGGTTGGCTCGGGTGTGGGCGTCGCGGTCGGCTCGGGCGTAGATGTGGCAGTAAGCGCGGGGGATTCTGTAGGAACAGGAGAAGGCGTCGCGGTTGGCTCCGCAGTCGGCGAAAGCGACGGCGAGGGGGAGATGGAGGGAGTTGGAGAAATAGAGGAGGTTGGAGAAAGCGAAGGAGTTGGAGAGAAAGAGGCTGTTGGAAAAGGAGTTTGTGTGGGTTCCGGTTCCGGTGCCTCGGCGCGAAGCAGAATTTCATCCGCATACACTTTGCGATCAAATCCCGCGATGCGCGTCTCCCCGCCCTCCAGAAGTTCCATCCGCGGAAGGACATACACAGGCGAGATTCGCGCCAGCCAGGCGCCCGTCTCCGCTTCTTCTTCCACCACGACTTCCAAATGGCCGTAATGCTTGCCGCCTTCGAGCAAAACGCCTTCGCTCCAGACCTCAGGCGCGTCACGATGCGCGAGAAATTCCTGCGCCGGATTGCTGTCTGTGTAACTGGGGCCTCTCAGGCCGTCGCCGGCGATTCCCGCATCCCAAAAGTGAATTTCATGCGGGCGGCTGCGTCCATCGGGCAAAATTTCGTCTCCGATCACGCGCGAACGCTCGAGAATTTCGTCGTGTCCGCAAAAGACCGCATCCACTCCGCAGCGCAAAAACAACGGCGTAAGCGCGCGCACAGGCACGCCCGACTGGGTTTGATCCGCGATCCCATGCGGACCGCTCGAATAGGGAACATGATGAAAGAAAACAAAGGTGAAACGGATGCGCGGATCGCGCTGGGCGCTAAGCAATTGCGCCTCGATCCACTGATACTGCGGCGAGCCGGGATTGAAATCGGGCGCGATGCCACCCTCGCCTTCACCGAGCAAATACCAGTTGGTGTCTTGCGATCCGCCGTTCGGGTATCCATTGCAGGCATCGAGACTGATAAAGGCCGCCGGTCCGTAATCGAAACGATAGCAATGCCCTGGCCGCGGCGAGGGGGGGCCTGGTCCATCCGGCGGCTCGAAATAGGCGAGATATTTTGCATTGGCCCAGCGCGACCCCTCGATGCCATAGCCGATTGTTGTGTTTTGTCCGCCGTAGTATTCGTGATTTCCGGGGGCGGTCATCAGAGGAATGGCGGACGCGAATGGCAGCCAGTGCCCCAAATGGAGCCAGAATTCGTCCCAGTCGCGCTGCTCGCCTCCGGTTTCCACCAAATCGCCCGCCACCAAGGCGAAATCCGGCGCGCGGGAAAGCATCACGCGCAGGTTCTCCTGAAATCCCGTGGTCTGATTTACCAAATACACACGGCTTGCATTGGCCCCCGATGGATCGGCCCAAGCCACGGGAGAGGACGTCGTGGACTCCGGTTCGGTTTCGCTGTCCGCAAAAACCACAAAACGAATGGCCCGCGGCTGCCCTGGCGCGGGGGCGGTTCGGAGCGTGCCAGTCGCCACTTCGCCACCCTGGGCAACCTGATATAGGTATTCCGAATCCGGCGCCAGCCCCGCAGCGCGAATGCGATGCTTCCAGGGAAGGCCAGGGTCCACACCGCCGGGGAGTTTGGGAATTTCCGCGGATTGATAGCCAAGGGCGCTGGCAAGCGTGGGAGTCGAGACATATTCGCGCGGCTCCCCTGTCGGCGTCATCAGAGTCAGGCGTCCAGACGTGGCATCATCGGAAAACCACAGAACCGACATCGCGTCGGGCGCGGGATTCTGCAAATAGGGTCGAACGCGAAATCCCGCCAACGCCGGGCAGGCAACGGCACATAAAAGAGATAAAATCAGAAGAATGCAACTGAAACGCCAAAACCGCTGCTTCATTGCTAAAACTGCGAAAGGGAATTCGGAGGGGATAACGAGTGGACAGTTCAGCGTCCCGTGTGGCCGAAACCGCCGCTGCCGCGTTCGGTTTCATCCAGCGGGCCGCTCTCGAGCCACTCCGCCGCCTGAACGCGCGCGATCACAATCTGGGCAATCCGTTCGCCGCGCCGGATGCAAAACGGCTCAGCGCCAAAATTGAACAGGATGATCTTCACCTCGCCGCGATAATCGGAATCAATTGTCCCCGGGGCGTTGAGCATCCCGATGCCGTGGCGCGCGGCCAAACCGCTTCGCGGGCGCACCTGGCCCTCGAATCCGGGCGGAATGGCCATCGACAATCCGGTGGGAACCATCGTGAAGCCACCGGGCGCGATCGTCACTGGTTCGCGGACGGCGGCGTGCAAATCGTATCCCGCCGCGCCTTCGCTCTGCCGCGCGGGGAGCGGAATGTCTTCATTTCCCGGCAAACGGGTGACGTGAATGGGCAAAGGCGCGTGGGCTGGATCGGCCATTGCGAAAATCCGAGGCGGTTTATGTTTTGCGCGCGCTGTGCGGCGGCGTGCTTTTCAAAGGCTTGCTTTTCAGAGGCTCGTTATTCCGCGGGCGCCAGACCTTCGAGGGCCAGTGCCAATCCGCCGCGCAATTCTTCCGTGGCGCTCCGTCCAGATTCGCCCGTCGCCAAAAGCATCAGCGTTTTGTAAAATGCCCCGGCGAGCGCGGCGGCAAGGTCGCGCGCGGGCAAATCCCCGCGGAATGCGCCTTGTTGCTGGGCGGCATCGGCGAGCGATTCCACTGCCTGAAGCAGCGTCCGCGGCGCTTGCGGCGAAGCGGCGCCCGATTCCGCGTCTCCCGACGAGGCGGCGGCGGAAGCGGCAGCGCTGCCCGAACCCGCCCGGCCAGATCGCGAACGCGCGCCGGAAGAGGCAGACTTGGCCGCGCGGGGCGATTCGGACGCCTCTTCCATCTGCGCAAGCATCAGAAATCCCAGCACCAGCGACGGCGCGAGGCGCGGGCGTTTATCAAGCGGCTTCATCAAGTCCGCGAACAAACGGAACAGGCGCCGGGCTGGCGGTTCGCCGGATTCCGCGCGCGTGGCGTCTTCGCGCAGAGCCTCGCCAAGCAAATCGCGCACCCACGCGGCCAGCAGGCTTTCCTTCGAATCGAAGTAATTATAAAATGTGCCTTTGCCAACGTCGGCCGCCTGCGTGATGGCGTCGATTGGCGAACGGAACACGCCCTGGCGCTCGAATTCGCCCAGCGCGCATTGAATAATCTTCTGGTGAATGGCCATCGCCTTGCGCGCGCGCCGGTCCGAAGCGGCCTTCGCGGGCTTGGACGATGCGGACACATTGGAAGACACGGCGGCGCTGGAGGCAGAGGACGGCGAAGCCGAAGCGGCGGAAGAGGAGACGGACTTCTTCGATCTGGCGCTTGATGGTTTCATAGGTCGCAAACGATCCTGGTCAATATCCGATGCAAAACGGCGACTCGGCGCACCTGCGAAAAAAAAGAAACCACAAGACAGACGGCGATGAAAGAGGGAAAATCGCCCGTCTGCTTCGCTCCCTGCTTCCCTGCCCCGGCTGCCCTGTCAAACCCCTATTCCACTCCCGCTCGCTTGCTCCGTTCTCCCCTGCCTGATTTTGTCCAAAGACAAGGTGACCGGCCGCGCGACCGGCATTACTTGCTCAAGCGCGCAAGAATGTGCTTGCGGTTGGGGGCCTTCGAGACTTTTCCGGCTTTCAGAGCCTTCGTGCTCACATACACCCGCTTGATCTGCCCATTGGGCAGAACAACTTTTACCCGCTGCAGATTGCATTTCAGCCAGCGTTTTGTGCGGTTATTGGCGTGGCTGACACTATTTCCGACGCGGGTTCGTTTTCCTGTGATTGCGCATACTGCCATTTTATTCACTCTCCAAAGAGCAGAATCAACGAACGCAAATAAGAAACCTACTTCATCTCTCCGGGGTTCCGTCAATGCCAAAGGCGCAAAAAAAAGGTAATACACAGGTACATGGTGTCCCCCCTGGAGGGGTGTTGGTGAATGGGT
>CAYUNT010000201.1:0-8095 GCA_964446285.1 uncultured Candidatus Sumerlaeota bacterium | reverse complement strand
CCCCCCCCCCCCCCCCCCCCCCCCCCCCCCCCCCCCCCCCCCCCCCCCCCATCCTGCGTATTCAAAATCAAGCATTCATAAAATCCTATGAACCTTCTTGAAAAAGCCCAAAAACGTTCTCCTTCGGTCCGCCGCGCTCTGCTGGCGTGGTTCCGGCGCGAGGCGCGCGACTTGCCCTGGCGCAGGCCGGCCGCCGAGGCGCATTGCGCGCCCGATCCGTATCGCGTGTGGGTGTCGGAGGTGATGCTTCAGCAAACGCGCGCGGCGGCGGCCGTGCCGTATTACGAGCGGTTTCTGGCGGAATTGCCGGACGTGCGCGCGCTGGCGGAGGCGGACCCGGACCGCATTCTCAAGTTGTGGGAGGGGCTGGGATACTATGCGCGGGCGCGAAATTTGCAGCGGGCGGCGCGCATTATCGTTCATGAACGCGCGGGGGTCTGGCCCGAGTCGGCGGCCGAATGGGCGCATCTGCCGGGCGTCGGGCGATACACGGCGGCGGCGATTGCGAGCATCGCTCTGGGCGAGCGCGTGGCCGTCGTGGATGGCAATGTGAAACGGGTTCTGGCGCGCCTGTTCGACATCGAGGAAAATGTGGATTCCGCCCGCGGCGAGGGGATTTTGTGGGATTTGGCGCAGGCGCTTCTGGCTCCGCGCGCGCCGGGCGATTTCAACCAGGCGCTGATGGAACTCGGCGCTCGCGTATGCATTCCGAAGGGAGTGCGTTGCGGCGAATGTCCTCTGGCGGGCCAATGCGCCGCGCGCCGCCTGCGGATTCAGGAGCAATTGCCCGTGCGGCGCCCGCGCAAGGCCGCGCCGCATTACATCATCGTGGCGGGGGCGATTGCGCCGGAAGGCGCTGGCGGCGGCGGCAGCGATGGCCGCGTCGAAAATCCTTGTTATCTTTTGGGAAAACGCCCGCCAGCGAGCATGTTGGGCGGACTCTGGGAGTTTCCGGGCGGCAAGGTCGAGCCGGGCGAAACGCACGCCGAGGCGCTGGCGCGCGAGTTGCGCGAGGAACTGGGCATCGAGGTCCGCATCGGCCGCCACATTGCCACGGTGGATCACGCCTATTCGCATTTTTCCATTACGCTGCATGTGTATTTCTGCGAACACGCGGGCGGTGAGCCATCGCCGAAGTATCATTCTGAACTGCGGTGGGTGAGGCGTTCGGATTTTGGGCGTTATGCGTTTCCGGCGGCGGATTTGAAGTTTTTCGACCGGCTGTAGAGAGCGCCGCGGACGATTCTCTTTGTTCTGATTGCGCGGGCGGAACGATGAGCGCATAAGGCGGGTGAAGATGCCGCTGGCGGTCCGCGAGCCAAGGCCAATTGCCTCAACGTTCGCGAACCCCCGCGAAGCGCCTGGCCCGGGAGCCACGCCCATGCTGGAAACCCTCGATCTTTCACTGAAAATGTCCAAGACGGACTACCTGGAAGCCCTCAGGCCGCTCGGCACGGGCTTGATGCTTCTCCAGCGCGCCATTTATGAAAATGGCCTGGCGGTGCTGATGATCTTCGAGGGATGGGAGGCAGCGGGCAAAGGCGAATCCATTGCCCGCCTTGTGGAATTCTGGGACCCGCGCGGTTTCAAGGTGCATACGCCCCGCCAGCCGAACGAAGAAGAAGCGATGCGTCCGCGGCTGTGGCGTTTCTGGAACCGCATTCCGCCGCGCGGGACGATCGCGATTTTCGACCGTTCCTGGTATAATATGATCACGCTGGCGCGGCTCGATGGGGAACTCGAACGCGGGCAATGGGACAAATCCATTCAGGAAATCCGCGATTTCGAGCGCCAATTGACCGACTCAGGCGTCGTGCTCATCAAGTTCTGGCTGCAAATCAGCGCCAAGGAATGCAAGCGGCGCACCACGGCATGGTCGAAGGATCCACTTCAGCAATGGCGGCGCCAGGAACGCTACGGGGCGCTCAGCCGCCATCGTTACAAGGATGTTCTTGAGGCCACAGAAGACTTGCTGGCGCCCACAAACACGCCCAATGCGCCGTGGATTCTCGTCGAGAGCGAAAACGACAATTTCCGGCGAATCAAGGTGCTCTCGGAAACGGCTGCCTCGCTGTGCCGCGCGCTGGAAGACCGCCAGATCATTGCGCCCACCGCGGAACATCCCCATGCGGTTCTGCAAACTGCAAAAAAGAGCGAACGAGCGCCCGGCGGCGCAAAAGTCAGGCTGCTCGAAGACCCGTTGGGAACGCCGCCGCCAATTCCGGCGGATTCTCCGCTGGCGCGAGTGAAAACGGACGCAAAGATCAGCCGCGCGCGTTACGAAAAGGAACTGGAGGCGGCCCAAAATCGCCTGCGCGAACTGGAATTTGAATGCTATGTGCACCGCTGCGGCGCGGCGTTTGTGTTCGAGGGCTGGGATGCGGCGGGCAAGGGCGGCGCAATCAAGCGCCTGACCGAACGGCTCGATCCGCGCGGCTACAACGTGGTTCCCATCGCGGCGCCCACGAGCGACGAAGCGCGGCGCCATTACTTGTGGCGCTTCTGGCGCGAGATTCCCAAAGCGGGGCATCTGGCCATTTTCGACCGTTCGTGGTATGGGCGCGTGATGGTCGAGCGAGTCGAGGGATTTTGTTCGAGGGAGGACTGGCGGCGCGCCTATCACGAAATTAACGAATTCGAGCGCGCGCTGGCGGACGGCGGAATTGTGCTGGCCAAATTCTGGCTTCACATCAGCGTGGATGAGCAATGGCGGCGGTTCCAGGCGCGCGCGGGCAATCCGATGAAACAGCACAAGATCACAGAAGAAGACCTGCGAAACCGCGCCAAGTGGCCCGCCTATCTCGATGCGGTTTCGGACATGCTGCGCCAGACGAGCACGGCTTACGCGCCCTGGACGATCGTGGAAGCCAATGACAAACTCTATGCACGGCTAAAGGTCCTTAACACGGCCATCCAGGCTCTTGAACAGGGACTAAAGAACCATCGCCGCCGGGGGAAAAGCCAGTGAAGGAAATCCGCGAAACCATTGAGTCCATCACGGAAGAATTCGCCCTCATGGACGATTGGAAAGAGCGGTTTGCCTATGTGATCGACCTTGGACGGGCGTTGCCGCCGCTGGCGCCCGAATATCATGCGGATGAATGCAAGGTGGATGGTTGCACCTCGCAGGTGTGGCTTCGCGCGCGCATCGAGGATGGGCGCGTTTTCTTCGAAGCCGACAGCGACGCGCTCATCGTCAAGGGCCTTATCGCGCTGCTGCTGAAGGTGTATTCCGGGCGCACACCGGCGGAAATCCTCGATACTCCCGCGGATTTTCTGTGCGAAACGGGGCTGCTCGCGAATCTCACGCCCAACCGCTCGAATGGGCTGCTTTCGATGATGAATCGCATCCGCGAACATGCGCTTGCCCTCCAGCGCGGCGAAACGGAAAAGGGCGCTGGCGGTGGCGGAGCGCATGGCGGCGGTTGCGCGGCGTCGGGCGCAGTTTCAAGCGATACTGCTTCTCAGGAGTCGGATGCATGAAGAAACGATGCCGTATTATGTTCGGAGTTGTTTTATTCCTTGCGGTATTGGCCATTGCGAGTTGCGGAGCGCGCCAGGCAACAGCGCCCGCCACCGCGCCCGAGCCAATGGTTGCCCTGGCCCCTTCGCCCGCACCCGTGCCCACGCAAACCCCATCCGCTCCTGTTGTTGCCACTCCGGCGCCCCCTGAGGCTCCCCCGGGGGGCGAGCCGCCAATGCGCGAATCGCGCGGTGTGTGGCTCGACAAGGCTCAATTGCGCGAGGGACGCGAGAATCTTGCCGCGCGCCTCGACCGCCTGCGCGACGGCGGCATCAACACGATTTATGTGGTCGTCCAGGCGCGTGGATACGTCATGTATCCCGAGAGCAAAGTTCTCCCCGAGTGGGCTGACCTGGCCGCTTCGGATGCTCGTGTTCTCGACTGGCTGGTTCCCGCGATTCACGAGCGGGGAATGCGCGCGGAAGCCTGGACGGAATACGGATTTTTCACCTATTACACTCGCGACGCCTCGAAGGACCCGAGCCAGGGGCCGATTCTCGACAAGCGCCCGGAACTGGCAGCCCTTGCCGCGGATGGTTCGCCGCGCATCCACAACGAAAACCTGGGAGATTTCTTTTCACTCTGCCCCGCCAATCCCGCCGCGCAGGATGTATTGATAGAATTGTATGCGGAGGTGCTTGAGCGGTTTCCTTTTGACGGCCTAAACCTGGACCGCGTGCGGTTTCCCGATGCGCGATTCTGCCATTGCGCGTGGTGCCGCGAGCATTTCAAGGCAGACACGGGAATTGAACTTGCGGCCGAATTCGCCAATGGATCGCCAGATGCCGCCGCGTGGGACCGATGGCGCAAGCAGCAAACTCTGGGCTTTGTGCGCCGCCTCTCGCAGGCTATTCGCGGACGTTTTCCTGGCTGCGCGATCACTGCCGCTGTCGTTCCCCCCACGATCATTGATGAAAAAGGGCAGGACTGGCCCGCGTGGATCGAGGGCAAGTATGTGGATGCCGTCATGCCCATGCTCTATCAAAGGAACCTTATTCCAGATGTGGAATGGACGCAAAGGCGGCTTGGGTCCATTGCGCCGATTTATTATGGGATTTCCGCGGGGCATGGCGCGGCGGTGGTCAGCGAACAAATATCCGCGCTTCGGGCCAAAGGCGCGCCGGGGTTCACGCTATGGGAAGGCGTTTCCGCGGATTCGATCCTGAGGGATCTGCGCCAGGGGGCATTCGCCCGCCCGGCCATTTCGCCGCTCGCCCCAAGGCCAGCCAGGCCGTAATTCGCAGGCGCGCGGCGGGGGATGAGTTTTTTCTGGCATTTTGCGGCTGGCGCATTGCTCTGCGGAGCCGGGAGGCCGAAACTACCCAGGGGGCAATTCACTAAAGAGGCCTGAATTGGAATGACTCGAAAAGGCTTGTCACGCACGCGATTTCCCATTCCTGAAATTCTGATGCATTACCGCAAGAATCCCGGAAAATTGACCGTCCGGGATTGGGCGCAAATCCGGCTTCAACCCGGTTTGCTGGCGTTTTTATGCACTACGCCTCCCGGCTCGGACCGCCCGCCGGCGCGCGGCGTTCATCCGATGAGTGGAGTTCCATTGGGCGTGGCGGTCGAGGCCGCCATCGTCGCCGCATCGGGCAAGGAAAACGGAATCGACGTTCTGCGCGCCTGCGAATGCTCCTGGGAAGAACCTATACCGCAGGATGGGGCCGTGACCGCGCGGGCCGACATCACCGCGCTCGGACGCCGGCATGTGGAGGCCGCCATCGAAGTCCGCGCCGAATCAAACGGGCATCTGCTTATGCGCGGCAAAGTTACGCTGGTGAAAGTGAATTCCTTCGGAAACGCCGCGGACCTTACCGGCTTGTATGCCCCGGCGTCGGAACTAACAACTCCTCCTGCAACGCCCCAATCCGCGGCATCTTGCGCGGCGGCGCCTTCCGCGGCGGAAACCTCATAGAATCAAAATCGTCCAAATAGCGCGGCCAGACATCGCATTTCTTATACCTTACAGGGTTTTCTTATGTCGTTTTCCTCGAACTCAATTCACTTTCATCGCCCAACCCGGGCTATTGTGCACTTGGGGGCGATTCGGGCCAATTTTCTCGCCATTCGCAACCGCGTGGGAGCCGAGAGGCGCGTGTGGGCTGTGGTGAAGGCAGACGCCTACGGCCACGGCATGGCGCAGGTGGCGCGGACGTGCCTCGATGCGGGCGCGTGGGGGCTGGCGCTGGCCACGGTGGATGAGACGCTCGAAGCGCGCGAGCGTTTTCCCAGGGCGCGGATTCTTTTGCTGGGACCTGCGTTTCCGCCCGATGCGCCCACGCTGGTTTCGGCGCGAATCGAAGTAGCCACGGGAAGCTTGGAGATGGCCCGGGCGCTCTCGGAGGCGGCTTGCTCGGCCGCCGGGCAGGCGCATTCTGGCGCCGGGCAGGCGCATTCCGGGGGCGGGCTGTGTGAGGCCGTGGCGCATCTGAAGATTGACTCGGGCATGGGGCGTTTTGGATTCGCCGCCTCGGAAGTCGAGCGGGTTGCGCCGGAACTGGCCGCGCTCAAGGGCCTGCATTGGGAGGCTTGTTTCACGCACTTTGCCGTGTCGGACGGCGGCTCGGAGGAACATCGAGCCTATACGCGCGAACAGGCGGCGCGTTTTGTCCGCGCAGTCGAGATTTTCCGTCGCTGCCTGCCCTCGGGGCATCCGGCGCCTTACATGCACACCTGCAATTCCGGTGGCATTCTCCAGCATCCAGATGTGTTTTTCGACGGCGTCCGCCCGGGCGTGATTCTCTACGGCCATTATCCCGATCCCACATGCGAACGGACAATTCCGCTGCTTCCTGGAATGACTTTTATGACGCGGATCGCGATGATCCGCACCCATCCGGCGGGCGCCAGCCTGTCGTATGGACGCCTCTACACCTGCCCGGCGGAACGGCGCATTGCGTTGCTGCCCGTGGGCTACGCGGATGGCTACGATCGCGGATTGTCGAATCGCGGCGAGGTTGTGATCCGCGGACGGCGAGCGCCCATCCGGGGGCGGGTGTGCATGGATCAGATTCTTGCGGATGTGACGGATATTCCCGAGGCGTCGGTGGGCGACGACGTGGTGCTGTTTGGCGGGCCGGAAGGCCCGGAAGGGCGCGCGGCGCTCTCGGCCGAGGAAATGGCGGCCTTGCTGGGAACGATTCCCTACGAAGTGACCTGCCGCGTCAGCCGCCGCGTTCCGAGGGTGTTTGAAGAGGGGAAGTAAGGAGGTTGCGAGTTGTGAGTTGTGGGTTGTGGGTTGCAGACTTTTTTCCGACTCCTTTGTCACATAGGTCTCATAGGTCCCATTCGTCCCATTATGCTTTACGTGAGCGTGCAAGGGCGGTGGAGGCGCGCTCTTGGGTGGGGCATCCGCTGATTTTGTGGACAGCATGCCCTGGGCGTGCTATCCTGCATGGAATACCTGATCCAGGGGCCGGGCGCATAGCCTGGAATGCTCTGGGATCGGACTCGTGCGTTTTGGGATTGCCTGCAAACGCGGGACATTCTAAAGAGAATCCCATCTTGCGGAGAGGTTGAACTATGGCTACACGCGCGCAACTCCAAACTGAAATCGCCGAACTGGATCGTCAGATTAACGCGGAACTGGGCAAAACCCGCCTGCCGTCGCTGAATACGCGAAACGCGTCGTTTCCATGGAGCTATTATATTCTGGCGGCCCTGGTGCTGGCCTGGTGGCAATTTGGCGGCATGCTTCCCATCCCGGGCCATGACAAATATGCGCATTATGCGATGTGGGTGGGCGGCGCCATTTGCGTGTTCGCGGTGATCCGGACATTCCTTTGGCTGATCCGGCGCAACCCCAAGGGCGGGACGAAATATATGGAAGCCACAACGCATGTGCGGGAACTTCAGCAGAGACGCCAGGAACTGCAAAAACAACTGAAGGAAATCGAGGGATAATTCACCGCCAAGTCCTCAACACATACTGAAATCCAGAATTCACAAAAATGCACAAGCGCCCCCCTTGACGGTCCGGGCGGAGTGGTGATTTTAATGAGATAAAAGAAGAAAAGGACGAAAGGGACCTAAGGGACGTGATAGGGAGTTGTGGGTTGTGAGTTGTGAGTGGTGGGTTGTGGGTTGTGAGTTGTGAGTTGTGGGTTGCGAGCGAAGAAGTGGGCAGTGAGTCAGTGGCCAGTGGTCAGTGCTTTCGTTTTCCGTGGCAGGTCTTCTCTCAAGTCCTTTCAGCCCTTTTGTTTCTCCTCTCTTAACTCACAACCCACAGATCATAACCCACCACTCACCACTCACAACTCACCACTCACCACTCACAAATTACCAACATCAACCGCATTTACCCGGGCCAGGTGATCAATATCACTTCGAGCGGCACCGTTTCGCCAACCCCAACGACTCCGTCCACCACCACCAGCACCTATACCGTGCGCTGGGGCGATACCCTGGCAATCATTGCCTGGCGCTTTGGAACCAGCGTTTCGCAGCTTCTCGCCTTCAACCAGAGCATTGTCAATCCCTCGCTCATCTACGCTGGGCAGGTCTTGAAGATCCCCACCGGAACCAGCACTACACCCGGCACCGTTCCGGTCACCGGAACGCGGGTCA
>CAYUNT010000200.1:0-8142 GCA_964446285.1 uncultured Candidatus Sumerlaeota bacterium | reverse complement strand
CTGGCTATAAAAAGAAACCCACGCCCCCTAAGGCCCTTCAGTCCCGCCCGCCGTCTTAAGCCGCCTGATATTCTATCTCCGTTCCGCCCCCCCCTGCCCTCTTGCTTAATCATTTTACCTTTCCGGCCCCGATCTTTTCAATCACTTTCCGGACAATAGGTTCATTGGCAAGAATTTCGCTCGCCTCGGCCAGCTTGGACTGGCTGGCGGCCAGCAGGATGGCTTTCGGCACCACGCGGTGGCTCCAGGTGGCGAGCGGTATGCACACAGAAGGCGGGGCGCTGATTTCCTCCGCGCTTAAGTCGTCCTTGTTGAAGATCGACTTGTGCACAGCCAGGCGCGCCGCCGCTTCATCCACTCCGGCCAGCGCCTGGACGATTCCCAGGGTCCGGTAGTAGAGTTTGTTGTTCGAGATGCGCAGGTCGATCATGCGATTGCGAAATACCTTGCCAGCCAGGACATGCGCGCCGGTCGTCAGGGCGTTGAAGCAGAGTTTGGCGGCAAGTTCCGCCTCGGCCAGCCGGTGCGGCGCGTAAAAGTGGCCTGTCGAAAGCGGCGCCACGCACAGAGAAGTCCATTCCGGCGTTGAGCGAAGCCACCCGTGCCCGAACGGAATGCGGCGTTCCGCTTCATCGTCCTTGAAATTGCGCAAAGGCGGCGGCGAAGAGAACGGATCGAGCGGCGAAACGCGGTCGGCGGGAATCAGGCCCGGGCATCGGATCCAGATGGCTGCGGTTTTGGCTCCGCTTTGGAGGCTTCGGAGCATCAGCCGTTCCACGCCGGCCGTGAATCCGTTGAGTCCCACGCCCACCACAAGGTCCACGGGCTTCAGGTTTGGCAGAATGTCGCGCTCGTAATCCGCCAAATCCACCATGTAGTGCGCCTCTGTGCTGGGCGGCGTGCTCCCCGGTCCCAGGATTGTGTTCCATCCCCCTTCAACAAACCCGCGCACATCCTCGAAGCGGTCGCCGTAGGTCGGCGGACACTCGGAAGCGTCCACGAGCGCCAGAACCCCAAGCGACCCCGAGCCGATGTAGTAAATATGACCGCCGTGGCGAAGCGATTCGCCTCCGGCCTCGATTAGACGGGCCAGGTGTTCGCGTTCCTGATACACCGAGCGAACCTGGTCCTCAAAGCGATCGATTACCATCGAGGGGAACAGGTCGTTTTCTTCTTCTTCGGGAGATTCCGGGTTGCCGATCGTGCCGTCAAACTCGCGAATCCGGTCGCTGGCCTCTCGCGCGGACTGGATGTCAACGAGGTTGTCTGCCCAGTCATCGAGCGCTTCCTCCTCTTCATCGTCCGCTTCCGCGTTGCTAAACAAATCCTCGACATCCGCTTCGCCGTCTTCGTCGGGGTCTTCCTCCTCGGGAAGGAGTCCGCTGACCTCGAGCGCATAACAAAAGAGCAAATCGAGAAGGATTTTCGTCAGGCTTCCGCCCTTCATGCGCGTCGAGCCGGTGATGGCCTCGGGGCCGCATACGGGATTGAGAAGCGCCATGCGGCTGGGCATTGCGAGCATCGCGTCCACCACGGTGCCCACCTGCTTGTCCCATCCCTCCACCTTGACCCGGCGGGCGCGTTCGGCGGGGTTGAAACCCATCATGACGCCAAAGTGCTCGGTGTGATTCATAATCCAGTCGATTTGCCCCGCCACATAGGGCGCGGAAAGCCCGCACGTAATGCCGATGAACAGGCCGCGGCGCACGCCCTCGAATTTGGCGGCCAGCTCGGACGCGCCCAGGTGCGGATTGTCTTCGGCCCCTTCCTGAGCGGCGATCAGCGCTTTGTTTCCGCCCGCGATCAGGAAGTCGAACACCGGTTCCTGCCCGGCGCGGCGCAAAATGCCGTTGTAGGTGCGCGCGGTAAAATACGCCAGGCGTCCGCTCGTTCCCGCCCCGCTGATTACGATTTTGCGCGGCTCGTCCGAACCAAGCAGATCAATGGTCCAATTGACCACCTTGGACATGGCCGACAAAATGCTGCGGTCGTAAATCGAAGGAAGCGCGCGCCACCCCGTGAACATCTGCGCATCTGTCTGGCGCAAAAGGCGGACGATCCCGATTGGCGGCGCAAGATCAATCTCGTCTGTCAATTCATTGGGAGTTTCCGTGATCGATTGCAGAGCCTGTGAGTGCGTTTTTTTCATGGCGTGCGGGGCCTTCTCCCCAAGGCAAGTCAGTGGCGCGGGGCGGTCCCTGCCCACAACGTTTCTCTTACAATGAAGGAAAACTGCCGTGGAGCGCAAACGGACTTTTCCCGCCCGGTATATGCAATGCCGTTTCTTGCCGGCCCCAGAGACTGGAATCCGCCCCCTTCCAGCCCGGGCCTTTTTATGCGCGGATGCTAAAATTGCGCCAGAAAACGCTGGTCGCCTTCGTAGAACAGGCGGATGTCGTCGATGCCGTATTTAATCATCGTTATGCGCTCAATGCCCATTCCGAACGCGAAGCCCGACCAGATCGCCGGATCGAATCCGACGTTCTTAAGCACCTGGGGATGCACCATGCCGCTGCCGAGAATCTCGATCCAACCGCTTTGCCCGCAGATGCGGCAGCCCTTCTGTCCGCAGAACGGACACCCCATATCCACTTCCGCCGATGGCTCCGTGAAGGGGAAGAACGACGGGCGGAACCGCGTCGGGATGCCGGCGCCAAACAGAGCCTGGACAAATTCCGTCAAAACGCCTTTCAGGTGGCCGAAGCCGATGCCTTTGTCGATCATCAGCCCCTCGACCTGGTGGAACATGGGCGAATGCGTGATGTCCGAGTCGCACCGATACACCTTGCCGGGGCAAATGATCGCGAGCGGCGGATTGCGCTTGAGCATTGTGCGAATCTGCGCCGGCGAGGTGTGAGTGCGCAGCAGACGCCCGCCATCCACGTAAAACGTGTCTTGCATATCGCGCGCGGGATGATCCGGCGGGAGGTTCAACGCCTCGAAATTGTGCCAGTCATCCTCGATTTCCATTGTTTCAACGACCTCGAAGCCCATCGAGGTGAAGATCGACTCGATGCGTCCGCGGACTTGCGTCAGCGGATGCAGGCGTCCGCGGCGCGGGGCGGTTCCGGGCAGCGTGACGTCGAGCGATTCCTTCATCATGCGCTCGATCGCCTCGGCCTTTCCGAAATCCTCGGCGCGGTGTTCGAGTTCGGCCAGGATGCGGTCTTTTTGCTCGTTGATCGCCTTACCGGCCAGCGGACGCTCCTCGGGGCTGAGCGCGCCAAACGATTTCATCAGGGCCGAGATGCGCCCTTTTTTGCCTAGATAACGCAGGCGCAGTTCCTCGATCTGGGCGGTGGATTTGACGCCAGCCGCATCGCGAAGGAAATCCGGAAGCAATTGCTCCGCTTCCGCCACGAGGGCTTTCAGTTTGTCGCTGGCTGCTGTGGATTCGGTCGTCATGGTTCTATGTTCCGAAGAAAAGTAAATCAGGCTTCGTGCCTGTGAGAATTGTGCGGACCTGCTTCGCGTGAACTCCCCCAGTGAAAATTGCCGTTTGCATATTCATCTGGGGCGAATCCGCCTTGTGCAAAGGCGCGGTGAAATAGGAGCGCGGGCGTCTCACCCGTGATTTGCATGGTGGCGCTTTTAGGGGAAGAGCGCGAGTGCGGAGCCTCGCGATCCCACGCGCTCCCACGCACGCGAGGGAAATCCTTTCGCAAGAGTCTCCGCACAACGCCAACCGAAATTTTATTTTTCGTTTCCGCTTGTTTTCCGCGCCATGGCAGATAGGCGTTTGTGTTCCAAGCAGGGTGTCTTTCAATTCCCGCTCTTGGAAAAGTCATGGACAGTGTCAAGGGGGCCGGTTGCGTAGATGGCCTCGACCTCAACATCGCGAATTTTCACCTGATCCGTTTCCACGCTCAGGGTAATTGTATTTTCGCCCTGTTTCAATAAAGCGCCGTTGATGAAACATACCGCCGGAAGCCAGCCCTGATAATCCACCTGGGTGTTTTTCGATCCGTCGGAATTGGCAAAAACAAAGAACACATAGTTTCGCTCGGCCAGACTGGGGAAAGCCGGCTCGAGCGTTCCCGCCTCGACGCCATTTACCCGGATCACAGGCTTCTGATCCGTGCCTTGATGCCATATCGACATCCGCAGAGCAGCGAGAACGGGAACGGCCTCCAGGGTTAGCGGAAAAGTCGTCGTGGAATGGCGTGCGATTTCCGTCGGCAGCATGGCGATTGGATGCACGCGAAATTCCGGCGCCTGACGGTCGCCCGCCTGGAGGGTTTGGGGATTGTTCGTGAGCATTTGCGTGAACGAAGCTGGTTCGAGCCACCCTCTTTGAACAATCGCCGAAGATTTGTGCCACGCGCACGACGAAAACAGAATCCCCGCCAGCGACAAAAGAATCAACCTACACCGTCGTTGCATTTCCAAAGTGTTACCCATCGCCTTCTCGCCTCCTGTTTTCAAATGCCGAAAGAAGCATTCGTTCATTCCTTGCATACGATCAGACGCTGCGGCCATTGAAGCGATGACAGGCAAAATCGCCGTGTGCGCGCGTGCGAGCGCGTGGGATCGCGAGGCTCCGCACTCGCTCTTCGGTAAAATCGCCGTGTGCGCGCGTGCGAGCGCGCGGGAAAGGCGGCGTTGGTCTTCCTGACGGCACTTATTGGAGAAATAGGTCCTACTGGCCGCCGATTGAAACAATCTGCCCAAAGTGATTCATGCCTTGATCGCGCAGGACTCGATGCGGTTAAATTTGATGATTGGAGAGGCGAAGTGATTGCGCGCCGTGCTACTCTCTCCGTCGGCTTCACTTGGCGAGCGTAACCGGTTACGCTCTCTCCATTCCGTGCGTTCGCAATGTCCCGGCTAAGCAGAAAAGGATAGAATAAAGGAGTTATTCCATGGCGCTCCCCGATCTTCGCCCCCAGGCCATCCGCCGTTCCCCCGAGGAACTTCTCGAACATCTGAAAACCTTCGAACTCGATCTCAAGTTTTCCGCTGGAATATGGTTCTTTTCCCCGGGCGGAGGGCGTTTTCATGCGCCGTATGGCCCGCCGCGCTCGATCGAACAGCGCCTGGAAATCGCCGCCCGCCTCGCCCCGCGGGGACTCAGGGGCATCGAGGCGCATTACCCCAACGAGATCAACGCAGAGAACCTCGACCTTTGGAAGTCTTTCGCCCGCGATTCGGGCGTGCGCATCCTGACTGTGATTCCGCTGCTTTTCTGGGACGAGCAGTTCGAGTGGGGATCGCTCTCCAATCCATTGCCCGCGCCGCGCCGCGCCGCCATCGAACGCGCCATCGAGGCATTCCAGCTCAACAGGGAACTCGAAACAGATTTTGCCGTCGTCTGGCCGGGAATCGACGGCTACGAGAATCCGTTTGGGATCGATTTTGCCGCGATGCGCGACCGTTTTGCCGATGGGCTGGCCAAGGCGATGGACGCCGCGCCGGGCGTGCGCGTGGCCATCGAGCCAAAACCCTACGAGCCGCGCGGGCGCATACTTTTCGGCACAACCGCCGAAGGGATGTTGCTCGCACGCATGGTCGAGGAGCGCCTCAAACACCGCGAGAACCGCCGCCTTCTGCGCGAAGGACATGCGCTTTTCGGCATGAATCCCGAGATCGGCCACGTCATCATGGGCTACGAGGACTTGCCGGCCGCCTTTGCCTGGCCGCTGTCCGAGGGGCGGCTCGCGCACACGCATTGGAACAGCCAGCCGCTTGGCAATTACGATCAGGACCTCAATGTCGGCGTGATTTCGCCCGAACAGACAGAGGCGCTGCTTTACGTGCTGAAAATGCACGGCTTTCAGGGCTATTTCGGCATCGACATCAATCCCGAGCGGATGCCGGTCGATGTGGCGCTGTCGATCAACATGGACGCCTTGCGCGCCGCCAACGACCGCATCAACAGCCTCGATCACGAGTCGATTTTGTTTGCCGTGAACCAGCCTGACCGCGCCCGCGGATGGCTCGAGGCCTATTTGATCCGCGCCCGCGCGCGAAATCCGAAAATCCTCCCCAAACTCCCGCCGCTGCGGAAGAGATAACACGGTGCCTGTTGCCTCAGGAACTGTTCAAAGTTACTGGTGGCACGGGCATCTTGCCCGTGATTCCGGTGGCTTGGGCGTCTCGCCCAAGATTTTTCCGGCACTTTGAACAGTTCCTGCCTGTTGCCTGGGGGCGATGTGGATTCGATTGCCTTGGGGCGTCTTCTGCCGATATGAAATGGGCGGAGCGTTGACAGAAGACTGTCCGCGGCCCGGTGGAAGACCCATTCCGGCGCCCGCCGAAATTGCGCGGGGCGCTGTTCGCATCCTGCAATCGCCAGCACCATGATCGCCAAAGTCCATTCTCAGGCCGTCTTGGGCATCGAGCCATACGCCGTCTTGGTGGAAGCCGACGTCGTAAAATCTAGCGGCCTCGACAAAAACGTTTTTATGATCGTCGGCCTGCCCGATGCGTCCGTGCGCGAAAGCCGCGAACGCGTGCGGTCGGCCTTGCGAAATTCCGGGTATTTCCTTGGCAATGTGCTGACGACGATCAACCTCGCCCCGGCGGATGTGAAGAAAGAAGGGGCATTCTACGATCTGCCCATTGCGCTCGCCGTGCTGGCCGCCTCGGATCATCTGCGCAGCGAACGCCTCGCCCGATATGTCGTGGTGGGCGAACTGTCGCTTGAAGGCATGGTTAAGGCCATTCCCGGCGTTCTGCCGCTGGCGGTGGGAGTGCGCGATCAGGGATTTGCGGGCATCATCGTTCCGAAACCGAATGCCGAAGAAGCCGCCCTCGTGGACGGCATCGAGGTTATAGGCGTCGAGACCCTGAAGGAAGCCGCGGCGTTTCTTTCCGCCCAACACGAAATTCCACCTCAGCGCGTGGATCGAGAGTCGCTTCTTTCCAGGTCGCGGCAGGACACGGAGGATTTCCAGGAAGTCAAGGGCCAGGAAGTGGCCAAGCGGGCGATGGAGGTCGCGGCGGCGGGCGGACACAACATCCTGATGATCGGCACTCCAGGGTCGGGCAAAACGATGCTCGCCAAACGGCTGCCGACGATCCTGCCCGAAATGACTTTCCAGGAAATCATCGAGGTTACGAAAATCCACTCCATCGCAGGAGAATTGAAGGGGCGGCCGCTCATTGGGACCCGCCCGTTTCGCTCGCCGCACCACACGATTTCAAATATCGCGCTGATTGGAGGCGGGAGCGTGCCGCGTCCGGGCGAAGTGTCGCTCGCGCATTGCGGCGTGCTTTTTCTCGACGAACTCCCCGAATTCGAGCGCGACGTGCTTGAGGTTTTGCGCCAGCCGCTCGAAGACGGCGTCGTGCACATCGCGCGCGCCAGCATGTCGCTATCATATCCCGCCCGTTTCACGCTATGCGCCGCACTAAACTCGTGCCCCTGCGGATACTATGGGCATCCGACAATTCCGTGCCGCTGCCAGCCTTTTGCGATTCAGCGGTATCGGGCTAAAATCAGCGGGCCGCTGCTCGATCGCATAGACTTGCATGTCGATGTTCCAGCTGTGCCCCTTGAGGATTTGAAGAAGCGGCGTTCGGGGGATTCGAGCGCAACGATCCGCGAGCGCGTGAACCTCGCCCGCAAGCGCCAGCTCGAGCGCTTTGCGGCGCACGAAGGACGGCGGCGCATTTATTGCAACGCGCAAATGTCATCGAAAATGATTGGCCAGTATTGCCAACTGGAACCGGACGCCCAAGCGACTCTGGAACAGGCAATTCAGTCGTTTGGTTTTTCCGCCCGGACGTATGACCGCCTGCGCAAGGTCTCGCGCACGATTGCCGATCTGGCCGGCAGCGACGCGATCAAAACCGAACACGTTGCCGAAGCGCTTCAATACCGCACGCTCGACCGCAAATTCTGGGAAGTATAGTCCGCAACAGGGCTTTTCCCATACAAAACGTCATCTTTGCCTGTCTCTGCTCCTCGAATCCACTGAACCTGGAAAAAGCATTTCCAGCCGCGAAAAACGCGAAAATAACGAAAAGGGGAATGATTTTCTTCAGAATTCGATTCACCCAGCGGGTGAACCGAATTCTGCAAAAAAATCCTTCTGTTTCATTCCTTTTCGTGCCTTTCTTGGTCTCATCTGCCGTTTTTAGGATTATACCATTTTCCTTTGATCGTGTTCCCAATCGCCTGTCACGGTTTTCGCGGAA
>CAYUNT010000199.1:0-8175 GCA_964446285.1 uncultured Candidatus Sumerlaeota bacterium | reverse complement strand
AGCGCCGGATGATTTTCTTGCGGAGGTGCGAAATTGCTACGGCTCGATTACAACAACTGCCTCGACACTATGGTGGGCGAAAAACATGGACTCCGAATGGCGGAACTCCAGGGTTTGCAACGGCGCGCGGAGTCTATTCATAAAGAGTTATCCCGCCGCCGGTCGGAGGATTTAGGATTTTTCAACCTCCCCTACGATACGGAACTCGCCGGCACGGCAATGGAATTGGCGCGCGGATACCGGCGGCGTTTTGAGAATTTTGTTCTTGTGGGAATTGGGGGATCGGCGCTTGGCCCTGCGGCTCTTTTCACGGCGCTTTGCCATCCGCACCACAACCTCCTCCCCCGCGCGGCGCGAAAAAACGCCATGCGTTTGTTTGTTCTCGACAACTCCGATCCCGAAATGATCGCCGGCTGCCTCGACGCCATCGATCCAAAGAAAACTCTCGTCAACATCATCACAAAATCCGGCACAACAAGCGAAACCATGACCGCCTACATGGTGCTCGAAGAGGCTTTGGGCAAAGCGGTCGGACGCGCGGCGGTTCGGGAGCATCTGATCTACACGACAGACCCCGATAAAGGGATTTTGCGCCCGCTGTCGAAGAAAAAGGAAATCGCCGCTCTGCCCGTTCCGCCAAATGTGGGCGGGCGGTTCTCGATTTTCAGCGCGGTTGGACTTCTGCCCGCGGCTTGCTGTGGCATCGACATCGAGGGCTTGCTGCGGGGCGCGGCCTATATGGACACACGCTGCCAGGCGGCCAATCTGATGCGCAATCCTGCATATCTTTTCGCCGCCCTGCATTATCTGCTCGATACGAAACGCCGCAAGAGTATCGCCGTCATGATGCCTTATGTGCAGGCATTGCGCGACATCGCCGATTGGCACCGCCAACTGTGGGCGGAAAGCCTTGGCAAGCGCTTCGACGTCAAGGGCCGCGAGGTCTGCGCCGGACAAACTCCCGTCAAGGCACTGGGCGCAACGGACCAGCATTCGCAGATTCAACTCTATGTCGAAGGCCCGAACGACAAGGTTCATACGCTCATTCAGGCGGAACGCTGGCGCGCCCGCTGCCCCATCCCGAGGGGGGCCGTGCGCGGCGTGGTGGAGCTCGATCTCTTCCGCGGACGCGATATGTCTGAACTCATCACGGCGGAACTGAACGCCACGGAATTCGCGCTCACAAAGGCCCAGCGCCCGAATCTGAAGATCGTTCTGCCAGCGATTTCGGCGGAATCAGTCGGCGGCCTGCTGTTCATGCTGGAAGTGGCCACGGCCTTCGCGGGCGGCCTTTACAATATCAACGCCTTCGATCAGCCGGGCGTCGAAGAGGGCAAGAAGGCCGCCTATGCCCTGATGGGCCAGCCGGGCGAAAAGGCCGAGGAAAAACGCAAGGAACTGGCTGAGTATCAGTCGCGGCGCACCGTATCGCCGGTCTAGCTAAGCCCTGAACGCCGGTCTGCCGGAAAAACAAACAGCGGCTTAGCGTTTGCGCGCGGCCCCGAAAAGGAATTCATCCATGAGCGATTCGGAATCCTCGCGCGAGAGAAAGCCCTGCCTGCGCCCCGTCGAGGCATTTCCCCTCGAAATGGAAGGCGCGCGCGTCTTGTGCCTCCGCGACCGGCTTGGAATCGCCGACGGACCGGTCATCATCCCGCTCAGCCCCTTGGCGCTTTTTCTCCTTCAACACTTTGACGGCACCCATACGCTGGCGGAACTCCAGCTGCTTTTCCTGCGCCAGTCGGGCGAGATGATTCTCACCGAACAATTCGAGGAATTCGCCAACACGCTCGACGAACTCGGCTATCTGGAAGGTTCAGCCTTCGAGGAGCGCATTCGCAAGGCGCGGCAGACATGGATGGACCTGGAAGAACGCCCCTGTTTGATGGCGCCGCCCGGCGAGAAGGAAGAAGAAAAAGAAGCGGCCGCGATGTTGCGCGAGTTTTGGCGAAAAGGCGCGGAACATGCCCTTGGACCTGGCGCGGACCCGCCGCCAACAGCATTTCCACAATCTGTCTGCGCCATTCTCGCCCCGCACATCGACTATGCGCGCGGAGCGTATGCATACGCCTGGGCGTATCAAGCGCTCGCCCGCGCGACGCCCGCCGCCCGCGCAAAAACGTATGTCATCCTCGGAACAATCCATCATCCGATGGAAACGCCCTTCGCGGCCACACGAAAGCCGTTCCGAAGTCTATTCGGCCGCGCGCCGGTGAATGTGGATTTTTTGCAGGCGCTTCAAGCGAGGCTTGATGGAATCGATCTCTTCGAGAGCGAATTCGCCCACGCCAGCGAGCATTCCATCGAATTGCAGGTCTTGTATTTGCAGCACGTCCTGGCGAATCGCGACGGCTGGAACATCGTGCCGATATTGGTGGATTCCTTCGAGGCAGACGTTGAGGCGCGCCGCTCCCCCACTGAGCGCCCGGAGGTGGAGGCGTTTCTGGGCGCGCTCGGCGAAACGATTCGCGAGGCAGGCGGCCCGGATTCGGTTTGCCTGATTGGCGGCGTGGATTTCGCTCATGTCGGTCCGCGTTTCGGAGCGGAAGCGCCAGTGTCGGAACTCGAAATGGAGTCTGTTGCGCGGCGCGACCGCGAGATGCTCGAGCGAATCGAACAGGGTGATGCCGAGGGATTTATGCGAGGTTTTTTCGAAGACCGCAACGCCCGCAACGTGTGTTCCATTGCGCCAATTTACTGCATTTTGCGCCTGCTTGATGGGCGCGCGCGGGGCCGGACGCTGCGCTATGGTCAGGCCGTGGATGCCGACCGCATGGGCGCGGTTACCTTCGGCGCGGTAGCTTTTTCAGAAATCGCAAGGGAATGCGGCGGCAGTTCTGATGCGCCTACATCCCAAGGCCGCCAGTGACCTGGATCACCTGGCCGGTGATGTAAGCGGCGTCTTCGGAGGCGAGGAAAGCGCAAACTCGCGCCACATCTTCGGCTTCGCCCAGGCGCGCGAGCGGGATTTGCGAACTGAGAGCCTTCTTTTGATCCTCAGACAACGCATCGGTCATGGCAGTGCGGATGAATCCGGGCGCCACGGCATTGACGAGGATGTTGCGCGAGGCGAGTTCCTTGGCGAGCGTCTTGGTCAGGCCAATCAAACCCGCCTTCGAGGCGGAATAGTTGACTTGGCCGGCATTCCCGATCACTCCCACGATCGACGAAATGTTGATAATGCGTCCGCGGCGCTGTTTCATCATCGGGCGCGAGGCCGCTTTGCAAAGTAAAAATGCCGACTTCAAATTCACGCCCAGCACCAGGTCCCAATCCTCTTCCTTCATGCGCATCAGCAGGTTGTCGCGCGTAATCCCAGCATTATTGATAAGGATGTCCAGCTGGCCAAAACGCTCGATGGCCTTCTGGACAATCGCCTCGGCGGCTTCGGCTTTCGACACGTCGCCAAGGGCATAATCCGCTTCGGCGCCGGCTTCGCGCAGAAGGGCGACGGTTTCCGCCGCAGTTTGTTCGCGAACGTCATTGATGAGAATTTTCGCGCCCCGGCGGGCCAGCTCGAGCGCAATGGCGCGTCCGATTCCCTGCCCGCCTCCCGTTACGATGGCGACTTGACCTTGTAGTTGCATAATCGCTGGCTCCTATTGGGGATGTGGTGAGTTGTGAATGAAGAAGTGATCAGTAATCAGTGATCAGTGAGCAGTGAGCAGTGGGACAGCGAATAGGAGGCTAAAGGCAGCAGGTAGTAAACTGCATGATTTGTCCCATAGGTCCCATTCGTCCCATCGGTCCCCGGCTTATCTCAGCGCGGTGGCGGTTGCTTCCACAGCCTGAGCGGATTCGGTTGTGAACACTTCGGCGTCGCGGGCGATGCGTTTTACAAGCCCCGCCAGCACTTTGCCGCTTCCCACCTCGACAAACCGGCGGCATCCGGCGTCCCAGAGCGCCTGTATGCTCTCGACCCAGCGAACGGGCGAAACGACTTGGCGGACGAGCGAGTCGCGAATCGCCTCGGGGTCCGAAAGGAACTGCGCGTCGGCGTTGTTGATGAATCCCGCGCCGGGCACGGAGAGCGCCGCTTCAGACAATTTTTGGCGCATGACTTCCGCGGCGGGCAAGACCAGAGGCGTATGGAATGCGCCGCTGACAGGAAGAGGCAAAACCCGCTTGGCGCCTGCTTTTTTAATGGCTTCACATGCCGCTTCGACTGCCGCCTTATCGCCGGAGATCACTGTCTGATCGGGGGCGTTGAAATTTGCCGGCTGCACAATCCCCGCTCCAGGCGCGCAGGAGCAGCAGGCGCATCCTCCGCCCGACAACGCCGCAGCGGTCTGCGAGCAGAGTTCGGCCACCTTCGGGCCGTCCAAGCCAATTACAGCCGCCATTGCGCCAGGGCGTTCGCTGCCCGCCGAGGCCATCGCCTCACCGCGAGCGCGCACAAGGCGCAGGCCCGTCTCGAAATCAAACACTCCGGCGGCATAGAGCGCCGAATACTCGCCCAAGCTGTGGCCGGCTACCCATCCCGGCGCGCCTTCGACTCCGCGCTCGCGCAGCATCGCCAGAACCGCCGCGCTGGCCGTGTATAAAGCCGGTTGCGTGTTCATGGTCTTTCGCAATTCTTCTTCCGGCCCCTCGAAGCACAACCCGGACAGAGAAAACCCAAGAACGCGATCAGCCTGTTCGAAAATCGCCCGCGCCGAAGAGGAAACGGCGACAAGGTCCTTGCCCATGCCGACGGCCTGAGACCCTTGGCCAGGGAAGAGAAAAGCAGTGGCAGAGAGGTGATGACTCATACATGTTCACCAGTGAATTGGAATGGAAGATGAAGCTGAGAGATGTCCGCAAGTCACCGCAAGCCGGACTGCATAGCATAAACAGGTAATTTCTGCCAGCCCGCCGACGGCTTTGCGTCAAAGCCGGACAATTGTTGCGCCCCAGGTAAGGCCAGCGCCAAACGCAACCAGCGCGGCCACTTTTCCCGGACCGATTCGTCCTTGCTCGCGCGCCTCGCACAAGGCGATCGGCACGGAAGCCGCCGAGGTGTTTCCGTAGCGGTTCACATTCACCATTACGCGGCTGTCTTCAAGTTTATATCGCTTGGCGGCGGATTCGATAATCCGGATATTGGCTTGATGAGGGATGAGGAGATCGATCTGATCCGCAGTCAGGCCCGCGCGGGCCAGCGCCTCATCCACCGCTTCGCCCATGATTTTCACCGCAAACTTGAACACTTCGCTGCCCTTCATTCGCAGGTAATGCTTGCGCTCGCGGACAGTTTGCTCGCTGGCGGGAAGAGCAGAGCCGCCTGCCTCCATCGAGATCAAATCCTCACCTTGCCCGTCCGCGCCCAGGAATTCGCCCAGGAATCCGCGCGGCGCTTCAACCGGCCCAATCACAACAGCGCCCGCGCCGTCGCCAAACAGCACACAGGTTCCGCGATCCTGATAATCCATAAAACGCGAAAGAAGATCGACGCCGACAACCACGGCATTGCGCTTTACGCCTGTTTGGATCAGCGATTTGGCTACCGTCACTCCGTATATAAAACCAGTGCAGGCGGCGTTGACGTCCAATGCGGCGCACTTGGCGGCCCCGATTTTCTTTTGAATATGGCACGCTGTCGAAGGGCAGTTGCTGTCGGGAGTAAAGGTGCAGCAGACGATCAGATCGATATCCTTGGGATCCATCCCGGCATCTTTGATTGCGGCGAGGGCCGCCTTTGATCCCCATTCCGAAGACCCTTCGCCCTCAGCCGCATACCGGCGTTCCTTGATTCCGGTCCGCGTAGTGATCCATTCGTCAGATGTATCCACCAGTTTTTCCAGGTCATGATTTGTAACTACTCGTTCTGGAACGGCCATTCCCATGCCGAGAATGCCTATTTGCGGGAGATGATGGGTCACAGGTGATTATCCTCTCAAAAGAATTGGATGATTGCAGGATCAGCAAACCTGCTCATCGGAATGTGTGGTGTTTGCCTGCGAGTCCGGACCGGGCGCAGTATCCATCGGCACAGGTTCGGGGGCCATGTCAACTGGTTGAGGCGCCGGAGTGCCCTGCGCCGATTCCACAACGGGTTGAATATGCTGGAGTTCATCGATTATATGGGCATTGATTTGCTGGGTTACGGCTTGCCGCGCTTGGCGCAGCGCGTTTTTGAAAGCCTTTTTATTCGCGGCTCCGTGGCAGATGATGCATATTCCGTTAAGCCCCAGCAGCGGCGCGCCCCCAACCTCTTCGGGGTCCACGGCCCGCCGGAGCCGGCGGAAGACGGGACTCATTGCCACTAATCCCATCAATGTCAAGAGGCTCTTTCGCGATTCGCGTTTAATGAACCGCCCGACCATCCCGGCGCAACCCTCCGCGCACTTGAGAACGACATTGCCTGCAAAACCATCGCAGACCACTACGTCAAAATCGCCCGTGAACAAATCGCGCCCCTCGGCGTTTCCCACAAAATTCAAATGCGAGTTTCGTAATAGCGTATATGTCGCCAGGGTGAGTTCGTTCCCCTTGCACTCCTCTTCGCCGATGTTGAGAAGCCCCACGCGCGGGTTGGGCCGGTGCAGGACCTCGCGCGCATAGACATTCCCCATCACGGCAAATTGAAGCAGCTGGCGCGGTTTGCAGTCCACATTCGCCCCGGCGTCAATCACGATTACCGGTTCGTGGATTGTGGGGAGCATCGTGGCGATGGCCGGTTTCTTGATGCCCGGCAGCGTGCGCCATTTGGTCAGCGTATGCGCATTCACCGCGCCGGTATTGCCCGCCGAAACCAGCGCGTCGCAATCCCCCTGGCGCACCAGGTCGCAAGCGATCGCCAGCGAGGATTTACGTTTGCGCAGCGAATCCTTGGGGGATTCGTGCATCGTAACGCGGTCCGGCGCATCCACAATATGAATGCGGCTGTCATGGACCTTCATCCGGGCCATGAACTTGTTCAGATGACGCGCTTTGCCAACCAGCACGACTTCCATGCCGTATTGGCGCACGGCTCCAATAGCCCCCTCGACAGCGGGACGGGGGCCTAAATCGCCGCCCATTGCATCCAAAGCAATACGCATAGGCCCAACTCCTCGTGTCAAAAAAGCCGCAAGCGCCGCCAAAAGGCGGACACCTGGATGTTTCGGGCCAGCGGACGCTCAGCCTTGGGACTTCGGTCGTTCAACCTCAGTCTTCGGTCCCTTTGACTACCACATAGTAGCTGCGGCCCGCGTATGTTCCGCATTCGGAGCAGACACGATGAGGAAGATGCATGGCGCCGCATTTGGGGCACTTCACCGAATGGCGGACCTTGGCATGATAATGGGCGCGGTCCTTACCTTGGCGTGAAGGGCCGTGGCGTCGTCTCGGAACAGGCATAGTCGCAAAACCTCCAGAGGGAACAGATAGAAATGGGACAGAATACAGAGTAAATGGATAATTGGCTCTTTTAGGAACCCGGCTCCTCCGCCTTGGAAGGCGGTGAAAGGCGTCGCAGGGCGGCACGCCATTCTCCATTAGGCTCTTCCGAGCCACCGCCCGCAATGGGAGAATCTTCAGAAGGATCCGCCGGGCCAAACGTAACCGGCCCGCGCTTGAGTTCCTCGTGTTCGCAGTGGCGCGTGGGATCCAGATCGCAGCTGGGATACGGCGGCAATTCGAGGAGAATCAAGTCGCGCATGTCCTTGAGCGGCTCGATGGTGATTCCATCGAAATAGACCACGTCGTCATCGCGATCCACCTCCTGATGCGGGTCCAGAAGCGTTGGATCGTGCATGTAAACCAGCGCAATGGGCGTTTCCACAGTGAATTCGATGGGCTGAAGACATCGCACGCACTGGCAACGAACCGAAAGCGAAACGTTGCCACGCGCCAAGACTTCTTCTCGAATTCGCGTAAAGACAAGCGAACCCGACATGTGGCCTGTGAACTCAAAATCCGGATCGTTCCCCAGCTCCAGTTCCGACACTGGCTCGTGGAGTTCCACTCTAAGAGGGCCGTCTTTGAGTTTCAGGGCGTCAACGCGCAACATAATTCACCGTATTTCCACGCGATGCTCCGCTTTTGGGCGAACACCGCAAACGGCGGACTTTCTTAATTAAGTGGGGGCATGTCAAGCATAATGGAACTTGAAAAGACTCCAACGGCAGGACAATTCCGTAAACTTTTTATGATTGGCAGGGATTGCAGGATATAGCGTTCTCTTCTTCAGGCCCAACGGGCCGAAATCCCTTA
>CAYUNT010000198.1:0-8292 GCA_964446285.1 uncultured Candidatus Sumerlaeota bacterium | reverse complement strand
TTCGCGGCGTTTGTTTCCCAGGGTGGCGCTCGTTCCTCGCTGACCCTGGGCTTTGCTATCTGGCTCTTTCAGACGCAATTCAGGGCACAGAATTTGGGGGAAATGACATCAACTCCCAACTCCCGGCATCCTCTTCTGTCTGCTGGCCACTGCCCACTGTTCCCTTCTTCTCTCACAACTCACACCCCACAACTCACAACTTCTTAAAAGAAAACCGGCGGGGTTGCCGATTGAGCAACCCCGCCGGGGAGACTTCCTCGATTCAACCTCGCGCGAGGCGCGGGTCGAATCGCGGCGATTTGCGTTCGATTAGTTCTGCATCGTCCAGTCGCTGACCCCGTTGAAGATCGAGGTCGTGCCGAACACGTCGATTTCCTTCAGGATCGTGCCCTGGTTCGGGTAGTTCAACGGAGGATTCGTCGTGTTGTCGTCCGGAGCCTGGAAGAATCCAGTCGAGTTGTGCGAAACATCCTCGAACGTGAATTTGATCATCTGAACGCCGGTGAGCGAGCCAGTCCATTCCACATAGGCGGAGCTGGAGGCATTGGGCTTCGCGATACCGAACGGTCCGGTCTTCAGACGGCTGACTTCTGTATAGCCGGTGCCAGTGTCCACTTCAACCTTGCAGTTGATGAAGACGCGGGCGCCGTCGCCGTCATGGCCAGAGAACACATCAATCTTCGTAATGGCAGCCAGCAGGTTGTCCGCGACGAAGCTGTATTCGAGCACCACGCTGGGCGCCCCAGTGCCTACGTCAGCGCCAATAACCGTCAGACCGTTGGCGTCAAACACGCCATTGGTCAGGTTGGCGACGCCGCCAACCGTTGCGGAGTGGAATCCGCCGGCAACGATCGTGCCGGTTTTGCCATTGAGGAGGTCCGCGGCGGAGACTGACTTGCCCAGAGCCGCTTCGGCGGCGCTATAGGCCGTGCCGCCGCTGGCGATGTTGAACGTCTGATCCGTCGGGCCGCCCGAGCCGGTCGCTGTAACAACGATCGGAAGCGTCGGAGCATTCGAGGCGTTGGAGTTGACGTTGAAGGTGGCCGCGAGCGCGCCATTGCTTATGGGCACGCAGCGCAGCACGAGCGATCCGGTGGTTCCAGGAGCCAGCGAAGCGGGCGCCGCCGTCTGCACCTTGAAGTCAGGCGAGCCGGGGAGCACCTTGGTGGTTCCGGAGATCAGCAGGTTGTTGCCAGAAATCGCGCTGAGGTTGGTCACCACGAATTCCTTGTCAATCGGCGCGCCGCCAACAGTCACGGGGCCGAAGTCGTAGGAGGCCGGAGCGACCTGGATGCCCAGATAGGGGTCCGCGCCGCCGGAGAGGAATCCAGCAGTCGAAGACTTGCCAGCTAGAGCGGTGGCATTGACGTCCATCAAGTCAGCCTTATTCGGATTCGTCTTGTTCATGTAGACTGGGGCAGACATGACAAGCCCAGAGCTGGTAACAATAACGCCGGCGTCAGCAACTGCCGTAATGGCGTCCGGGCCTTCTTGAACCAAGTCGCAGTTGATCAGATTCACGCCAGCAGTAAGCGTACCTGAGAACTTTGTTCCGGCACCGCTAATGATGCAGTCCTTCAAGGTCAGAGGCGTGCTGCTGCCGACCGAGAAGATGGTGTTATTGCCGGTGGGAAGGACATTGTGCAGCGTGCAGCGCTCCCAAAGGGCCGGGGTTTGCGCGTAGTTCGTAACGCCATCCACAACGCAGGCATTCGTTGCGCATATAATAGAATCACGCATGGCGAGGTCAACCCAGCTGCTACCGCTGATTCCACGCGCATCATTGCCTGCTGTATCGCCGGCCGCATCCACGTAGCATAGATAGTTGTCCAGTTTCGCTATGCCGTCAATGCTTCCAACGAAATAAAGGCCATGCCACTCGTTTTGAATGGCGGCGGTGCAGTTAAGGGGTCCTTTGCCAGCGTCGTCGCCAGACACACGAAGGTGCTTCTTACCCGCGCCAGCGCGGAAGCCGATTGCCGCGCCTGCATATTTGTTCCAGGCCAGCAAGCAATTGTTCATGTAGGTCGATTCGTCAGCGCTGCCGTTCATGAAAGGTATCATGCCGATGGAGGGCGCGCCGTATATCGTCAAGTTGTCCATCACTCGGCTAAGGGATTCGCCTGTGTCATTCCATATTTTGAGCAAGGTGTCGCAGGCGGAATAGTTGCCTGTCGTCAGCATTTGCGAACCGGCGGCAGGGATAGGACCAACCAGCGCTTCGGCTTTGGATGTTACCATCGGACTTCCATCAGCCTTGATGTTTGTCAGAATAACATTCCAGAACTCGATCCAGTTGAGCGATGAGTTCGCGCTGTTTTCATCGGCTTTAATCAGGTCGTCAGTAACTTCCTGCGCAACCACACCCTTCCACGGGTAGATCAACAGGTCTTTGAAGGCCACGCCGGCGACATTTTGATGAACACAGCAACCGTCATCATTGCCGCCCAAGGTGCCCGATACCTTCTTGAGTGCTAACTTGGTAAGTGCGCTGGAGCCTTTGAGCACCAAGTCGCCCTTGATCTGGCCAATACCGGCCGCGGAGTCATCCAGGTTGATGGCTTCCTCGAAAGGCTCCTGGCTCTTGTCGAGTTTCACCACCAAAGGCTTTGTGACTGTGGTGTAGGTATCCGGGTCAAAAGCGCCGCCCGCATTGTAGGCGTTGATCGCGCCCTGGAGCGAAGCGGCCGTGAAGGGGGCCGTTCCGACCTTGTCCACGAGGACCTGGGTGCTGTAGGTGTAACGCGCGCAGCCGTTGCGTTCGGAGAGCGCCAGGATGTAGCGCCCGCCGCCCGGGCTGACGGCGAGTTCGCAGCTCGCCGAGCCGTTGAACGTGCCGGTTGTCTGGGCGCCAACGTCGATCGCATCCGCGAAGGTCTCGATCAGCGCGCCGGTGGCCAGGTTATAGACCGAAAGTTTGCTCTGGGTCTGATAGCCCATGGCAAACACGCGGCCCTTAACCGTGTCGATGGCGAACGCGCCCCAGTTGAGGCCCGCACCCACCGCAATTCGGTCAGGGGCGGTGGTGCCGATCGCCGCGCCAGTGTTGATGTCATATTTCTGCAACACAGCGCCAGCCGACAGGGCGTAGAAGGTCCCGTCGCCCATGATCTGGATATCCTGGGCCTTGCAAGCCCCGGCCAGATCCGTCGCGGTCCATGTGCGGCCATTGTCGGCCGTTGTCAGTTTGAGGGGCTTGGAGGCGGCGTTGTTGCCGCTGATGAGGACGACCGCGCTGTTGTCAGCCGTGCTGCCATAGACATCCACGGCGTCGCCCAGGCGATACCCCTTCCAGTCGCCCGCCATGCCAGCTGTCGTGTAGATTTTGCGGGGGCCGGTCGTAACCGAGTCCCAAATATACACATTCAGCGGCTGGCCGGAAGCATAAGACAACTGGGCGGCAACGAGTTTGCCGTCATCGGTGAAGTCGCCGTCGCACAGTTTGTAGAGTCCGGTCGGAACCGAATCCACAGCGCCGGTGATGGCGATTTCTTCTGGATAGACGTTCTTGAGGCCGGATTGAAGGTTAAAAACGGTGAGCGCTCCGGTGGCCGGAGTCTGGCGGTCGATTGTGACGAAGATATTGCCAGCGGGCCATACGGCCATCGTGCGGACATCGTCCGCGCCGGTCGTCACGTTGCAAAGACGTTCCCAATACTTTTCGAAAGCGGCCTGCGACTGCGCCATCGAAACCGAGGCGATAGCCAGCAAGGCCAAAACAATTGCGCACTTCTTCAGCATAGTGGGTCTCCCTATTGAATCAGAGTCCGGATTCTCCTCGAAGCTCCCCGTAAAAGCCCAAAGGGCGCGCGGCGTGCCCATAAATAAAAGCGCAGGCCGTTACGAGCACGTCGGCCCCGCCAATTTCTACTGCCGCGAATCACCTCCTTTCAGGCCATGAAAAGCCACCGTGATGAAATGAGGAAAATGATTTCTCTTGTCTGGTTTCCGGTTGGCCGATCTTGCTGCGGAATTCGCCTGGTCCAATTATGAATTTCTTTGATAGCACAAGCAAATCCGCCTGAAATATCCTGGCTCTCGGTTGCCGCCGAATTCCAGATTGCCGCCTCCGCTTCGGAATTTCGTTTCAGGGCTGAAGAATGGAAGAAATCGGGCCAGCGCCCCTGAAACGTATATCCACTATCCATTGAAAATGAACATCATCGGCCCCAAGAGTGTCAACGAGAATCTGACCGAAAAAGACCTTGTTTATGTGTGGCCTGGCGCCGTCGAATCGTTTAAGCACGCATGATATTGATACGAGTGAAGATAGCCTGTTCCTTGCCTTCGGAATTTCACGAAAATGGAGGTGAAGAGCGCAAGCGTTCACGGTCAAGCACTTGTCCTCATTAACATATCAACATGCAAATCCTGCAAATTTTAGGCTTTGTCAAAGTTCATGAGAGGACCTATCTCATTCGTTGCCGCGCAAACGGTTGCGCCGCGCCCTTTTCCAGACGCCGAAAATGCACCGGGGCGGGAGGGCAGACCGCGCGGACGATCTAAGAAACCCAACCCGCCCCGGTGTGTGAGGGGGACTGACTGATAATCGCTTGATTGCGGGGGCTTGGGTTACCTCCTGGAAGAGTTGTGGGTTGTGAGTTGTGAGATCAGGGATGAGGGTTGTGGGTTATGGGTTGGGAGAGAAGAAGTGGACAGTGTGATGCAGTGATCAGTGGGAAGAGAAGAAAGTGGCCGGTTGGGAGTTGGCTATCATTCCATCGCACATACGGTTTTGCTACAGCATCCCGGCGACCTTGGCGCGAAGCATGGGGCGCTGGAGTTTTTCGAGCGCACGCCGTTCGACCCGCCGCACGCCTTCCTGGCTCAGCCCGACTAACCGGCTGGTTTTGCGCAAACTCAGCGAGCGGCCTGTTCCGAATCCAAACCGAAAACGGACAATCTGGCGTTCGCGTTCGCTGAGGAAATTCAGGATTTTGCCCACGTGCAGGCGCATTTCTTTTGCGTGAATCTCTTCGGCCGGGTGCGTCTGGTTAGGCGTCGGAAGCGTGTCGCGCAGGCTGAGGCCCTCGTCATCGCGCGCCTGGTCCATCGAAAGGACCGACTCGCGCAGCCTCATCAACTCCTCGACTTTCACGCTGTCCAAACCGATGTCCTCCGCCACCTGTTCGGGGGACGGTTCGCAGTGGCCTTGCTGGCGAAGCCGCTTGATCGACTCGGCAATGCGGCCCATCAGGCGGGCCTTGCGGACCGGAAGGCGGATCAATGAGCCTTGCGTCCGGATGGCTTTCTGAATTGCCTCGCGAATCCAGAAGGCCGCATAAGTCGAAAACCGGAAACCCCGCCGCCAGTCGAATTTGTCCAAAACTGTTAGCAGTCCGACGTTTCCTTCCTGAATCAGGTCGCTGACTGGGATTCCCTGGCCGGCGAACTGCAACGCGATCTTCACCACGAAACGCAGGTTGCATTCGATCAGCCGCTGGCGGGCCTCTGAATCCCCCGTTTCCTTGCGCTGAAACAACTCGCGCTCTTCCTCACGCGACAAGATTGGATACTGGGCCACTTCCTGGAGGTAATCGCGAACTGAAGAGTCAAAGCGGATCATGGTATTCGCTCCGCGTCAAATTCTCGCGGAACTTGGTTAGTGCAAAGTGCGTGCCGAGTTGGGCGGACGGCAGACGCAAATTCGCGGAAATCCCTTAGGGGAGGTGAAAATCGAACCAGCGCGCCATCCGGCGGGGGCAAGGCAGCGTTTCCTAACCTGTGTATAATCAATACTCTACTTAATATGGACTCGCGCCATTAGGGGGTAGTGTTTGCCCCTTGCCTTCGCAGCTCCATTGAGCTGCGGTGCGGCTCGGGCCTGGAAAACTGTGAACCTGTTCTCTCAAATTGAGCGAAAGGGGGCGTGCAAAAAACCGCACAGTGAAAAAAGCCGCACGCTCCGCGCTAGTTTGCTATTCCGTTTTATTCGGCCGAGCGCCCGCCATCTACATGAAGAATGGCGCCAGTGGTCCACGAGGAGACCGGCGAAGCCAGAAACAGCATGGCTTCGGCGATTTCCTCCGGGCGGCCATTGCGGCCCAGGGGGTGAAAATTCTCCATCGCCTCAAGCGCTTTGGGGACGGATTCCTTGGGCATGAAGGTCTCGTAGATGGGTGTCTCGACGACGGCCGGGCTGATGGCGTTGACGCGAATTCCGTCGCTGGCGAGTTCGACGGCGAGCGAGCGCGTGAGGCTCTCGACGGCCCCTTTGGTGGCCGCATAGGCGGCGCTGGGGAATTTTCGCGATCCTTGCAGCGCCAGGACCGACGATACGCTGATGATGCATCCGCGAGTTTTCGCCAGTTCGGGAATGGCGGCGCGAGTGACATTGAGAACGCCGCGCAAGTTAGTGTCGATCAGGAGATCGATGTGCTCGATGGGCATGGAGGCCATTGGCCCTCCGCGAAACACGCCTGCGTTGTTCACAAGAATGTCCAGGCGGCCAAACGCCGCGACGGCTTCGCTTACCATTCGTTGCGCGTCGTCGAGCCGGGCCACATCGCCCACCACCGCGATGGCCCTGCCTCCATCCATTGTGATTTCCTCCGCCGCCTCCTGGACAAACTCGGGGCGTCGGCCGGAAATGGCAACCGCCGCGCCTTCGAACGCAAAGCGCCTTGCCGCTTCCAAGCCGATTCCTGTTCCCCCGCCCGTAATCAGCACCACGCGATCTCTCAGGTGAAGATCCATAGTCCCAGCCTCCCAGGGATTTTCGGGCGATTGCGGCCAGCCAGACCGCTATCGGAAATGATACGCCATTTCCTGCTTATTGCCACTGAAAACTGGAGCGTCCGCCCATCTTCCGGGCGCAATGAGGCGTGCAGCCATCGCTGGATGGAATGCTGCATGGACGCGTGCCCCGCCGCGTGGCGGCCTCCTTTTGATCCCGCGCTAGCGCGCCCAATTTCGTCCAAATTCGATCAGATTCCCGCCCGATTCCATGCCATTTGTGGGATCATACAAATAGCTATATATGCCTTCTGGCACCCGAGCTTCGTTCCAATTGAGATTATGCTCTAGCTCGGGGGAAATTTGTCCGGAAGGGCCAGCGCTGGCCAGCAAATACAAATCCTTGCGCTGGGTATAAGCAAAAAATCCCGATTCGCGGCTGAAAGGATCGTAAAGCGGGCGTTCCGCGAGCTGGGTTTCTGTTAAATAAGGCACAGGCGTGGTAAGGGAGACAAGTTTGGGGGGATACTTTCCCTGCGAGTCGTAATAATCCTCGAGGGCCTGCGCAGTGGCAAGCATCCGCCCTCGGGCCGCATTCCATTTCTGGAATGTCTCATAGTAATAAATGTAATCCTGCGCAGCCACGAGCAGAACGCCAGCCAAGCCCACAATCCATCCCACCATCAGCAGGCGGCGCAGCAACAGGCTGGGAATCCGCCGCAAAAGTCCAATAAGAATGACAAATCCGCCCAACGTCATCGGATAGACGATAATCCGCGGATCGCTCAACTCGGGATACGGGGAGAGAGCATAGGCCAGACCGCTGACACTGGCGCTGAGGGCAACGGCGGCAATCACCAGCCGGACGAAATCCACCCAGGGGGAAGGCTGGCGCTCGAGCGAGCGCAATACGGCCTCAGCCTGGCGGTCTTGTTCGCGGCGCATCCGGATGGAGGTATTTTCCGGCGACTCAATTGTAGATTGAGGATACGCGAGAGTGGAGGCGGAGGAAATATCCATTGCCTCTTCGAGCGTGGCGCGGATGGCGGAGGGCAACTCCCACTCGGCTCTTTGGATGGCGTCGGCCACGCGGTTGAGCGCATAACGAATTTCCAGGAGGGCGTCGGGGCGAAGACCCGCGGCGCCCGGGTAGGTCTGCAAAACGGAAGGATCCAGGTCACGCAGCGCACGGAGGGCCGCCTTGGCCTCGCGCGGGCGGAATGGAGCAATGGCCGCGGCCAAGGCCATGGTGTAGCTGCGAGGACTTTCCCTAAAGATCGGCTGAATCTCATCCAGGGCGGGAATCAGCCTTTCCAGGGCGCGCGCGGGAGTGGGAGGAGGCATCGGAGACCAGGGAAAATAGAGAATATCAACCACTCGGCAAACTCACTGCTCTCTAATTTTCACGTTAGGCTCCCCCCGGAAGATCAGCAAGGAAAATCAGGGACAATTGCGAAGAGATGGCAGGCGCAATGACATGGGCCGCGGACAATTTCCCTCCCCCGCCGCGCCGTCGCCTCCTGCGATCTATAGCCTTCCTGGAGTGTAGTGAAAATGGTCTGATACCATTTTCCTTTGATTCTGTTCCCAATCGCCTGTCACGGTTTTCGCGAGAAG
>CAYUNT010000197.1:0-8392 GCA_964446285.1 uncultured Candidatus Sumerlaeota bacterium | reverse complement strand
GTGGTGGCACCGGGGGCGGAGGCGGGAACAGCGGGAACAGCGGGAACGGCGGAGGTTTGCAGGCGCGCCGCAAAGGATTCCCAGGATTCGCCGCGGTTGTAGATGACCTGCTGGCGTGTTCTGCCGTCCGGGCCAATAATGCAAACGGTCGGGACCTTGAAAACGCCTAGCAGTTCCGCCGCTTTTCCGCCTTGCAGCTGGTTCACATCCACGAGAACGGGAACGTAATTGCGGCAAAACGTCTGCGCGACCGGAGAGGTTTCCAGCATTTTTAGGAATTCCTGGGATGGACCTGCCCTGGGCGCCTGAAAACAGACAAACATCGGCAATTGCGTTTGTTTGGACCGCTGCCATCCCGTCTCTGTGTCCAGCCACGCAAGGGGCAGACCGCCCGCCGCTCCAGGCGCCGTGCCCGCCGCATTCGCAAACACGTTTGCCGATGGCGTCGGGCGGGGCGCATCGGGCCATGAGGCAGCGTAAGGCGAGTCGGGCAGAGGCGCATCTTCTCTGGTCCATTGAATGCTGGGATTGTCCAAATAACAGTAATAGTTATAATAGAATTCAGCCAGCAGGATTCCCAGCTGCAACTGCTGAATCGAGGTGTCTTTTATATTGGAGCATTGGGTTTCGCGGCCATCGACATAGCACCGGATGGTTTCGGGGCCTTCAAATACAATGGCAAAACGATGCCAGCCGGGACGGGGGATTTTCTTAAACGTTTCTTCGTCAAGAATTTGAATGTTGGGTTCCGCGGAGTCTTTTACAACGTGGGAAAAATAGAGGGATTTCGATGCGCTGATGCCAAAACGATACATGGATTTGGGAATTGTGTCGCCCGGCGAAAGGGGCGCTACGGCCAGAACCGCCACATTGGGCACGCGCTCGCCAACGGGCGGGAAGTAGAAATCGGACTGAAACAACGCCCGCCCCTGCTGGCCCAACTGGCTCCTTGTCAAAACGACAGGATAGCAAATCCCCGAAAGGTGTTCATCCAGGCCGGTTTTTTGACCTCGGATTTCGTCCGGAAGCCGGACTCCACGGATCGCCAATCCATATTTGCCAATTTCTGAATGGCGAAACTGAGGGGGCATGTTCTGAATCTGGTCCCAGGCGGCCACAGAGAGTTTGGACGGATTGCCAATGATCAATATCTGGCTTTTCATCTGCCCACTCTCGAAACTCTCCCATTCCACGGACTGATACTGCGCCAGCACGTCTGCCGCCAGCAGCACAATCCCCAAAAGTCCCCCCCAGGCGCGAAGACGAATTGCGGTCATTGGATTTGGTCCTTGGATAAACCGGTATCGTATTTTCCGCGCCGCATTTTCCTGCCGTAGGTTCTTGCGGCGTGGAAAGTTGACAAAACCAATTGTGCCCCAGCATTTCTGCCGGTCAATCCCATACCAACTTCCATCGTCTGGAAAAACCAGGAAAACCTGGCAGGGAAAAAACCAGACGCGCCCCGGGTGCGTTGCTATCTCGCCCGGGGCGCGTCACATGTCTGGCTCTGTTCGTTGTTCCGCGGCTCTATGGCATCCAGTAATAGTGGAAACCAGGCTGCGTGGGGCGGAGTCCGGCGGCGTCGATATTGATGAGATTCACCTGCGCGGGCGCGCCCATCGCGCCTGCTCCTGTGCGCGCCCCCAGCGGTCCGGCGGCGTTGGAATTCCACGCGCTGCCGGAGCCTGCCTCGGGCGAAACATCCGCGCTTGTGGCGTAGATGCTGGCAGCGGAGGCGCGTCCGCGGCGATAAGCCACCACGCGCGCGCCGTGCGTTCCTGCGGCGATTTCGGCCTTTTCAATCACCTCGTCGAGCCGCGCCACGCCGTCGATCAAACCTTCTTCCGCCGCGCGCTTGGCGGTGAAAACGCGCCCATCGGCCAGTGAGCGGATTTTCTCGGGCGAGAGTTTCGGACGGCCTTTTTCCACCACAGACACAAATTGATCGTGCATGTCCGAGACGATCCCCTGGAGGATTTTTTGTTCCTCGGGCTTCATGTGGCGGAAAATCGAACCGATGTCTTTCATTTCACCCGATTTGATCGCCGCCACGCGAATGCCGATCTTGTTCATCAGGTCTTCGCCCTCGGGGAAAAACGCCACCACGCTGATCGACCCGACAATGCTTGTCGGTTCGGCGTAGAGGGCGTCGGCGGCCATCGCGATATAGTATCCGCCCGAGGCCGTCAGGTCCATCATGGCCACATACACGGGGATGCTCGTTTCCTCGCGGAATTTGAGCACACGCCGATACATCATGTCCGAAGCGGTGACAGTTCCGCCGGGCGAGTTGATGCGCAGCACGACGGCCTTGATCTGGCTGTCTTTTTTCGCGCGGTTGAGCTGGTCGTCGAGCGAGGCGATCATCGACGGGCCGCCAAAGAGGCCGCCTTCATCGCGCGTGCTGAGGAATCCTTCGATGTCCACGAGGAGGATTTTTTTGGGGAAAAGGCGTGTCGAGGGGCGCAATTCCACCTCGCGGAGTTCCGAGGAAAACGGCATGATCGGGATAATCACACAAGCCTGAACCAAAACGCCCAGAGCAAGCGCGCACAACGTCCGGATCAGAGATCGAGACATAGAAGTATAAATCCTTTGCAGAATGGAAATCGGATTTCCGGCGCGCCAAGAACGGCGGAGCGCGGCGGAAACCGGGGGCGCGGCCGGAAAACTGCAAACATCGCACGCGCGAAAGGCTGGACACTGCGCGCAAAATGCCCGGCGCAACCGCCCCATGCAATTGGAGCCGCGAACGCCGCGCCCGCGCAATCCCTATTCGTATTCTCTCAATATGCGCAATCTTCCGGCGCGCGGCCGCCCTGTCGTTATTGGAGAAAGACTATCATGGATCACTGCGCGTGGCGCGCCAGCGGCAAATCCCATATCGCCGGATCGCCCGAACTCGTCGTGATTGTCGGGCGTTTTGCCGTGCCCAGAACGCGCTGTGTTTCGTCCGGCATCCGCGAATACAAAAACTCCTTCAACTCGCCCGTGGTGATAATGCCGTCCTTGGGTCCGGCGCTCTGGAATCCATCCGCCTCGCCGCCCAGCCCCTCCAGAAGAACGCGAGTGAACGCGCCGTTGCTCCACGAGGAGGATTCAATCGCCTGGCGGTCCGACTCCGCGCCGACCATGTAAATCCATCCGCGCGGAACAGGTTTTTGCTGGGTCATGGAGTCGATGGTGGCGATGGAGATGTTTCGCTTGGAATCCCGCGTGATGAGTTTGCCGGCGTGGCAGGTGTCGGCCATAACGACCACATTGCGTGCGCCGCGCTCGCTCAGCGTGTTCACCACCCGGTCCATGCGATAGCCCGTGGCCGTTGCGTTCGGGTTCGTGTCGTAACAGGCGAAATAGACCTTGGTTGGATCATCCGGATCGGGAAAACCGTGTCCCGACCAATAGAGAAGAATCAGGTCGTCGGGGCCGGCCTTGCTCAGCCAGTTTTCGAGCGCCACCTCGACATTGCGCTTGCTGGCGTCCGCGTTCGTCAGCAGGCGGATCGAGTATTCCGGCCATCCCGATTGCTTGAGCGCCTCGGCCAGATCGCGCGCGTCCTTATCCGCATATTGCAAAGGCGCAACTCCGCCCTCGCCCTTGAATTGGTAATCGCTGATTCCCACAAGCACGGCCCACACATTACGGGTGGCCTTGGGCGGCGCGGCGGGAGGAGCGGGAGGAACGGGCGTAGCGGCGGCAATAACAGGAACTTCCGTGGGAATTGGCGTGGAGACGGGAGGCGGCGGCGAGACTGGCGCAACCGAAGCGGACTGAACAGCGGGGGCTGGCCGCGCCGCCTCGGCGTGAAGAAACGGAACCGGTGTCCGCTCCGGCATGGCGGTTTCCAGGGGAATTCGCGCACAGGAAGCGCCAACGAACGCCGCTATCAGGGACAATCCAGCAAGCGAATGCTGTTTCACGGCTTTGGCTCCTTACTGGCAATTGTTGTAAGAAACTTCGTTGGCGATCAATCGCGCAACACACAGGGCGTAATAGCGCTGCACTTCCGATGCCTCGAAAAGGGGATTGATATGCTTCTTGGGGTAGCCTGGCGGAGCATCCATCTCTCCGGGAGGCGGTATCAGAGCCAGGGGGCTAAGGATACATATCCATCCATTTTCATGAATTACCATCTCGCGCTTGCTTCGATACAGGCTTTTCTCATTGGGGTCTTTGAAATTCAGACCCACATTGAAAGAATAATCGTTAGGCATCGGCCCGGGTAGAAGGCCGTAAACGACGGCCAGAGTCGGAATTTCCAGCAACAGTATATACTCGATATGAGGTTTGGCCTGGTGAAAACGGAAATCGATTTCCACGGGCACTGTATCTTCATCTAAAGAAGCGGCGAACACCTCTGGATAGTATCGATAACCCAGTTCCCGGATGGAATTTAGCATTTTATCCGTATCCATTCCGGGGAAATTCACATCCAAACTCGCCGGATATACTTTCCGAGGCATTGTGCATGGCGTGTATGGCTCGCGAAAAGCGGAGCATTTGAATTTGCTGGTGGCGCATCCATTACTCAGAAAGAAACCCGCCCCGGCAATCAACACCGCAAGCGCACGAAGAAGAGGCCGCACGTATTGGGGCTTTGCGAATGGGATGAACATAGAGCGAATTCCCGGATAAAAACTTGCGCAATTCCAGGCGAGCATTCCATACGATGTTCGGCATTTGCGCCCTGCGCATCAAGGACAAACGATTCTCCTGGGGACCTCAAAAAGCCGATCCGTCCGGAAATCTCATTCGCAATGAAGAAGAAAAGAGGATGGTGAAAGGCCGGGATTGTGGGTTGCCTCGGCAAAGAGATTGGCTCAACCTGCATTGGAGGATGGCGCTGGGTTGGGTCTTCAATCGCTGGGCTGGCTCAAAGGCGCAAAGGGGAGCGGAATATGTGTTTTTATCTTTCGCCACCTGCATTTTTTCAAGGAAGGCCATTCGCAATGTTACTGCCTGATCTGTCTAAATACGGGCGGGTGTTTTCCTCTTCGCTCCCCGTTCATGCATTAGCGCCGTTTTTCGTTCTCTGCCTTGCCGCGCTCTCTTGCGCTCCGCTGCGCGCGCAGGAAGTCATCATCGACAACGACGATGGCGCTCCGGCATACGCGGAAACAGGGAACTGGAGCACGAGCGCCTCGACCGGCTACCGTCTGGGGACATATCGCACAGCAGGGGCGGGCGCGGCGGCGAGCGCCACCTGGAGAGCATCGCTTCCGCAGACGGGAAAGCATTCGGTTTATGTGATATACCGCGCGGGCGCCAACCGCGCCTCTTCCGTGAAATACACAGTGTCCGCAGCTGGGGGAGCGCAGGCGGTTTTTGCGAATCAGCAATCGAGCGATTTGACATGGAAACTGCTCGGAACCTGGGATTTTGCCTCGGGCGCGGCATCCGTCACGCTGGACGCTACGGGAAGTTCCGGCGGATCGGTCGTCGTCGCCGACGCGGTGAAATTCGTTTTCGTGGGCGGAACCCCAACGCCCATCCCAACGCCAACCGCCATTCCCACAACGCAAGAATTGCGCGGGCTTTGGGTGATGGCCTGGGCGCCCGGCTTCAAGAATCCAGGCGAGGTGGCGGCGCTTGTGGCCGCGGCGCGCGATCATCATTACAACGCGCTTTTCCCCGAGGTGCGAAAACGCGGCGACTGCTACTATTTCCCCACGCCTCCGAACCTGGAACCGCGCGCGGATGACATTGCCGCCGATTTCGATCCGCTTCAGGAACTCATCAATCAGGCTCATCCGTATGGCATCGAGGTCCATGCCTGGATTGTCGCCTATAACGTAGAGGACGACTCGATTTCGCCCGATCCCGCGCATGTGGTCAACTCGCACCCGGAACTCCTGATGAAAACCAGCAAGGGAGAGACCCGCATCGCGGAGTCCTATTACCTCGATCCGGGAAATCCGCAGGCCAATTTGTGGAATTACAACGTCGTGATGGACTTGGTCTCGAATTACGACATTGACGGAATTCACTTCGATTATTTCCGTTATCCGGCCGTGGATTCGGGATATAACGAGGTGGCGCTCCGTCGTTTCAAGGCGCAGGAACCCGGCGCAGTCAGCCAGCCCTGGCCTGGCGTGCCCTGGCCGCCCGCCAAGGATGAAACCTTCAAGGCATGGCGGCGTCGGCAGATCACAAACTGGCTGCGGGCCACTTACGCGGACATCATGGCCGTCAAGCCCGCCGTGAAGGTCACGGCGGCGGTGTTCAGCAACGAATCCTCCGCTCGCAACTCGGTTTTCCAGGACTGGCCCGGATGGATGGGCGAGCATCTTCTCGATGCGGTGTGCCCGATGAATTATCAGACCGATAATCAGGTATTCCGCACGCAGGCCGAGTATGCAAACAGCGTCAAAAATGGCCGCCATTGCTACATGGGCCATTCAGGATCGGGAAACAGCCCGGAAAACGTCGCGGCCCAGATAGAAATCACCCGCCCAATCGGGTGCGACGGCCAAATGCTGTTTAGCTATCAGGGAACCAACGGCGCAGGCGTGCCGACAGATGATTTTTTCGATTCCATGCTCTCGGGGGTTTATGCGGAACCCGCCGCCGTGCCTGAGATGCCCTGGAAAACCCACCCCGCAGGTGGATATCTGCGCGGCAAGGTGACGGCGTCGGCCTCCGGCGCGCCAATCGACAATGCCACCGTAACTCTCGTGGAAACCGGCCAGTCTGTCCCGACCGACGGCGAAGGGAAATACGCTTTCATCTACTGCGATCCGCGAGCCTGCACAGTTCGCGCGGAGGCGTTTGGATTCGCCGCACGGGAAAGCGCGGGCGTCGCTGTGACCTCAGGGACAGTCACGACGGTCAATTTCTCGCTGGACGCAGGCCCGACGCCCATTCCGTCGCCGACGCCTGGCCTTTCGAGTGACATCATTGTGGATAACGACGACGGCGCGCCCGCTTACGAGGAATTGGGAACAACCTGGTATTTCAGCGCCTCGACGGGATATGACGGCAAAACGTATCGCGCGGTCACGGGCGGCACGGCCAGCATGGCGAGGTGGAATGCCTGGCTGCGGGCTGGGGAATATGAGGTTTCTGTAATATATCGCGCAGGGTCCAATCGCACCACGGCGGCGAAGTATTGGATCACCGCGCTGCAGGGCGAGGGGTTTGTGGAAACGGCGCGCGTGGATCAGACGCAAAACAGTTTTGCGTGGGTGCCGGTCGGGAAATTCTCGCTGGCAGAGGGACTGAATTCCCTGACGCTCGACGCCTCGGACATTGCATCGAGCGGAACCGCCGTCATTGCGGACGCCGTGCATTTTCTGAAGGTGGGCGAGGTTTTGCCATCCCCCACGCCCACTGCGGCGGCAACTCCAACCCCTTCGCAGTTGAACTTCACGGGGATAAATCTCTACTGAAACGCCGCGGAAAAAGACAAAAGGGATATGGTTGTGAGATAGGAGTTGTGAGTGAAGAAGTGGATAGTCGCCAGTGAACAGGGGGCAGTGTTTTGGTTTCCGTGGCGGATCTTATCTTAAGTCTTTTCAACCCTTCTGCTTTCAATCTCTTAGCCCACAACTCACAACTTGCTGCTACGGCATCTCGTTTTTTCCGCCCACGACCGTTCGCACGGCCATGTCGGAGTAAAGGACATGTTCCAATTGGTTTTCCTGATCGCCTTCGCCCCAGGGATACGTGAAATCCGCTGGGGGATTCGGCCAGGACGCGGCATAAAATCCCTGGCGCGGACCAAGCCAGAGATCGCGCACAATCCACACTTCGCCGCTCATGACATTGCCCGCGCCGCCCGCATGTCCGCCGCTTGAAAGGCCCGAACTGTTGTAAGCATAACGGAAATTGTGATAGCGCGGGTATCCGCCCCGGATTGTGGCCGCGCCCGAATAGCGGCGCAGATACTTCGGGCAAAATAGCGTCCGCCAGTCGCCGATATAGCCTTTGGTGACCAGCAGCCACGGCACGCCATCCCACGATCCTCCCGCCGCCGGACCGTTGCCCACGGCGGTGAAATTGCTCGTGTGCGACTCGAACGGCCCCGCCTCGCGATCGGCGGGCGGCAAGGTCCCATAGTCCACTTGATACATCTGGAGCGCCGTGCCGATCGTGCGCAAGTTCGCGGCGTCGGATGACTTGAGCGCCCGCTCCGTGGCCATGCGGAAATTGTAAAGTCCGATGAGCGACAAAATCGCGACAATTGTGATGACGATGAGCAGCTCGACGAGGGTGAAGGCGGAGCGGGAGTTGTGAGTTGTGGGTTGTGAGAAGAAGTTGTGAGTTGTGGGTTGTGAGTTGTGAGAAAAACAGTGATCAGTGGGAAGTGAACAGTGATAAGTGGGAAGGGAACAGTGAACAGTGGGCAGGGAACAGTGCTCTGTGGGCTGGGGACGGTGAGCAGCGTGCAGGG
>CAYUNT010000196.1:2256-8474 GCA_964446285.1 uncultured Candidatus Sumerlaeota bacterium | reverse complement strand
CCAGCGCCCCCGCCAAGGAGGAGCCGGAGCCCGCCGCGGAGGAGATCGACGACGTGACCCAAGCCGCCTGCGCCGCCGAATGGGCTGAGGCGCGCTGGCTTGTGGCGCTCGATGGCGTTTTGGCCGAAGAACCGCGCCCGATGCCTGAAGGGGTGATGTTGGTTTTGCGCGAGGGGAGTGTGCTGCGTTCGTCGGCGGGCCAGCGCGAGATGCCTCTGCGCGCCCGGGTGGTATTGCGCGGAGACGCCGCTGATGGAATCGCCAGGAAGGAGAAAGAGGGGGGTGGTTTATGCCTTGCCGCTCTCGCGCGTGGCGACCGCGTTCGCGCCGTCGGCCATTTCCGTGCCATCCGCCCCTCCGGCAATCCGATTCCGTATTCTCCGGGCGACGCGATGTCTGCCCAAGGCATGGGCGGAACGCTCTACGCGGACCGCCCGAGCGACCTGCGGATTGACCCGCCGCCCGGAGGACGTTCGCTCGTCTCGCGCGCCATGCTTGCCCTATCGCGATGGCGCACCGCCGCCGCCGAGCGCCTTCTCGAAGCGGGAGGAACGGGAGGAACGGGAGGCGAGGGAAAGTCGGGGGGCGGCCCAGTGCTTCTGGCGATGGTCCTGGGAGACGCCTCGCAACTCACCCATGCCGACCGCCGCGCTTTTGCCCGCTCCGGGCTTTTGCACTGGTTTTCCGTCAGCGGGCTTCACGCCGGAATTGTCGCAGCCATGTTCTACGGACTGTTTATCGTGTTTGGACTGCCTCCGCGGGCGCGTTCAGCGGCGACGGTGGCTGGAGTGATCGTGTTTGCCGCTCTGGCCGGATTCAGCCTTCCCGTGGCGCGAACGGTCATCATGGTTGCCGCGCTCGGGGCCGAGGCGTGGCTGCGCCGTCCATCAGATTCGCTTTCGCGCCTGGCCGCCGCCGCCTTGGTGATCCTGATCCTCTGGCCGCGCTCGCTGTTTCAGATTTCGTTTCAACTATCCTTCCTGGCCGTGCTGGCCATCATCGTCTTTCAGCCAGCGATCAGGGAATTCGTGCGGCTTCCCGGCGCGGACGCTCCTGGGTGGCGGGGTCGCATCTGGAGGGGATTCGAGGGCCTGGCACGCGGATTGGCGCTGTTTGTCGTGCTTCAGGCGGCGCAAGCCCCCGTGCTGGCGCATGCCTTCCAGCAGATTTCGGTCGTTGCGCCGGTGGCGAACCTGATCGCCATGCCGTTTGCGACGCTGTCTCTGGCCCTGGGCGCCGTGCTGGCTGGGCCGGGATTCCTTGCGCCGGGGCTGGGCGCGCTGCTCGATCCGGCGGTTCGCGCGCTGGTGGAGATCACAATGGCCATCGCGCGGGGTTGCGGCGCGCCTTCGTGGTCCGCCACGCCAATCGCGCCATTTCCCGGGCTGTGGATGGCCGCCTGGTATGCCTTGCTCTTTGGCGGGGCGCATGTCCGCAGCGGAAGCGGTCCGGGCCACGCCGCGCGCCGCCGCGCCGCCGTATTCGTGCACGGGCTGGCCTTGGCGGCGCTTGCCGTCTGGATGTCCGTTTTCTCCGCCAACCTGGCGGCGCACGGGCGGTTGCGCGTTACATTCATCGACGTCGGGCAAGGCGATTCGATCCTTGTCGAACTCCCCGGCGGACAGGTCTTGCTCGTCGATGGCGGTCCGGCCTGGCCGCCCAACGGCGCGCAATTCAATATCGAGCCGGTGCTTCGCTCGCGCGGCATCGACCGCATCGATTTGTTTGCCGCGACGCACGGCGACGCCGATCACATCGGCGGATTCGCGGACATTCTTGATTCGTTTCGTGTGATGACGATTGCGCATCCGCCCGGAGTGGAAACTGCGCGCATCTGGGGCGGCGTAGCGGCGCGAATCCCCGCCGAGGGCGCAAAGGAATGGGTATTGCACGAGGGCGCGCGAATCCGCACAGGCCTAAATTCAGATGAACCTGCCATCGAAATTCTCAATCCACCGCAATTTCCGGCGATCGCACAAGCGGCGGGCGACCGCAATACGGATTCCGTCGTCATACGGATTGCGTGGGGGCGCTTTTCGATGCTTCTCACAGGGGATGCCGATGCCGCGGCCGAGCAGCGCATGATCGCGCGCCGCGGGCCAGACGCCCTCGCAAGCACAATTCTCAAGGCCGGGCATCACGGCAGCGCATCGAGTTCGACCGAGGAGTTCCTGCGCGCGGTTCGGCCCCGCGCCGTGGTGTTTTCGTGCGGGCGCGCCAACCGCTATGGGCATCCGTCGGCGAAGGTGGTCGAGCGATGCCGCGCGCTAGGGGCATGGATTTGCCGAACGGACCTGGATGGCGCGCTCGTGGCGGAAACCGATGGCAAAACCCTGACTCTGCGCCCGTGGCGCACTTCACTCTCCCCGTGACATGGAATTCGCGCCGGTGCTTGTATGGCGGGCGGATGGGCGCAAAGTCAGGAGCGGCGCCCACATGCATGACGGGCGGCCCTCTGCCCGTTCCCAAAACCGCGCGGAGGCACAGGCCTCATTGGGAGGAATTATGAAAAACCAATCCGCGTTGTTGATCGTTGTTGCGGCCCTGGCCGTTTGCGTTCTTGTTCTATTTTATTTTATCGGGAAAACGGAATTTGGTCCATCCAAGCCGATTCCCGTTGCACAAAGAGTCGTCGAGGCGCCCTCCAAAGCGCCCGCTCCGCCTGCCGCCAAACCCGCCGCGGCCAAAGGCCCGCAAAGCGCGGCGCATAAAGCCACCGCCGCCAAGCCCGGCGCGGACAAGGCCGCCGGTAAAGCGGAGGACAAGGCCGTCCAGGCGGCCGCGACGCCCAAATCCGGGTCCGAAGACGAGGAAGAAACCTCGCTTGTTTTCAAGTCCGAAGAGGAAATCGCCAAGTGGATTCAGGACAAGGGCGGTATCGTGGCGGCCTACACCGCTGCGGGAACCGAAGACCGCCAGGAAATCATCGACTACCTGATGGGCGAGGATAAATTACGCGATCAACTGGCCGCTCTTCTGCCGATCGAAACTGATTCGGATGTGCGCGCCTATATGCTCGAACGTGTGGAGCCAAAAGGATATTTCGGCGAAATCCCGGGCACGGCGGCGCCAGAACAGACGCCGAACGATTCCGAAACCACGGACGAGGAAGAGGAAAAGCCCGATACGGAATTAATGGCGCTCCTCGATGCGGACCCAGCGTCGCCCATGAATTCCGCCGAATGGATGGCGCGCCTGCAACTGGCTCAGATGGCTGGCGAGGAATATGGCCTGAAATGGGTGCGAAAGGCCCTCGCGGAAGGCCCGGACGATCCGGAACTTCGCGCGCTGGCTTCGTCTCTGACGATCACACTCGCCTCGGGCCTCGACAGCGTAACCGAACAGGAATCGGGCAGCGCGGAGAATTATCTGCGTGAGCATTTGAGCGATGAAGGGCTTTCGGCGGATGTGAAAATCCAAGCCTATCATGCGCTGTATTTCGCCAAAGACCGCGAGGCGGCCAAGGCATACCTTGAACAATCGGTCGCGCGCGAGCAGGATCAGCGCGTAGTGGCGGTGCTGCGACAGCTGCTTGCGCGGTGGAATTGAGGCTTCCCTGAAAAGTCACGACGGAGACTTGGCGGCGCGCGGTGCTAGGGGGAAGTGGGATGCGCCCGCGCGCTCGGGAGCGCATCAAGAAATGCTGGACAAGACGCTCCGGATCGAAGGATAGAATTCGGATGGCCTTCCAAGGGCGTCTTTTCCCAAGGAGCGCGACCCATGACCTCGAACATCAACAATCAAAGCGCCGGAACCGGCGCGAAACAAACCGTCCTCGCAGTAGCTCTCTTCGGGAGCCTGTGGGGCTTGGCGGAATGCACGGCGGGCATCTTCCTGCGCGGAACGTGCAGCCGGCTTTATACAGGGTCCATTCTGACTGGGCTTTCGTTTTTCTATATGGCCGGGGCGCTCGGACTTGCTGGCGGCGGCGGGACGCTGGCACGCGGACGAGCCTTCACGCTGATGCTGATGCCCCTGATTGCAGCGCTGTTTCGTGTTTATGCAGGTTTGCTGATGGGTCAGAAGATCATCAGCGGCGCCGTGGCAAATCCGGTTTATGCGTTTATTACGGAAGGACTCGTGTTCTGCGCGCTCGTTGCCTTTGCGGGGCGCGAACGCCTCAGCCGGCTTGTCCCAGCCGCAATGGGGGGCATTGCCTCGGCGGTGGCGGCGGCGGTGATTTTCGTGCCGGTGGTCGTGTTCACGACGATTCCCGCCTGCGTGCTGCCGGGGACGCGGCTTCCGCTTTCGATTTTCGGAATGCCCGTCGCGGCGGCGCTTGGGGCCGTGGCGCTTCCGGCGGGGTTGCAGCTCGGGGCGTGGATGCGGCATCGGCTCGATGCACAGCCGCGCGAACGGGCAATGGTTCTGCTCACGCGCGCGTCGGCTGCTGTGACGGTCGTTTGCGCTGTTGTTCTGACGCTGCTTTACATGCATTGAGGTTTCGCCCCGGGCGGAGACAGGGCCGGGGTTGGGGCGACATGGGAATGGGAAGGGGGAGGGCGGCTTTGATGGAAGCAGAACTTGCGCGCTCCCTGGAAGCCTTTCGCGCCCATCCGCGCGGACGTTGGTTGCTTGCGGGGCCGGTCAATTCGGGCAAAAGCAGTTTTCTCGAGATGTTTCTCGAAGCGCTGAAACGCGAAATGCCTTCGCTGAACGTTGGCGGATTGCTTTCGCGCGGGGTATTTGGCGAATCGGGCAAAATTGCTTACGAAGGGCGCGATTTGCAAAACGTCGCGAAGGATGGCGAAGGCGCCGCCATATTCATGGAATTATTCTGCGGCGCGGCAGGCGGCGCATTGGGCGGCGCGGCGGGCGCAGCGGCCGCCAACTGGCTTGGCGTCGGTAATAAAAGCATCCCGCCTTTTCTGCTGGCGCTGAAGTCAGAGTTGTCCGCGGGCGAAAGCGCGCTTATCCAGTCGGCGTTTGGCATTTCCTGGGAAATGACAAATACGGCTCCGTCGGTTTCGATGGGCCAGTGGCGGATTTTCGAGAGCGGCCTGGCTTGCGGGCGCAAGGCAATCGAGCGCGCCGTTCGCGAGAAATGCGATCTGGTGGTTGTGGACGAATTTGGACCGCTCGAACGTTCGGGCGGCGGATTGCGCGCGGCGGTGGATGAGGCCGCGATCGCCTGCGCCCCGCTTCTTGTTGTGGCGCGCGAATCGCTCTGCGAAAGCCTCAACGGCATTTATGGCGAATGGCGCATTCTTCCGTGGCGAAGCGCCCCCGCCGCCTCTGCGGCCTCGCCCGCTGCTGCTTCTGGGCCGCTTGTTAATTTATAGGCAGAACCTCATATCCCTCCGCGCCGATCAGCCAGCGATAGAGCGTCAGGGCGTCGTCTTCCGTGCCGCCGATGCCGTCGCCGTCCAGGTCGGGAAGCGTGGCACCCGGCATAACGACGAGACCGCGGACAATGCGCAGATACAACACGGCGTCGGCAATGGTTTCCGCCCCGTCGCCGTTGATGTCGCCAAGGAGAGGATGGCTGTCGGATCGGTAAGGATTAGTCCCCAAGCGCAACTCGGTGAGGTCTGAATATCCATCGCCATCGGAATCGAGGCGCGGCTGAACAGTAGGCGTTGCGGTTGCGGTGGTCGTAACAACGGGTTCTGTGGCGGTCGGGCCTGGCGTCGGAGACTCCTGCGCGGTTGGTGTTGGCGGGAACGTGGCCGAAGGCGATGGAGATAGCGACGGTGTCGGAGAGAATTGTGGCGTGGGCGATTCAGCCGGGCTGGGAGAGACCGAAGGACTCGACGAGGGTATTGGCGTAGGGGGAATTGTGGGAGTCATCGAAGGAATATCGGTCCCAGGAAAGTCGGTAGGCGTTGGCGACGAGGGTGGCGTTGCGCTCGGGGAGATGGACGGCGAGACTGTGGCGCTAGGCGCGGGTGTGGCCGTTTCTGTTGGCGCAGGCGTTACGGTCTCCGAGGGCGCTGGAGTTGTGGTCTCTGTTGGAGAAGGAGCGGGAGTTGCGGATTCTGAAGGCGCTGGTGTGGCTGTTTCCGTAGGTTCCGCTGTGGGTTCCAATGTTGGAGTCGCACTTGGTTCCGGTGTGGGCGACTCGCTTGGCGCGGGAGTTTCCGTTTCTGTCGGCGCGGGCGTTGCAGTCTCCGAGGGGGCGGGAGTGGCGGTCTCGGTTGGAGAAGGAGCGGGCGTCGCGGGGTGCGTGGGCGGCGGCGGTTCGGCCTCCGACGCGTCCGCTCACGTCCTGCTCTTCG
>CAYUNT010000196.1:0-2246 GCA_964446285.1 uncultured Candidatus Sumerlaeota bacterium | reverse complement strand
GGGGATTGGGGGTCTCTGTTTGTGTTGGAGTGGGCGTCTCGGATTCAGTCGGCGCCGGAGTTTCGGTTTCCGAAGGCGCTGGGGTGGCGGTCTCTGTTGGAGCAGGAGTCTCTGTTTCTGTCGGCGTGGAAGTGGCCGTTTCCGTTGGGGCAGGCGTTTGCGTCGCCGTTGTGCTTGCCGAGGGCGACGGGCTGGAGGTTGGCGTTGGCGCGGCGGCGGGTTCCACAAACACCGGGCTATCGGTCAGCGTCAGCGCCGAGGCATCCATCGTCTGCTCATTGCCATACACATCCGTCACAACGATCTGTCCGGTGATTTCGGCCGGCAGCGCGGCGCCGCTTCCCCAAAGCACATACAGGGTATTTCCGCCGGTCACGATGCGGTATTGCCCATCCGCGATTTCCGCAGCGCTATCAAATGCGCCCACCTTGTGCTGCAAGAGTTTCTGCGTGTAGAAATAGAGGCGGACATTGCGATTGCCGTCGATGAGGCGTCCGGCGCTGATGGGATCAAGGGTTCCGCCGGGCGGAGCGCCGCCCCACAGGTCGGGGAAGAATTTATCCACGCCGCGCGCAAAGCCATCCACCTCATTGCGCACGAACCACCCCGCCTGGAATTCCTCGCTCTGTTCGGGGAGCGTATCGCCCGATTGCGTTGTGGGCGAACCGGAATATGTGCCGAACTCCGTAATCCAGATGGGTTTCATGTCGCCGGCGTCTGTCATGAGGCCGCGGAAGAAATCCACGACCTGGCGGTAGTTATCGAGCGTGCTGAAGGCCTGGACCATTTTTTCGCGGTTGTAGTGGATGTTCATCACGTCGAAATAAGCGTTTCCGCCGAGCGTGAACACATCCTGCCAGAATTGCTCGACGTCCGGTCCGGAGGCTTCGAGCGCGCCGCCGTTGAGAATCACCGCGTTGGGAATATGCGCTGTCACCGTGTCGTGCGTCGCTTCGAGCAGGCTCACATACTCCGCCACATGGCCGCCGTAACCGCCGCACGTGGCTTCGGGTTCATTGTTCACTTCCCAGAACTTGATTGGGCCGGCCAGGCCCGGCATGTCGTCCACCCCGTCGCCGTCGTAGCGTTCGGCCAGCGCCGACACAAAATTGCGATAATCATCGAGATTGCCCACCGGTCCGTAATGGCCGCCAATCAGCCAGTAGAACGACGCGGCAAGGACCTCTGTGCATTCGCTGGGCATCGCCGGATTCCCGGCCTGATCCCAGTCGGCAAAAGGCAGAATCAACCCCACCATGCTGAGCTTCTTTTCCTGGGCGCGCATCACCATCAGGTCCGCAATCTCCCAGTGAAAAGTTCCTTTCGACGTTTCGATCATTCCCCAGGGGAAAGTGGTGAGGTTGCTTCGCGCGTGCGAGATTCCGCCCCCGGCAAGCCACGACGCCTGGTTTTGGTATCGGCAATCGAGGGAATCGAGCTGGTTCGAGAGCAGGGCGGTATTGGCATAGAAGGCCGCCGCGCCGTTGGAGCGGATGAACTCCTTGGCTGGGCCATCGAGATCAAATCCAAAGGCTTCCATCGCGCCTAGATGGCTTTCTTCGGCGATGGGCAGTTCCAGATTCTTCAACCAGGTGGCCGCCAGGGCCGCCGAGGCGGTTTCGCCGAGCGTCTGGACCACGCACTCCGTCGGAATCGCTGATGGCGTCGGCGAATTGGCGGGCGTGCCGGTGGAGGACGGCGCGGGCGTGGGCGTGCGTGTTGGCGAGCGCGTCGGACTCGCGGGCATGGTCGGCGACGGCGGAACCGTCGGACTAGGCGCCATTGTGAGCGATGCCGTTGGCGACGGCGGGAAAGTGGGTGACGCCGTCGGCGACGGCGGGAAGGTTGGCGAAGAAGCAGGTGAAGGCGCGGCGCTCGCCGTGGGCGAGGCCGAGGGGCTGGGAGTCAGCGCTGGCGTTGGAGTCGGCGAAGATTCCGCGCTGACCGCCTGCCAGAATCCACCTGCCCTGCCCGATTGCCCAGACGCGCATTGAACTGCCAGCAAAAAGGCCAGCGCACAGGCCAATCCGAGGTTTTTCGGGGAATTCATCCTGGAGTCCTTTCCACCCTTTTTGAATTGTGCGCACTGCCCCATAGAATTTGTCTATGGAACTCAAACAGTTCATCACTATCTCCAAGCAAACACCTCCCTCCAAGCCGAGGCAAGAAAAAATGCCCCGGCGGGCTGTTGCCGGGCGCATCTGGACACTGTTATGGCCAGCAAGATGTTTGTAGTTCAAACTTTA
>CAYUNT010000195.1:0-8494 GCA_964446285.1 uncultured Candidatus Sumerlaeota bacterium | reverse complement strand
CCCGCCCCGCTGCCTGATTTTTCCGCGCGGCGGTCTTCGAGAATCCGCAGGAATTCCTCGCAGGCGCCAGCGGCCTCGCGCGCGGCAGGGCGCATGGGCGTGTCGATCTCTGAACATCCCAGAAAGTGCTCGCGGGCCGATGTGTAATCGCCCAGATCAGCAAAAGCCTGTCCGCGCAGAAGTTCGATTTCCGCGGTGAACCGTTCCGGATGCAACTGCTCGTAATTTGCCAGCCGGACAATCGTGGCGCGCGCTGCATTCTGGCCTGTCAGGTCCTGGGGAAACTCGCGCGCATAAATGTCCGTAGCGCGGGCCAATTGATAGTCCGCAATGATGGAAAGCAGGTTTTCCTGCGGACTGAACGGCGATACAGCCTTGGGCGCGCATCCGCCGAGCGCAAGCGCGAAAAGGCACACGGAAACAAAAAAACAAAGACATCTATGCAGAACCTGCTTCGCCGCGGGGGTAAAGCAGGTTCCGGAGGAAAAGCCTTGGATTTCGTGTGTATTCGCGATTTTCGTGGTCACTTCCGCCGCATTGGGAAAGGGTTACCTTTTGATCTCGGGCTTCCCGCCGCATTCCTCTATCCATTTGGTCACATTGTCTATATCCGATCCGCCAAGTTTGAGGTATTCCTGATAGTTCTCGACAGCCTTTTTCATGAATTCGCGCTTGGCGGCCTCGGGAATCTTCAATTGCGTCAGGTATTGGTGATAGAGAATCCCGAGTCCTTGCGCGAATTCCGGCGTTGTGGGATCCAGTTCGCGGGCGCGGATCATGTTATCTTCCGCTTTTTTAAGGTTGTCCGGCGTGGCCCCTTCTTTGATGTAGGTCTGGCCGATATTGAAATAGGACCGGCCGTAATTTGGATAGTGCTTGAGGGCTTCGAGGAAGTCATTTCGCGCCGTGCGTGGCTGTTCGAGCAGGATGAGAACTTCGCCGCGGCTGTCGTAAGCATCGGCCAAAATGCGATGTTCTTCCGGGCTGAGTTGCTCGTCGCTTTTTTTCATGGCCTCGATGACTTCATCGAAATACTTTTTCGCGGCGGGATAGTCTTTCTCTTCCTTTACGATATTTCCCATTTCAAGGTTAGCTTCCCGGTTTTTCGGGTCGCCCTTGAGGACGGTTTCAACAAGCACGCGCGCGTCTTTGCGATTTTGCTGGCGCCGCTTGACTTTTGCCAGTCCGATCAAGGCGCGCGATCCGCCCGGATTGACATCCTTGCCGTGCGAGAAGTTCTGTTCGGCCGCCGAAATGTCGCCGCCGCGAAGCGATAATTCTCCCAGATCGCACCATGCCTCGTATCTCTTTGGATCCAGTTGCACCACCGCCATGAGTTGCTCACGGGCGTCGAGCACCTGTCCCAGCATGATGTGGCACGATGCCGCCAAATATCGAACATCGGGGCGGCGGTTGTCGATATTCTGCAAAAATCGCAAGTGATCGATCGCCTCTTTATAGTCACCCAAATCGGCCAGCAGGCGCGCCAGATCAAGGCGCGCGTCAAAATTTCTGGGCTGATATTCGAGAGCCTCGCTCAACAACGCAGCAGCATCCTTTGGACTTTGCACAGCTTTCTGGCGCGCCACAACCAGGTAGGCGGTCATCAGCCGGTCCACCAGACGGGCTTCATAACGCGGGTTGGACGCATAAATCGCCTTATACCAGGAAAGCGCGGCGTTCCAGTCGCCAAGTTCCTGCGACAAGCGGGCCAGTTCCATGCGAATTTGATTCTTTTCCTGTTCAGAAAGCGTATCCGCGCCTTTGGTCAGGCCAAGCGTATATTCCTCGGCCGCCTTCAACCGCATATCCTGGCGGTCGCTCCACATGCCAGCCAGTTGCACATGGGCCTGTGCGAAATTGGGATCGGTTTCAATGGCCTTTTTCAATTCCGCTTCCGCGGTAAGGTAATCCACGAATTCACGCGCTTTTTGCGCCTTCTGATAGTGAATCCGCGCCTTGAGTTCATTGGCGCGCTTGCGAACCGCGCCTGGAATATCTGAATTGGCAAGTTCATCAAGAAGCGCCGCCGCTTTGCCGATCTGATCCGCTTCCATCAGCGCGCGCGCTTCATTGATATGAGCGCTGTATTGTTCCAATTCCTGCTCTTCGATCCGCTTTTTCACCGCGGCGATTTTTTCTTCGATGTCGGCGCCGGCCTTTCCGGACTTTTTTGCGGCCTCATAATGCTGAAGCGCCTCTTCAACCTGGCCTTGCTTGGCCAATTGATCCCCTGTTTGTTCCTCCACGCCTTGCGTCGCGCTGCGATCCACTGTGTCGATCACTTTCCAGTCCAATCGCAATTCGGCCTGCGAAGTGCGAACAATCATGTATTTTCCGGGAGACTCGTCAATAATCAGGCCGTCAAGCACGCTGCCGTTTTTCAAAACAACGCGCGCGGCCTGCGCGGTTGCGGAAAAGGCCAGCAGGAAAGCGCAAAGGCAAAACGCCACCCACCCATTTCGCGCCAGGCAAAATGGCGCCGTTCCGCAAACGCGAAACCGGGCTGTTCCTGGAATACCCCAAGGCATCCGACGATGGCCGTGCATTGATGAAAACCTCGCTGCCTGGTTTCTTTCCGACTCCGGATGGCGGATTTGAACTGCGCCGCGATTTTCCCTCCAGCGAATCATTCAGCCCAAACCCAACGTGAGACTAATCCCCGTCTTCCATACACGCAAAGGAATTGTCACCGGCCAGGGGACATTGTCAACCCCTTGCCGAATCCCCCCAACCGCATGCGCGGGGAAGATGCATTGGATTTGTGAACCAATGGCAAAGCTCCACGGTCCACCCCCGAGGGCGGTTCGATTTGCCAAACGGCTGCCTTTCCGGCGTCCTTGACCCGCCTTCCATTCTGCTAAATATCCACACAAAATCCTTCCCCTGGCTTGCCGGCGGAAAGAAGCAATACCCCCCCCCAAGAGTCCGCCCTCGCGGCTGCGGCCTTTACAGGGAACTTCCCTGGCTTTTGTTCATGACTCCAATTGCCTCGGTTTCTTCCTCCGGCGGCTCGTGGAACGATCCGGTTGCCAGGGCTTCTTCATAGGCGCCCAAAACCGCATGCTCAATTTGGAAACGGGTTTCCTGATTGAGCGGATGCGCCACGTCCTTGAACGTGCCATCGTGGCGCTTGCGGCTGGGCATTGCCACAAACAAGCCCTTGTTTCCCTGAATGATCTTCAGGTCGGTTACGACAAAGCATTCGTTGAGCGTAATTGTCGCGAATGCTTTCAGTTTGTCTCCGGTCTTGGCATAAGGCCGGACTCGAACGGCGGTAATTTCGATTCCAGACATGGTTGCACTCTCCCGGCGGATCGGAATCGACCCCCTCGAAAGAAGTATAGAACCTTTTATGCCAAATGACTCACCTCTGGTCCATTTTTCAGCAATTCCGCCGCCTCGACGAACGCAAAATCCCTTTTCAGACTCTTCGCAATGGCGCGCGCCTGCTCGATGGAATCGCACAAGCCCCAAACAGATGCCCCGCTGCCGGAAAGCAGCGCGGCTTGGCAGCCCGCCGCCCGCAGAGCCTCCACCCCCTTGCGCAGGTCAGGATACAAGGGGTCGAGACAAAGCGCAAATGTGTTTTCCATTCGCTGGATGAATTCCGCCATCCGGCCCTCTTCCAAACAGCGGACAAGCGGCGCAAGGTCGCCAGGGACCGCATGGCGCGCCGGGTCAAATGCCCGGTAAGCCAGCGCGGTGGGCACGGAAATTTCCGCTTTGGCAATTACGACGGCAAAAGAGAGAGAGCGGCGGATGGGAGTCAATATCTCGCCACGCCCCTCACCTCGCGCCGTCCCACCCAGCAGGCAAAACGGCACGTCACTGCCCAGACGCGCACCCCATTCCAGAAGCCGATCCTCGGGCAATTTCAAATTCCACAACGAATTTAACCCCGCGAGCACGCCTGCCGCGTCCGTGCTTCCGCCGGCCAGCCCCCCGCCCGGAGGAATTCGTTTGGAGAGGCAAATCCTCAGGCGGCTGACGTCGCAGCCGGTCTCGCTCGCGGCCAGGCGCGCCGCCCGCACCGCCAGGTTGGTTTCATCCGCAGGCAGGTCCCAGGGGGATTCCATTAGAAATTGCAGGCCATCGGGCGCTTTATAAACCACTTCGCGCCGCGCCGTTTCCTGCAGATGTCCGGTGGCTTGGACGTGCCGTCGAAGATTCTTTTCTTTTCCTGCTTCTTCTTGCTGTGCCCTGCCGCCTTCCCGCAACTCCAGCGTATCGAATAGCGAAACCGCCTGAAACACTGTGTCGATGTCGTGGAATCCATCCGGACGACGACGCAAAATCCGGAGACCTAAATTGATCTTGGCGGGCGCTCGCACGCGAACAACCAAGCCGCGTCCCTCCGTTTCGCTTCCTGCCGTATTCTGCCCTGGTTTGATAATACAGACCTCCCGTGAGGGAAAATCCTCGATCTCTTTATCTTCCAGACATCTTTGACAGGATTTCTTCAATCATTTCCGGATGAGATATTTGCATATAGAGATTCCAGGCGAGCATCAGGACAGAAAGAACCATCGCCGCAATCGAAAGCGCACGTGCGGTGCGAGCGCTTGAATCGGCGGCATAGCCCATTTCCTCGGCCTGCCGAATCCTTTCACGCGAAAGAATCAGCCCTACAATCGCCAGCGCAATGCCCAGAGGCCAGCAGCAAAGTGCCAGAACCATTCCGGATATGGCGCAGGCCATCGCGCCTCCGATGCCTTTCTGAGGGGGATAATAGCCTGGCGGCGGCGGTCCCCATCCCCCACTTGGCCCGCCCGCGGGCGGAGGCGGCGCAGCTTGTCCGTAAGGAGGATATGAGGGCGGAGGATAAGGTGGCTGGGCGTAGTCTTGCGCGGGAAAACTCTGCGGAGGGTAATTGGGGGGAGGGTAATAAGGCTGCTGCGGAGCCAAATCCGGCTGCCCGCCATAAGGCGGAGGAAACGCCCTCCATCCGGGAGGAGCGCCAGGCGGTGGCGGCGGGGGCGTGGCCCATCCGGGCACCGTTTCGGAAGGCGTGGCGGGCTGTGACGGATAGCCTTCCGGTCCGGCGGGAGCGCCACCGGACGGAATCTGCTGGTCTGGCTGCTGATTCCAGCCTCCAGACGCCCAAGGCGGTCCGGCTGGAGATCCGAATTGCGCGCCTCCGGCCGGGGCATTGGAGGGCTGTCCGAAAGGCGAACCAGAGGCTGGCGATGCGCCAAACGGCGGGCCAGCCTGGGGGTTAGCCTGGGGATCGCTGCCTGGCGGCGGTCCTTCCAGCGGATTTTCGCCAGTCGGGCGCGGATTGGAGTCCGGTGGAAATGTCATAGGGGGAACAATCTGAGGATGGAAAATGGGGATTCGGCCAAACTGAAAAACTCAACTTGCCGGGCGACATCGCCTCCGTGCCGCATTGACGCATTGCGCCGCTGGATCGCGCGGACCTAGAGCACGGTCCCACACGTCTTGCAGCATCGGGTCCGAGGGGGATTTAATGTCCCGCACACCGGGCAATGCGATCCCTCCTGGAGAGTAGTCTGGGCGCGAAAGACTTTGTAAACCCTTGTGCGACCGCCTTTGTCTATCTGAACCCGCGGCATGTGGCTGTCTGGCTCGTCTTGGTCGCCAAGCATCTGCGAATCCGGTTGAGGAGGCGAAGCGGGCGAGGGAATTGGCGTCCAGGGAACAGAAACATGCGCCCCTCCCCCAGCAGGATGGGAAGAAGGCGGAGCCGGAGGCGCGGCGCTTTGCGGTGGCGCAGACGCTGACGCAGGAGGCGGCGCAAAAACTGGTTTATAGGCGGATGGCGAGGCAGGCGATTGCGGCGCAACGGCGGGCGGTCTTGTGGGGGGCTTGCCGGCTTGAGCCGACGCCTGCGCCGGATCTCCGCGATGAAGGACCTCGATTTGCGCATACAATTCCCGCATGTCCCGTTGCATCGCTTCCCCTGCCGCGCCTCCCGCCGAACCGTTTGGCAAATGCCCAGCGGAGGGCCGGTCATCTTCCGTTTCCCCTCGCTGCGCCACGCTATCGAGCAGATACAGCGCCAAATCCACGATATAATTTACAAATTCCGGTTCGTTCTTATACAAAGCCACATTGCGCCGGAGAATTTCCAGAACCTCTTCGCGAGAGAACGACTCTTTGGCGGAATGAATGGCCATGATTGTCCCGGCGCGGAGTTTTCAGGATATGCGAATGTTGCGGCGCATGCAACGCGCTCGAAACGAACGATATGCGCGCAACACGAGAAGACAACAAACCGGAATACAGCAATAAATGCGCCGCATGCCGAAGGAAAAACCGCCTGGGAACAGGATGCAAACGTCAAAATGCATCACGCCTGGCGTCTTTTTCCCCCATCCGTATTTTTTGTATCGAATTCTTCCCCTCGATGTCAATTGCGAGCACGCCGGAAAAATCATCCACTCCCTGCCCCGCCGCCGATTCGCCGTCCTCGTGCGCCGTGAAGGCGAAGGCCGAATCCTGCGCCCATCCCGAGGCACTTTCCTTCACGACTTGCTCCGTGATGCCATTGAAGAAGTAACGGCGGCGTGTCGTGTCATTATCCCGCCGCAGAATCCGCGCCCCCTGGTAATCGTAGGCAAACTGCGTGGTAAGCGTCGCCCCGCCCTGCCCGGCGCCCTGCCGCGCGACCTGCGACAGGCGGTTGTCTTCCGTCCAGGTGTAATATGTGTTATTGCCGCCATCGTTTGGGTCCTTCACTCTCATATTTCCCTTCGCGTCGAACGTTTACTCCACCCCCACGCCGTTCAGGTCCGCCGAGACCAGCTCATTGCGGTCGCCGTAGGTGTAATAATACTCATCCTCGCCTGACCCCGTCCAGACTATGTAAATGCGGTTCCTCGCCGCATCGTATTCATACCCGCGTCACCAAAGCGGGTCATCAACAACATCGACCAGCATTCTTAAGGTCGCGCCGCTCTTTTTTTGAATACTTCCTGTACACGGCAAATCTTTGGATCGTAAAATGGATCACTGGCCATATACAGCACAATATCCCCAGTGGATAGAAGGCCATTTGTCGGATCATAGACATGGTTTATGTTCATGAATTTCAGTGAGCTGATTCCTGTCGTGGAGAAGTCCTCCACCCATAATATATCCTCACAAAGAAGGTCTCTGCTTTTATCTGGACCAACTGAAGACACATACCATTAGCCTTTATATCCAAGTCCACTATAAAGGTAAAAAGGATTTCCTTCAGGAGAAAAGGGGTCATACAATAACCCATACTCTGGGACAGCCCAATCCTCATCCGAAAATAAACCATGCTCCTTTATTTCAGGAAGTATGTCTGGGGGCACAAATCCACATGCCTCCTGCAACCAGGGCTGGGCATATTTCTTATACTCTTTAGGATGATTCCCGCGCCGCCGAATGCTTCCATGAGGATTGTCCAGTGGATTAACAGGAATGGCCCCGCCGGTATATGATCCATAAATGTTGATCGCATTATCTGCGAGCGTCATCCTGTATTTGGTCAATGCCAACTGCTCGCTGAGATTCTCCTCGGAAGAACTACTTCGCTGAGATGCAGGAGGAGAGCACGATAATAGAAGCCCAAAAGAGATAATTACGAGAATGGAGCGCATGAATATACATCCTAGTATATGATTACATCACCAAAGCCAAAATCAGGCGCATCGCTTTTTCCTTTGCAGGAAATGCTACTTGTTTCTGGCTTTTCTTTTCCAGATCCTGAGTCACCCCATGTTTTAGTGCATTCGCACACCATACCCTGGCTGTTGCTAACCGCTATATGTCCATCTTTGACTAAACCTGGCTTTCCTGCTCCATTCATGCATCTATTATAAAAATCTTCTGTTGATGAGAGAATCATACCTGGGGGGAAATCCCCAAGCGAAGAATTAGGATCAGTCACCCAGCCCTTGAAACCGATTCCACCGCATAAGTAATACTGCTCAACAACACACTGGACAAAAGCGCAACAATTGCCGTTTTCGCCTGGGCAAGGGTTTGCATTTTTACAGCGTCCAATAGCTTCATCCCATATCCCTGTATCTACAGCGAAAAGGCCCGAGGGGTCAGGAACGCTGTTTGGACGCGCTTCGGCGTAGCGGTAATGCTGCGTTCCGTAACGGGAGCTGATGAAATCCAGGTTGATGAATCGTCCGGTGCTTGGGTCGAGCCATCGCATGAAGGAATAATACAAATCCACATCCGCGTCATGATCTTTGGCGGTCAGGTGGCGGCCGGAGAAGGAGGTGGACCATTCGCCGGTGGTCGCGGAAGACAATACGTTGCCCCAGGCGTCTTGGGAGTAAGAGGTTGAAAGACTGCCGGAGGAATTCGAGAGACACAGCACGTTGCCGATGTGGTCGTAGTGGAGGTAGGAATCGGAGTAACGTGGCGTGCCATTGGCCGCCGCGGTGGGGGTGAATGAGCGGATAGAAGAAATGTGGGCCACAGCGGCTGGCAGCAGGGAAGTGCGCTCGACGGTATATCCCGCCGAGCTGCGGGATGCGGCAGCCTG
>CAYUNT010000194.1:0-8540 GCA_964446285.1 uncultured Candidatus Sumerlaeota bacterium | reverse complement strand
TCCGCCGCGCGGGCGCAGATCGCGGTTGGGCCTGAAGAAGAGAACGCTATATCCTCCAATCCCTGCTAATCATAGAAGGTTTGCGGAATTGTCCTGCACCCAACCCCACAACCGAAACAAATATCTCCGCCGTCTCATGAATTCGGGAGATGCACCCTCTGGCAATAACCTTTGATGGCTTTCCTGTCTCATCTATTGGGATTGAGTTAGTGGCATGTTTCAAGGCATAGGGCAGGTGTTCGCACGGCATTTCCTAAATTTCCGCCGCGCGTTCGCCCTGAAGCACTCCTCCATTGTCCGCAGCCTAAAAAGCCACAAGCCAGGATTCCCAAACGATGAAGATTTTGATCGCGGATGACGATCCGATGGCGCTTCGGTTTCTGCAGCGGTCGCTTCAGATGTGGGGTCATGACGTATCTACCGCTCCGGACGGCGAGGAAGCTTTGCGCATTGCACGCGAAAACGGCGGATTTCAGGTCTTGTTTTTGGATTGGATGATGCCGGGGCTGAGCGGTCCTGAGGTCTGCCGCGAAATCCGGCGCGCTTCGGCCTCTTCGGGGTATCAGTATATCTTTATCGTTACGGCGCGCGACACCCGCGAGGACTACGTAGAAGGCATGGAGGCGGGCGCGGACGACTTTTTCGTCAAACCCTTCGATCCGGAAGAACTGCGGTTGCGCCTGCGGGCCGCCCAGCGAGTGATCGAGCTCGAAGAGGCTTTGGCTCAGCATTATCAGGAACTCCAGCAGACAAATGACCGAATCCGCCATGACCTTCGCATGGCGGCCGAAGTGCAGCAGGGATTTCTTCCGGACTCGCCGCCCTCGATCCACGGCTATCAATTCGCCTGGCGATTCAGCCCGTGCGACTATGTGGCGGGCGACAGCTTTAATGTATTCCGCCTGGACGAATGCTGCTGGGGCTTTTATATTCTTGATGTTTCAGGCCACGGCATTCCCTCCGCGCTCTTCAGTGTTTCGCTTTCGCGCGTGCTTGCCCCGACGCCTGAGGCAGGCGGGCTGCTCAAACTGGCCACATCCAGTCCGCCATTTTACGAAGTTCTTTCCCCATCGCAGGTGGCGGCGATTTTGAATGAACGCTTTCCGCAGGACATGCGCACCGGGATGTATTTCACGTTGCTGTATGGAATTTTGCATAGCAGGAACGGCGTAGTGAAATGGGTCTGTGCGGGGCATCAGCCTCCGCTGCGGCTCGAAGCGGCCACCCGTTCGGCGCATTACCTGACTCAACCCAGCGGTCCGCCCATCGGCCTGATGCCCGCCCGAAAGATCGAATGGGAGATGGGGGAAATTGCCCTGGCGCCCGGCGACCGGCTTGTTCTGTTTTCGGATGGTTTGGTGGATACTTTTGATGCAAAAGGCGCGGCGTATGGCCAGGACAATCTCGCGCGGAAACTGGAGACACATTTCGACGATCCGCTCGATCACGCACTCGACGCGGCCATCGACAGTGCGAGAAAATGGGCGGGAACCGATACGTTTTCCGATGATGTTACGCTCCTTGCCCTCGAACGGTCTCCATGAAGCCTGAGTTGGCGGAGGCGAGGCCAAGACAGACGAGAATTTTGGATCCGCCGCTTTGCCCTTTGCGCACCAGCCCTTATGCATATTGAACAGATCGAAATCCGCCGTTTCCGCAATCTGGAGATGATCCGGGCTGAATTTGATCCTGGCCTGAATGTGATTTGCGGCAAAAACGCCCAGGGAAAAACAAACCTTCTCGAAGCCGTGCATTATCTGGCTACGGGCCGGTCGTTTCGCACATCGCGCGAAGACGAATGCCTGCCGTTTGGCGCGGAAGCGGGCGCGGCGGCATGGATGCGCGCTCGAATTGCCCGAGGCCCCGCGCGACACGAAATCGAAGCCGCCATTGCCCGCCAGGAACGGGAAATCCGAGTGGATGGAAAAACCGTTCGGCGTCTGACAGATTTCTGGGGTTTGTTTTTGGTTGTGCTTTTTACCCCGGACGACCTGCAAACGGTCGGGGGCGGTCCGGCGGGGCGCCGCCAGTGGCTCGACATGGCGCTCAGCCAGGCAAGCCGTCCCTATCTTGATGCGCTCAAGCGATTCACTCGCGCTTTGCGGCAGCGCAACACGCTTTTGCGCCGTCCGCCGCCCCGCCCCCCTGGACTGGCCGAACAAGCGCGGGCCTATGAAGGGCCGCTGGCGGAAAGCGCCGGGAGAATCTATGTCGAGCGGGAAAAATTTGTGCGCGACATTGCGCCATTTGCCGCGCGCCGTCATGCCCAGTTCTGCGGGGCGGACGAAGCGCTGGCGATCGAATACAGCAGCTTTCTCGATTCGGCGCAGCACGAGCGCAATGGCAAAACGGCGCTGGATGAAGGCGCGGCCGCGGAGTTGTATGCTCGCCTTCTCGCCGAACGCCGCGATGACGACCTGGCGCGGGGGCAGACGCTCAACGGTCCCCACCGCGATGATCTGGTTTTTTCGCTGAACGGACGCGAGGCGCGCGCGTTCTCTTCGCAGGGCCAGGCACGCTCGATCGCCCTCAGCCTGCGCATGGCCGAGGTAGATTATCTGCGCGAGGCCACGGGGCACGCGCCGGTGCTGTTGCTCGACGACATCCTTTCGGAACTCGATCCAGACCGGCTGGCGGCGTTGCTTTCCTCGCTTGCCCAGGCGGAAATCCAGACTATTCTCACAACGACGGACTTGGCGCCTTTGCGCAACCAGATGGAACGCGCACGGATTTGGAAAATGAGCGAGGGACGCCTGGCCTGAGGCAATTCATTTTGCGCGGATGCAATTCTTGAGAAAGAAATTCAGCGACAACTCCGGCGGAAAATTCGGCAAAAAACCCGCCGATCACGACATGGTCCGCCGCCGGCTTCTGGCGGAGGAAGCCGGCACTATCGTCAAACCGTTTGGCGCTCAGATTCCTTTCGCCCTTGTGTATCCGAACTCATATTTTGTCGGGATGTCGTCGCTCGGATTTCAAGCGCTTGTGGGGCGGATCAACCGGCACGCCGACGCCGCCTGCGAACGAGCCTTTGCCTCGCTGGCTCCGGGTGATCGCGCCGCGCCGCGCACGGTGGAAAATGGCCGGCCGCTTGGCGAATTTCCGCTCGTGGCGTTTTCCGTCGCGTTCGAGATGGACTACCCGCATGTCCTCGATGTGCTGGCGCGCTCGGGCGTTGCGCTGCAATGGCGCGAGCGCGAGCGCGCGGAAGCCTCCGGCGAGAATGTGCCGATTGTTCTTTGCGGCGGCAAGGCCGTGACGATGAACCGTCTGCCGCTATACGATTTCATGGACGTCATCATCCACGGCGATGGCGAGGAGGCGGTGGATTGGATTCTCGACGCATGGATTGCCAGCGCGGGATCGGGAGAATCGGGAGGAACGGGAGGAACGCGCGCGCGATTTCTCGAACGCCTCGCCGCTCTGCCTGGGTTTGAAGTTCCGCCACTTTGCCCCGATCCGCCGCAAGCAAATCCCACGCCGCTTTCCGTGGCGGATCGTCTGCCGGAATTTTCGTGCCATTCGACAATCCTAACTCCGAACACGGAATTCGCCCGGCGCGGATTGATCGAAATCAGCCGCGGATGCCCATACAAATGCGCATTTTGCATCATGGGCTATCAGCCGCATCCGTATCGCTGGCGCGCGGCGGACGAAATCGAAGAAGCCGCCCGAATGTTCAAACGCCATACGGATCGCGTGGGATTGGTGGCGTCGGCCGTGGGCGTTCATCGCGAGATCGAGGAGATTTGCGAACGCCTCGACCGCCTGGATTTGAACGTGTCGTTTTCGTCGCTGCGCGTGGAAGACGTGAAGCCGCGCATGGTGGAAACGCTGCTGCGGTCTGGGCAAAAGATACTAACGATCGCGCCCGAGGCGGGCAACGAGGCGCTGCGCCGCGCCCTGCGCAAGAATTTGAGCGACGAACGCATCGAGCAATTCACGGCGGATTGCTTCGCGCGCGGCATGGAGAGTTTGAAACTCTATTTTATGATTGGACTTCCGGGCGAAACGGACGACGACGTGCGAAGCATCGCGCGGCTCACGCGTCGCTTGCATGAGGTGCAGGTGAATGCCTCGCGCGGACATGGCCGCCTCGGGCGCTTGAGCGTGAACGTGGGCGTATTCGTGCCCAAACCCGGAACTCCGCTGGGCGGCGGCGTCCAGGATAATTCAGTTGTGGAAAAAGTGGGGCAGACCACCAGGTCTGCCTCTTCTTCTCTTTCCTCTTCTCCTTTTCCTTCTCTTTCTTCTCCTTCTTCCCTGGAACCTTTGAAGCCTGTGCCAGGCTTTTGCGGCGTATCGGAGGCGAAACGCAAAATCCGCATTTTGCAGGAGGCGCTGGGAGGAATGGCCAATTTGGATTTCCACGCGGAAAGCCCAAGAGAGGCCGCCGCGCAAGCGTTACTGGCCTCTGGCGATCGCGACACCGGCCTTCTTATCGAACGTGCCGTCCTCGAACACCGCCCCCTCCCCGCCCTCCTGCGCGACCTCAAACACCCATTTGTGCAATGAATCATGGAAGCATCTCTTTGCACAACAACACGAATCCGCGTATTTTCAAGGCACTTCTTGCCTTTGGCGCCGGAATTGCGGTATTTTTCTTGATGATGGCGCTTACGTGGAGCATTTATCCGCGCAATTATCAGTGTTTCCTCCGATGCTGTTTTTGAGGTGAATCGTTGAATTTCCCCGCTGCGATGAAAAATCCCCCAGTTCTGAGCAGAGAGGATGTGCTAGGCGGCTCCGGGTTTTTGCTGATAAATTTGGAGCGGCATAGCGGCATGGTATTCCACCAGGGCAGGATTGTTGAACCATGACCCGGTTGGTATTCTTATGGTGAGAGGCAACGTTTGGAGTTGGCTCGAACAACGGCTTTGGAATCCGATGCATTCTAGCGTCCCCGATGCGCCAAACGCTTCTTTTGATATTGCTTTGTCCTCTCCGCATAGCGGCGCGGATTGGGATTTCTTGTGCGGCCGGCGGGCGTGGTTCGCGGCGTTGGTGGCGTTGATGTGTCTCGCGGCCTTTTTGCGCCTGTGGCGGCTGGATGAGAATCCACGCTGGTATGTGGATGAAGGCATATATACGGCCATCGCGCGAACCTGGGCGGAAGAAGGCGTGCCGCGCTGCGGAGCATTGCGATGGCCATTCGCACGTGAATATGTGACCAAGCCGCCGCTTTGGTTTATTCTCAACGCGCCGCTGCAGGCGCTCCTTCCCGGTCCTGTCATGTTCAAGGCACGCCTGCCATCGGCCTTCACGGCCATTGCGATGGTCTGGATCCTCGCCAGCATCGGGAGGCGGATTCACAGCCCGGCGGCGGGAATTTTCGCGGCCTGTCTTTCGCTCATTCACTTGCCAATGATGCGATACGGGCGCTGGGCCACGCCCTATCCTTTGTCTGGGCTGCTCAGCGCCCTGGCCGTTTGGGCGCTCGTGGCGGCGGAGGATTCTCCCTCTCGCCCGTTCGAGCGGCGAATCGAAGCCGCCGCCGCCAAGCCTCCGCCGGGCCGGGGGCTATTCCTATTATCTTATATTCGCGAACCGTATTTCATGGCCGCCTGCGCGGCGGGCCTGGCTTTCGTTGCCGATTTTTTCGCAATTCAGACCATTGGATTTGTTCTTTTATGGGCTGTATTGCGCCGAAAATGGAGGAAACTGCCGGTCATGGCAGCGGCGGCCTTTGCGCCATTCCTGATTTTTGCTGCATGGGGCTTTTCCAGGCGCGGCGTCGATTTTGCCCGGGAAATGGCTTCGCTGTTTTTTCAGTTTGGCGGTGAAAGCACCGGCAAGGCGCTGTTTCAGATGGCTTATGCGGCCCGCATTATCTTCACGCGCGATTGGATTGTTCCGGCCGGCCTGGTTGGGCTAGCCGCGATGGCCTGGCGTGGAAAGGGCCGCGTCCCCGCGCTGTTCCTCCTTTGCATGATGCCTCTGATTCTGCGGCGCCAAGGTGGCGATGCCGAGATACCGCACAATATGCCCGCTTACCTCTTTGCGATTCATCTGGGTTTCGCCGCGCTATGGATGGATATAGCTGCGTGGCCGGCTCGATGGCTTGCGAAACGCGCGCCGGGGGCACGTGGCGGAGGCGCAATGGATCGAAAGACGAGCGCGGAACAATGGCTGAAACTGGCGATTGGGGCCGCTCCGCTGGTTGCGATGACGGCCACCGCCGCGCTATGGACCTGCACAGAAATCCCGCTTGGCGCTAAGGCGCTGGCCTCGGTTCGAGACGTCGAGGCGGCGCGCCTGGTTGCTGGGGAAATCAATGAGCGTTTCCCAGCGGAAGCCATTGTTGTTGTTCCAGAAACGCTGCTGCCCCTTATTCAATGCCGAGCTGCCACCGCGGATCAGGTGCGCGTGGCGGAGGGCGAATTCGTCAAATGGCACCGATTTGTCGATCCCGGGCGCGATTTTGTTTTTTCGCCCAAAATAGAATCGGTTCGAGTCGTGGTTGTCGATGAATGGATGCGATTCTGCGGTTTGCGTCCTTGGGATCCGAATTGCCCGCATCCAATGGCGATTCTGATGCGCAATCAGCCCTGGCGCGCCAGGACAATTGGCGAGTATGGCATCTGCTCGCGAATGCATGAGCCTGAAGACGCGCCAGGCGCGCAGCCCTAGACCGATCCATAGATTTCAGCATTCAAAAAATCTTATGTTTACAGATCGGTTGTCGCGCGGGAACAAACCGAATGTTCCGTCGAGTAGTCCTTGCATTTGAAGAGAGATGCGTTCAGTTTGCATCTGTCAGCGGCCAATGCCGCTTATTGCAATACCAGGTCAGCATGATGGATAATTCAGGAGCCAGTGGAGGCTTCCGCCTTATGAATATCTTTTCTTTCCTTCCGGTTCTTCGTTTTCGTTCTTCCATAAGGCATTTCATTTCGCTCTTTGCGTTGTTTGCGCTGTGTTGTGCGGCGCCATGCGGGATTTTTGCCCAGGCGGCGCAGTATGATGCCAGTTCGCGCGTCCTTGAAATTCGCGGAAAGGCCGCGGGCGAAACCTTTGGGCGGCCTGTAATCGTCGCGGATTTTGACGGGGATGGAATGGGGGATATTATCGTTGGCGCGGATCGCACCTCCTTCTCTGGCGCGGAGCGCCCCACGCTGTATTGTTTCCGCGGATGGTATCCTCTTGTCGCCAAGGGGCAGATAGACCTCGCCTCGCAACCGGCGGACATGCTCATTCTGGGCGACACGGGTTCGACGAACCTGGCCACGGCGCTGGCTGTGGGCGACGTCAATGGCGACACATACCCGGACCTGATCGCAGCGGATTCGACGTTGAGCGCCTCGGGCCGGACGTATTGCGGCGTGGTGTTTGTTGTGTTTGGTGGACCGGATTTCTTCTCGCGCGCCACCGTGGACTTTGCTCTCGGCCAGTGGGACATGCGGTTGATCGGCGCGGCGGCTTTTGACGATGTGGGCGGAAGTTTGATGTTTGGCGGATTGCAGTCGGACGGACTCGCCGCGGGCGACCTCAATGGCGATGGGGTGGATGACATGGCCATCGGCGCGCACTTGGCGACCGCGGGAACACGCAGCAATGCCGGCAAGGTGTATGTTATTCTCGGCAGCCAGAGTTTCGCCTCGGGCACATCACTCGATCTGGCGTCGCAGGCAAACTTGACCATTCTTGGCGATGAAGCGGATGCGGAACTGGGCACGGCGGTTCGCATCGGCGACATCACAGGCGACGGGTTAAAGGATTTGGTCCTTGGCGAGGAACTCGGAAGCACAAGCGGGTATTTTGCTTCGGAAGGGAAGATTTTTATATTTCGCGGGCGCTCGCCATTTCTTTCAGGTTCCATCAGCGTTGCATCGGCAGATTCGAGAATTATCGGCAAAAGCGCGGGGGACCAGCTGGGCAGCGCCGTCGCCCTTGCGGACATTAACCAAGACGGAATTTGCGACGTGATCGCCACTGCGCCCGGCTGGGATCCTTCGGGCATCAGTAATGTTGACAATGGGGCCATCTATGCGTTTTTCGGCAAATCCGCTTTCCCCACGCTGATTAATATGCAATCCGGCGGCTCGCCCGATGTGATTGTGAAGGGCTTCAGCATATCGAATGCGATTGGCGACACGCTTGTGGCCGGGGATTTTAACAAGGATGGCACGGGAGATTTTCTGTTCACCTCACGCGACGGCGGGCGCGCCGGGTATAGCGGCGAAGGCCGTGCCTACATTGTTCTTGGCCGCTCGTCAATTCCCGCGCAAATCTCGCTGCAAAATGAAGAAGTCGATTATATTATCAATGGCGGAGCGACCGGGTTTCAACTTGGAGACACCGTGGCGGCTGGCGACGTGGAACGCGATGGCGCGGCGGAAATTTTCCTCGCGGCGCCCTTCCTGGATTCCGGCACGGGCCGCCTGCTTGCATTCGACCTGAATCCCGTCGCGTCCGCCAAGGGCGCTTGGGCGATGTATGAGTAACCCTGGAAGAATGCTTCGAGCCGCGAAAGCCGCCAATATATAATACCATTTTCCTTTGATTCTGTTCCCAATCGCCTGTCACGGTTTTCGCGAGAA
>CAYUNT010000193.1:0-8563 GCA_964446285.1 uncultured Candidatus Sumerlaeota bacterium | reverse complement strand
TCTCGCGAAAACCGTGACAGGCGATTAGGAACAGAATCAAAGGAAAATGGTATAATATCTGAGAATTCAGCGCGTTATCCATCCGCCGTGCCCGGGAATGGGAGTGGGCGTTGGGGTGGCGCCTGGATTCACCCATTCGAAGGCGCCCATATCGATTCCCAGCCCCTGCGGACGCGAGGTCCCTAGCAGGTCGTTCACCGGCGCACCCTCCGCCGTGCCTGTATCTATGCAGGGCGAAGTGGGTTGCAGCGAAACATCCCAGTTTGCGACTTCTCCCGAAGTGGAAACGAATTGCGGGTCGGCGGTAATATTGCCCTTCGCAACAAACTCAGCCGCCTCAGGGAAGCAGCTATGAATGGCCGCAGGGCCACTGCCGCAATCGCTATCGGAATTGCGCCAAATGATGCAGTTAATAATCTTTCCCGAGCCGCTCACTCCTGCTGGTCCTTGTGCATAGTTGCGATAAATGGTGCAGTTTGTCAAAGTCCCAGTATTATGTACTCCGCCGCCATTTGAATTCATCTCCAGGCTGGATGCCTGATTGTCAAAAACGATACAATTGGTCATGATTCCCTGGTTATATGCGCCGCCGCCGTTCGCAACCATTCTTCCCCCGACGCCATTACCATAAATCCGGCATCGCACCACCGTTCCTTGTGCATCATTGTATATTCCGCCGCCGGATCCGCTCAGGGAGGAGCCGTTGGAATTGCCGCGAATTATGCATTGAAATACCACTCCACCGTTATTCTTAATACCAGAGTTGGGGGAATTGTCATGCACGTCACAACGGATCACCAAGCCGGCGGTGTTCACTATTCCAGTGCCGCTGCACGAATACACCCTGCAATCGGAGAGAATTCCGCTGGACCTGTTGTGAACACCATAGCCGTTTCCCCGAGCAATGCCCATCCATTCCACCTGGCCATAGTTGGCCAGGCAGGCGTGCGCAACATTTCCATCCATTACGGTGGAGCGGGGAGGAACCGGGCGATCGGCGGCATTGGCCTCGGTCCCCGCGAATCCGCCCCGCAGAAACACGTCCGCAGGAATCGTTATTTCCGCGCCCTCCAGGTATGTGCCTTCCGCCACCCAGATTTCATCACCTGCCTTCGCGGCCGCCACGGCGCGGCCTATTGCCCGAAAAGCCGCCCCCCACGATGTCCCTGCGAATTCGTTGTTCCCGCCGGGCTTTACAAAATACGTCTCTCCCGGGGCGCTTGCGGCGATCATGGCGCACACAGCTGCTGCAAACGCAACTACGCATGGTTTGTTCATGGATAATTGCATCCCGGCCTCGGTAAACACCCAAGCCCTATTTAAGATTGAACACCAAGTAAGCTAGAACTGCCAGAAGCACCACGGCCACGATGGCCAGGTTCCAGATATTCACCGCCATGCGAACTTTTTTCGACTCGCGGTCGATAATGGGCGTGATCTGGTTTTGCAGCTGCGCGCGCACTTCGCTGACGGCGATGTCCTGAACGATCCGCGGAATGCGCTGTTCGGCCACACGAGCCAGTTGCGCCTCGGCCAGTTTCGGAAGTTTTTCCTCCGCGACAACGGGCAGAACCTTGGCCGCCTGTTCATTCACGACCTGGATGATTCCTTCGCTGATTTCGCGGACAACGCGCTCGACTTCTTTTTGCACGCGCGTCTGGATTTCGCGCGGAAGCGTTGTATCGACAGTTTCTTTCAATCGGTCGCGCACCATCGAAGGCAGCATCGCGTCCGCCGCGCGCCGCACAGTTTTTTCCGTCTGCTCGACGAGGATGACTTCCATTGCCTCGGCGACTTTTTTCTCGGCCAGTTTTTCCACCATCGAGCGGGCAACTTCCTGGACCGTCATGCGGACCAATTCCTGCTCTTTTTCGGCGGTGAGCGACGATACGCGGGCCTCGACTTCGCCGCGGGCGCGCTGGTCGATGATCGAGACGATGCTTTGAATGGCGCGCTCGACGATGATCTGGATTTTTTTCTCGACGGCTTGCTGGATTTTCTTTTCAGCCAGTTCCTGCATGTGGCGGTCGGCCACTTGTTCGAGATACTCGTCAGATTTGGCCTTGAGGGCCTGTTCGTCCATGATTTCGCGGACTTTTACCAGCAACGCGGGGGGCGAGAACGGTTTAATAATGTATCCGTTCGCCCCTTTCATGGTCTGGCTGGCCTCGACGGGCGCCTTGTCCTGATCCACCAGGAGCAGAACAGGAATGGAGAATGTGTCCGCATCTGTCTTCACCAGGCGGGTCGTGTCGAGTCCGCTCATCCCGAGCATGTGAACATCGATCAGAAGCAGATCGTAGTTCTTCAGGTCTGGATGAGTGAGCGCCGCCACGCCATTGCTGGCGACCGTAACGCGAAATCCATTCTCTTCCAGTATGCCTTTGGCAATTTCCTGGACTCCCACGCTGTCGTCCACAAGCAGGATACGTTCGCCAGCCATATAGAGACCTCTTGTGCCCTGGGATGGGCCGGGATCGCGGGTTTGTGTATTGCGCCGGGGAGCAGCGGACCCGCGCCAGGCGAAATTCGCGTTCCCGGCGGAATGCTCCTAGGCCGCCGCCAGCCCAAGCGCGCGATTGCAGCGCCCGGCCAGGTCGAACTTGGCCGCATAGCGCAATTGCGCGCCCGACGCGGCCTCGATAAAGGATTGAAGCACCTTCTGGATCGTCTTCTCTCCCATGCGCTGCGCTGCGATGGAATAGACAATCTTCAGCAGATTGACCACGGCTTCCACGGCCTCTTCGTGGCAGTCCTGCACCGCCTGCGCGAAGTCCGACTTTTCCAGATAGGCCTCAAGCGTGGTTGTGTCCACCCAATTGTCCACCACGCGAACCAAATCGGCTTGCGGATGCTGCATTAAAACTTCGTTCCATAGAGTTTCGAGAAGACGGGCATCCTCGGGCCGCGGGACAAATTCCTTTTGCTGGAGCGCATATTGAGTGAAGGCATTTACGAGCGTTCCCATAAGCGAAACCGGAGCGGGAATGGCGATATCACCAATACCCGTTCGTTCATTTGTCTTGGGGCGCGCCCCAAAAAGCGCGCCGATTCCTTTGGCCCCGCCCGCATCGGGATTTCGCGCCGCGGCAAGCGTTCGCGCTCTCTCGGCAATTATTTCCGGAACGCGTTCCGCGCCGCTTTCCATCCGCCGCAGGAAAGGCTTGGGGACAATCCGGACTATCTCTTGCTGGAGGAAGGAATGCAGGATGTGGCACGTTTCAAACCGCCCAATACCGCAGCGCAGCATGATTCCCTCGACGGAAAGAAGCCCGTTCACGCCAGAGAGAACTCTCCATTCGAGCGGACTCAATTTCAGTGTGCGGCGGAAATCGTCGCCAAGGGGAACCAACTCGAACACAATCGAATCCGAAGTAATTGTCTCGCGTATTTTTTTCCATTCATCCTGCCGGCGGCTGCCTTCGAGCAACAGCGGCTCGATGTCGATCTGCACCGCGATGTCGGTGATTTTCGATTCTTCGCCATTCTCAAATTTGAAGTGCCCATCGGACCAGGAAAACAGGTCCCAAACCTCTTCCTCTACCTGAAGCCGCAACGTATCGGCCAAATCGCGCTCCGTAACCAATCCGCGTTCGGCAAGAATCTGGCCCAGGCGCTTGCCGCTGTCCAGAATCTGCTGGCGGCTGAGGATGTCTTCCAGGTGGCGGCGTCGCAAATGGCCTCTCTGCACGAGCAATTCCCCAAGCCGCCGACTGCGATGCAGCGTCGAGGAATTAACAATCCGCCCTCCCTTGATCGTCAGCGTGATCTGCAAATCGCTGCGGTCCAAATGCAACAGCCCGGACATTTTTCCCATCGCAAGAAACTGCAAAACTTCGGGAAGCGGAAATGTTTTCAGGCTGCCTTCGAGTTCCATAGTGGACTTCCAGGAGATGAAAATAGTCAGAATAAACCAAGAGAAACCGGGAGAAGAGAACCAGAAATCACGGAGCAAAAGAACGAGATGAAGCGCGGAGGCCGACGCCAGATGCGCGCGGGCGCGCGGAAATTATTCTGTCTTGAAAAGGTCGTCAAACCGCGCCTCCACATCCTCCTTTTCAACCATTTGCTGCCTGCCTTCAGGCGCTGCTTTTTTCCTGACGCCCTCAAGAATTTCCTTCAACTGCTTGGCCGATTCCTTGGAATACAAGCGGACCATGCCGATTGTAGTCCGGTCATCGAAAATGACCGTAAGAATTGTGGAGTCGTCAACCAGGATGTTGTGAATGTGGTCTTTCTGGCCCTGGTGGAACAAGACGGAAAAGTCCTGCTCTCCAACCAGTTCGGCCATGGCGCGAGTTGACGCGAACGACCCTGCAATCAAAGCCGCAAGGGCATCCGTGTCGATGGTTTGCGTAAAACCTTTTTTGGCCAGGCATTTCCCATCCGTATCCACAAGAATAGCGCACTTCGCCTCGGACTGCTTGAGCATTTGCAAAAGCGTTTTGTGGATTTTGGTTATCTCGACTTTGGTCAGGATCATCGGCTCTCGGCTCATGGCTTTTTCGGACCTTTCTCGAGTTTCACTCGCGCCAATCTCAAATCGATCACGTCCTTATCTGACTGGTTATCAAGGGGTGGCCCTTTTCCCCTCCGGAACCACACGGACCGGTCCGCCGAATCCCTCGTAATAAATATACATCTGCTTGTCGTAAGCCGCTTTTACCCATAGCGTCAGCACGGGGCCTTCGTCGCCCGGAGCCGATTCCAGGCGGTGGAAACCAGCCTCTTCGCCTTCGAAGTTTTTGCGTTCAAGCAGGCGGTGGTCGAGCAAACGCGCCCAGGTTTTTCGGATTCCAAGAAATGACAGGGAACCGGCCAGCTGATACGCGCCGCGCCCGTCGCTGTTGTCGCGAAGCGAAAGCGTCAACTGTCCGCTGCCCACGCGCAACCGGCGCCAGCGCACGTCGCACTTCTGCACGGATTCGAGAGGTGGTGGCGCTTTGGACTCCTGGCTTTTCAAAGTCGATATCTGCGATTCGCTTGCTTCATCGCGGACGGTCTCGACGCGGATTTTCGCTTGCACCGGCTCGGGAGCAGGCGCGGGCGCGGGCGCAGAAGCCGGAGCGGACTCGGAAGGAGCCTGACGCGGCTCGGCCGCGCGCGGAGGCGGCGGAGACGGCGCGGCGCTTGGCACTGGCGCGGCGGGAGGCTTGAGGGAGGCGGCAGAAGGCGGAAGCGCCCTCGAAGCAGGAGATGGCGGCGCCGGCGTTGCGCCCGCGGCGGCGGGAGCCGGTGGAACCGCTGGAGCAGCGGAAGCGGCCGGACGCGCAACCACTGGCACCTTGGCCATAGCGGGTGGAGTGGCGGGGGCCGCCGCCTTCGCCTCTCCTGAAGGCGCGGGCGAAGGCGCCAGCACTCCTGTGCGATCCTGGTTCAAATGCCGTATTACAAGCCCCGAAATCCCTTTGAGCGTCTCGCGCACGCCAACGCCCGTTGTCGCCACCGACTCGTAATATGGAATCCCGCCCTTGTTGAACGTTCGCTGGAGTTCCTCAAGGTCCATCACGTCGGCCATGTCGCGCTTGTTGTATTGGAGAACCCAGGGAATCTCGTCCAGGTTGTAGCCGTATTCCTGAAGGTTGTCTTTGAGGTTTTGCAGACTGTCGAGATTTTCCTTCAAACGGTCGCGCTGCGAATCCACGACAAACACAATGCCGTCCACGCCGCGCAGAACCAATTTCCGGGTGGCGTTGTAATAGACCTGGCCAGGAACCGTATAAAGTTGAAACTTGGTTTTGAATCCCTTTACCTCGCCCAGATCGAGGGGAAGAAAGTCGAAGAACAAAGTGCGGTCTTGTTCGGTGGCAAGCGAAACGAGTTCACCCCGGAACTTTTGCGGAACGGAATTGTGGATGAACTGCAGGTTGGTCGTCTTTCCGCACAATCCGCATCCGTAAAAAACGATTTTGCAGGAGATTTCCTTGAAAGCGTAATTCAAAGTTGCCATAGGCGGTAAGTAACTGCTCTCAGATGGATTGGGGCGGATGGATTGCCAGAGCGGACATGAATCATCCGGCGCCAAGGCCCGCAGTATTCATGCGCTCGGCGGCGGCGCGCAGTTCCACGCGGACCAAGCCCAGATTCGCCTCGGGACCGGCAAGGCACACCAGAAATCCCGGGCGCGTGGCCTGGAAAAAAATGCGGTTCTTGTCGGTTTCAATCAGGAATCCCTGCAAACCGCCAAGGTCCATTTTCTTCGTGGCCTTCTCCGTCGCGTTAATGATGGAGGAGGTTAACGCGCCCATCAACTCGTCATTGGTTTCTGAGGCGAAATCCGAAGCCACGATGATTCCGTCCGGCGCGACCAGAAACGACCCGATCACTCCGGGAGTCTTGTTTAGTTCAGCCAGAAGTCTCTCCATGGGGACCCCCTGAATCGCGAAACGGCGAACAAATCAATGAACCTCTTACATCCTTCCCCCGCCCGTAGCAAGCAAAGACAAGCGGATTGGCCGGTTCATGCGAAAAAACCGGCTTCCGCCCCAGGAAGCTTTTCGCCGCCCACGGCGAAAAAGCCGCCACCTACCTGCCCACAACTATCGTGGGCAACTCCTTCAACGAGGGCAAGGCCGGATAACGCCACTGCAAAAATTCCCTCGAGGTTTTCGCCATGATTGCCAGGCGGTTCCAGGCCGCGGCAATATCCACCTGATTCGAGAAAAGCATTATGAGCGAAAAGTTGTTGTTCAGGCGCGTATTGAGCAGAAAATGCTCGCGTGAATCCACAATCACTTTGCGCGCACGCGTGAGGCCGAAATCCTCAACAGTTCCTGTCAGGCCGTCGCACTGCGATTGCAGGCGCGCCACAAGCAACTCAACGTTCATCCGAATCGGCATGTCCTTCCACAGAACAAGTCCCTCGGAAGTGTAGAGAATAAAGCCTTCCATTCCTGTGCTTTTCCGGAAAATCGACTGCAATTCGTCGAATCCAAACACCTGAATGGCGCCACCCGTCGGCTGGATCGAAAACGCGCCCGCGCCGTTGGCTCCCTGGCCCGCAACGCGCTCCATGGCCTCGCCAGATTCTTTCTTTCCGGCGCCGCCCTCCATTGCCCGCTCCATTTCGTGCGAAACAAGGCCGGGCGCCGCCGCCGACAGCGCATGGGGCAAGACCAGCATCAGGAGGACGATCTGGAGAAAAACCCCAATTGGATTGCCAATCCACGCATTAATAAAAGCATCCGGACCTGGCTGGCCGCTCAGCAAAGCAAGCACTCCCCCGCCCAGAGCCGATAGAATGCACCGTGCCAATACGGCCAAAACCGCAAGCATAAACGAGGCGGGAGCGCTTATTTCGGCGCCGGTCAGCAGAATCGCAATGAAAAACGCAGCGAACTCGACAGCCACTGTAAGCACGCCCGCCAGCTGCATTCTTTCATAAGGTGGCGGGGCCAGGCCGCATGGCAGCGCGATCAGCGCCGTGGCCAATAATCCCAGAAAAATCACAAGAGAACGTCGAGATGTCGGAATCATCACTTGACCTCCGGCTGCATGGTTTCTGAAAGCGATGTGTCCGGAAACAGGCGTTCAACGAGTTGATCGAAAAGCACGCGGAACCGCCCCTCTTTTTGATTCGGCTCCATGGCAACCAGAATAATTTCATCTCCCCGGCAGGAAAATAAGATAACCGCATGGGCGTATTCCAGCTGTCCTTGGCGCACCCGTCCCAGTTCCAAATCTTCAAATGCGCTGGCTGTTTCCACAACAGCAAGGGCAAAAGGCAGAAGGGCTTCTCCTTCGCCCTGAATTACCGGTTCGCGATTTTCGCGCCACGAGGCGGCCAGTCCGCCGCGCACATGCCCGGCTTTCTTCATCTGCTCGATGAGGGCGTCCAGAGCCTCTTCCACCGAGGTTGGAGGCGTCTCCGCGGGAATCGGCGTCGTATTCGTCCCGGCGTCGGAAGCGCCTTTCCCAACGCGCGGCTTCAAATAACGAAATGCGGCATTGAGGATCTGGACGTCGGGATCGAGGGGAATCTGGCGGTTGATCTCGGCCAGCAGGGCCTCGGATTCCTCGATCAAATGCATTCGCAACAGCGTCCGCGCGAGCGCCACGCGCGCGCCCACAGCCTCTGGAGCGGTTCGCACCACCTGGCGAAGCAAAGCCGCGGATTCCTCGTAATTGCCCGTGTCGCAATACAAACGGCCGAGCAACGTCCGCCCCGCCACGGAATCCCCGCTTCCGGCCAGTCCGCGCAGGCATACGTCGATCGCCTCGGTGAAAAGGCGCTCGTGACGCAATGCAGAGGCCAGCGGGATGAACGCCGCAGACGCGGCCCCGCTCTCAAATTGTTCCAGAAGACTGGCCAGATGCTTTGGAATCGCCATGAACGCTCACGCACGGCACGCAGGCAGTATCGAGGGCGAGACCGCGAAAAAAGGCCCCAAAACTTTCATCCGTAGAATGGATTTTTCCCTTGCCTGCAATCAAGCATAAAACATCACGCCGATGATAAAACAAACGATTCCAGAACGGGACGCTTCTTCTCTCCCATACCATTTTCCCTTACTGGAGTGTAGTGAAAATGGTCTGATAATTCTTGTGCGCCAAAGGCGCGAAA
>CAYUNT010000192.1:0-8589 GCA_964446285.1 uncultured Candidatus Sumerlaeota bacterium | reverse complement strand
TAGCCACAATGCGCCAGAATGTAAACAGACGCTCATACCCCATGTAAATCCGGACGACAGCGGAGGACTCGCCGGACTTGGGAATTATAGTTTTGTTTCATCACAGAGCAAGAACTCTCCGTTCAACTTGCCGGGATCATTGTAATCCCCACCCGGTGAACAAGCAACCCCAAATCCACAATACGCGCTAAAATCCTGAATTGCCTGCGCGGAGCGGGTGCCAGACCCAGCCTCGGGCACATTGCAAGGCGCGGGGTAATTCGCAAACCGTTGATCTTGACACCGTCCAAGGGCCTCGCGGACGGTTGAAGCGCGCGAAACGCAATAATGGCAAAGGCGGACATCGCTTCCCACCGTTCGTTTCTCATGATTCAAATTGCCCACATTGCAAGCGATTTTCTGCCCGTTCGCGGCGGCGCTGAGGTCTATTTGCACAACCTTTTGCGCGCGCTCGATCGTCCCGGACGCACGCAAACTGTGTTTCAGATCGACACGGGGGTGCGCGATCCGCGCATGGCCGCTGTCGGGCGTTTTCCCGGACCGCTCGGCAGGCGGCGCGGACCCGCGTTGTGGTGGTTCAACGTGGCGCTCCATGCCCACGCCGCCACCTTGCGACGATATGATCTTCTTGTCGTGCATTACCCGTTTCACGTTGCGGGCGTTTGGTTTCACCCGCGAATCATCGCGCTCAGCCACGGCGTCGAATGGATGCAGCCGCCACGCCGCTTTTCGCATCGCTTGCGCCGCCTCATCGCGCGCTGGGCCGTGAAACGCGCTTGCGCAACGGTTGCCAACGATACGAATTTCCTGCGCGAGATGCAAATTCCTTCCCCACCCGGCGAGCGCCCCTTTGCCGAGCATCAACCAGGAGTGTGGTTTGTTCCCAACGCCGTGGACCCTGGCAAGTTCGCGCCCGCGGCCGGAGAAGCCGCCGGACCGCCGCTTGAGGAGCGCTCGACGATCCTTGTGCCGCGCAATTGTTCGCCCGCGCGAGGAATCCATTTGGCGATTCAAGCCTTTGGACTTTACGCGGCGCGCCATCCGCAGGCGCGGCTTCTCATCGCCGGAAATCCGCCCGCGCCTCGATATGGAGAGCAATTGCGCGCGCTGATCGCACAGCGGAGCATGGAAGCCCGCGTTGAATTCGCAGGCCATATCGACACGGGGGATATGGCCGCCCTGTATCGCCAGACGCGCATGACCCTGGTTCCGTCTTTGTTTTGCGAAGGGACGTCGCTGGCCGCGCTGGAATCCATGGCCTCTGGCACGCCGACAATCTCGACCCATATCGGCGGCCTGGCCGATCTTCCGACCGTGCAATGTGACTGTGACCCGGCATCGCTTTTTCAGGCGATGGAGGAAACCGACGCAAATCTGGCGGCCGTTGCGAACCGCCAGCGCGAGGCCGTGCGCGAGACGTTTTCGATCGGGCGATGGACAGACGCCTGGAATCAAATCGTCGAGTCCGCGCTGGCGAAATGATCCTAAAAACGGCAGATGAGACCACGAATTGAGCGACGCTAACGGGACATAATGGGAAATTGCCCACTCGGCGCAAAGAAGCTTGGGAAATAGGTCTCAATCTATCTTTTCCTCTGTCCCTCTTTTCCCAAGCTCTCTCGCCCCATCAATGATGTGCCTCCCACTGTTGCAGCACCCGATGCACAACCTCCTCGACGGCAGCACGCGCCTCCCATCTATCGTATCCCCGGGCCAGCATCTCGTGGTATTTCGTCTCCCGATGCCGGATATGCGCAATCACCGCCAAGCGCACCGCCGCCTCATCCAATGCTTTGGCCGCCGCTGACCGCCCGACCCGGCCGCTATACTTGAGACAGGCGTGCTCGGCGATGTCTCGCTCTCTTCCCGGGGGGCATTGGGGGAACAGTGCTTTGACCCGTGCGGCAAATTGGTCTATATACTGGTAGTCCAGTCCCTCTCTCCGGGCGGCCTCCCGTTCTCTCTGGCGCTCTCTGACCTCGCTATCGGCCAGACACTCCGCTTCCGCTTGCTCCAACGCCTGGGCTTCAACCAGCAGCCCCTGGCGTTCATACCGCTTCCGTGCACTGCTCCATTGCCACACAACGGCACAAAGGGTTGAGTGTTTGCGGGCGCGCCTGGTCAACGCCACATCGCCGGAAGGCAGAAACTCCAGATGATCCAAATCGGCGCACGCCAGACACAAAGCCCCTTTCTCCCCGGCGAGAGTGATCCATGCCTTCGCCCCGAGATTCTCACCACACTCGCCGCAGGTTGATTCGCGGTGAGAGATGAATACTTTCAGTTCTTCATTTCCTGCACGCGGCGATTTCACAACCTGCTCCTGAATTGACTTGGATACTCCATATTGCCGACCGAACGATGCCGTTCTCGCGCGGCTGTAAGCCGCCGCGAGCAACGGCTTGTTCGCGGTCTATTTCAGTTTCTTCGCGATCCAGTCCGGATCCCTGCGGCAATCCAGTATGGCACATACGCGAGCCACTTCACTTTCGACACGGTAATAAACGGCATACGGGAATCGCCGGGAAAGAAGGCGGTGGTAACCATTGTGGACGGCGTGGATTCCGCCAGAGAGACGCAATGACTGAATGTCCGACCACAAGGTATCCAGGAAGTACTCGCCAAGGCCCTCGACTTGCCGCTCATAGAAACGGTATCCGTCCGCGAGGTCGGCGGTAGCTTCATCGAGAACCTGAACCTTCATCGGATCTGCTCGCGCACGGCTGCCTTGGCTTGCGCAATGTCCAGGAAGCGCGACCGCCCGTCGGAGATGCGCTCTTCTCGTGCGCGCAGGACATCAGTGTGCCATGCCGGTGAAGGGACATCCTCGGATACCATCGAGAGGTCTGCCCAGATCTCCTCGATCGCCTGAAGCTTGTCGGTGGCGCTCATTTTATCTAATGGGATCGTGATGTGCATGTTGTTTCTCCTTCTGCGAGGCACTCTACCTCAAAATCGGCGGCGGTGCAATGCCGATGCCTCCCTTCTCGCGAACGTCGCCGTTCACCGGCCGTTGACAGACGCGTCCGCGCGACTGTCAACGGTATGGTGCGACGGCATGTTCGGCTCCTCTGTAGTTTCTCACGTCGTAGTCCTGCTTCTTCGGATTGAATACGAAGCTGGTTGCGTTGTGCCAGTCCGATGAGACAGCCCTCAGCAGGTCGACGGCGGACTGCAATTCGATCAGAAAGAGTGACCGGTTCCTTTCGTAATCCGAGCAGACCAGAAAATGGCTGAATCGGTGGCCGTCCTGAACGGGAAAGAAGACTGTGCTGTGAATCACTTGGTTGCAGACGAATGCCAGGTCAAGGTGTTGAGTCTCAGTAACACTCAGATCGAACAGTTCGTCAATCTTGTGGTTGTTCAGCCACGTTGTCGGCTTCGGCGACTTCTTGGGACACGCTGCCGCAGTGATGCGACGAGCCACCATGCCGGCACTGAGATGGTGGCGTTCAAGAAGCGTACGGACTCGGAAGAAAGCCAAGATGACCTCGTGCTCCAACTCATCGGCGCGGCGTTGCGAGAATCGCCGGAAGCTAGCCAATGCGGTGATTCGGTCGGCCGCAGCCGCTACGTCAGTTTTCCACTTCGTCGCGTCCATCTTCTCTCTCTGCCGAACAGTATTATTGAGCCTGCTTCGTGCAAGGAGGTGTCCTCCGCACTTCACGTATGAAGGGTATGGGCTTGTTGAAGAGTCATCAAGAGTAAGTTGCTTGTTTTTCAAATGGGTCGCGCACCACGGAAGGATGCAAAGCGGCGGGCGGCGGCAAATCCGCGGCAATGTAGCCAGCCAATCCGGGGTCCGCGAAAAGATTGGCGTGAATTCACGGCGCGACAACGAATCCCGCGCGCGACAGCAAATTCCTTGTGCGACATCGAATCTTCCACCCACGCCAGCGCCAAAGGCGCGGCAACAATACAGCCCAGGCCGCAGCGACCTGCCTGTGCGGCAGGCAGGAGCGAAGGCCTGGGTGAACGCGCCCCCTCAGAATCCCCAAGCCCTGAAAGGGCGGAATCAAAATGGAAGGCTCCGCAACAGGAACTCCTGAAGGTGACAACGTATTCTTGAGCAGGATGCTCAAGTCACCAGGATTATGGGCAGGATGCCCATGCCACTTGTCATTTTCAGGAATTTCTTCATTCACAAAAGCGGTATCATGGATTGCTCTTTGCTTGACTTTGCCCTCGATCGACAATGGAAATCTATTGGGGCGAATTTCCGGGTTTTGGAGATTTTGAAAATCCAAACAAGTCTGGAGACATTCAATGCGTCACGATCCGCTTAAAAAGACAATAGACGCCGCGCAGGAGGAATTGGAACGCCGGGAAGCGGCTGAACGCCAAGAGGCGACGCGGCGGGAGTTTCTGGAACGCCTTGGGAAAGGCGCGGCTGGTTTGGCAATTGGCGCGGCGGGGCTTTCGCTGCTTTCGGGCCGCGCATGGAGCGGCGCAACGCCCACTCCAGCCAAGGTGGCGGCGGCCGACAAGGCAACGACTTCCGCCGCCGCGGCAGCGGCGTCTTCTGGCGCGCCAGGAGCATCCGGGGCCGCAGGCGCCGCCGCAGCCGATCTGTCATTCATCCAAGGCGGCGAAACCCCGTCGGCGCTCTGCCGCGCCGCCGTTGATGCCATCGGCGGCATGAAACGATTTGTGAAAAAGGGCGCCGTCGTGGTGGTGAAACCCAATATCGGATGGGATCGCACGCCGGAACTCGCTGCCAACACCAACCCGGAAGTGGTGGCCGAACTCGTCAAAATGGCGTTCGAGGCCGGAGCGGCGAAGGTCAAAGTGTTCGACCGTCCCTGTCAGAATATGCGCTCTTGCTACACGCATTCGGGAATCGAGGAAGCGGCGCGCGCGGCGGGAGCGACAGTTCTGCCTTTCGACGAGGCGCGTTGCCGGAACATGACAGTTTCCAACGGCGTTTTCCTCAAGGAATGGCCGGTCATCATCGATGCCGTCGAGGCCGATTGCTATATCTCCGTGCCTGTCGCCAAAGTCCACGGCGGATCAAAAGTCACGCTGGGCATTAAAAACCAGATGGGGATCGTCGGCGGAAACCGCGGCCATTGGCATCAGGACCTCGAAACCTCCATCGCGGACTCTCTTGGCATGGTGAAGCCGCACCTGACCGTTATCGACGCATGGCGAATCCTCCATAGCCACGGCCCAACAGGCGGTTCGCCCGATTACGTCCGCATGATGAAAACCTGCATTGCCTCGTCGGACCCGGTGGCAGCGGATGCCTGCGCCGCGCCGATGCTAGGCTTCAAACCCGAGGACCTGGATTATCTGCGCCAGTCCGCCGCGCGAGGCTATGGACAGATCGACATCTCCAAAGTCCGCATGGTCCGAAAGGGATGAAATCATTTTGTCCGCGCCTGATGAATGGACAGGATTCACAAGATAAAATCGGACAGCCCGATTAGGCGATGGGCCATTTTTCCTCGCTGTTTGCATTAGAATGAACACACCGACTCAAACTGAAAAACCAGCCCTGTCGCGCGCGACCGGCTGGCTGAATTCCGCTCGCCGAATCCGGTGGGCGCGGCGGATCACGCAAATTGTATTTCTGATCTTGTTTTTCTGGCTGGCCATTGCGCCGCTCGCGCAGCCGGCGGGCGCGGGGTGGAAAGTGTCGGGCAAACTGCCCGCCGACTTGTTTTTCCTGATGAACCCGCTATCGTGGCTTTCCGCACTGGCGGCGGGCAAGTCGCTGCCGGGAGCCACGATTTGGCTCATCGTCGCGCTGCTCGTTCTTTCGCTCCTCTTCGGGCGGGTGTTTTGCGGATGGATGTGTCCGCTGGGTACGATGATCGACGGAGCGGGGCGGTTGTTGCGTCCGGCTCGCCTGGAACGCCGCGCCGCGCGCGAACGCCTCAAGGAGCGCGAGGAAACGGCTCTGGCGCCATTTTTCTCTGTCCGCACAAAGTATTATCTGCTGACCGCCCTCATGCTGCTGGCCTTGTGTGGCGTAAATATCACCGGCTGGTTCGATCCGCTGGCCATCTCGACCCGCGCTACGTCGTTCGCGCTGGCCCCGGCGGGCGCGTGGACGTTCCAGGCGCTGTTTGGCCGCATCGCTGCATGGGAAAATGCACCGGGCTGGGTGCTGACCGCTTACTACTGGCTCAGGGAAAACGTTTTTGGGTCCGATCCGCACATATTCGGCCAAGCATCGCTTCATTTGGGAATTCTCTTGCTGGTGCTGGCCCTGAGCCGGATTCAACGCCGTTATTGGTGTCATGTGCTATGTCCGCTGGGGGCGCTCTGGGCGCTTCCCGCGCGGTTTGGATTGTGGAAGCGGCGCGTCGATATGCCGGCCTGCACGCATTGCGGCGCGTGCGCGAGCGTCTGCCGAATGGAGGCTGTTCCGCTCAAAGACGCCGCCGGAAATGATCCGGGCGAATGCCTGCGTTGCATGGAATGCGCCGCGGCCTGCGCCAAAGGAAGCACCAAGTTTTCCTTCGCGCGCTCGACGCCGCAGATGGAACGCCACAGCACGACGCCCAACCTCTCGCGCCGAAGCGTTCTGGCGGCGCTGGGCGGCGGAATTGTTGCGGTGCCAATTCTGCGCCTTTCCACGTCGCGCCGGATGGAGTCGGGCGTGCGCACGGGACTGCCCCTGATCACCGACCGGTTTTTGCTGCGTCCGCCGGGCGCGCGGCCCGAGACCGACTTCCTCGAACGGTGTGTTCGCTGCGGCGAATGCCTTCGCATCTGTCCGCAAAACGCCCTGCACCCGGCGCTCTTGCAGGCGGGGCTGGAAGGAATGTGGACCCCGGCCGTCATGCCGCGCATCGGTTATTGCGAACCCAGCTGCACGTTGTGCGGCGAGGTTTGCCCCACAACGGCGCTCGTCCCGATGGAACCGGAAGCCAAGGTCGTCGAAGGGCGCCTCGGGACTGCCGTGTTCGATCGCTCGCGCTGCCTGCCCTGGGCGCAGGGGATTCATTGCGGCGTTTGCGAGGAAATGTGCCCCACCTCGCCTAAAGCCATCCGGTATGCCACAGTGGTCGTGCAGAACTGGCGCGGAGAAGACACGCAGATTCGCGCCCCGTATGTGAATCCAAACCATTGCATTGGATGCGGGATTTGTGAGAATAAATGTCCGCTGGAGGGGGAATCCGCCGTGCGCGTTTCTCGGGCGGGGGAAAGCCGCCATTCGCCCGGACAAAAAACCGGCGGCGGTCCTGGCGGCGGCAGCGGCCAGCGAAGGCGCAGACGGGGCGGTGGCGGCGGTGGAGGACGCAATGGCGCTGGCAGTGGAGCAGGCGAAGGCGCGGGCGGTTAAGGCGCGGGCGGAAAACTGAAGCGGGCAAAACGGCATTGATTGCGCGCGCGGAATTTGGATGCCCGTGCGGAGTGTGAATTCATGCGAAACTTCCGCGTGAACCGATGGAGCGGACTGCAATGCGCTGGATATTTGCATTTGGAATAGGAATTGCCTGCTTGATCGCGCCTTTTACGGCAGGGGCGCAAGAGAAAGCAGCGGCAAATAAAAGCGTCAGCGACACCAACCAGAAGACAATCACCCGCGCGCCCAAAATCCATCCGTGCGCTGGCGCGGGGCGCTGGTTCCCGGCCGATCCGCAGAAATTGCTCGCGGATGTCGCCATGTATATGAAAAAAAACCAGCCTGGCGCGCCCAATTCAGAGGCTCCTCAAGGGAAATCTCCAGCCACCCAGCCGCCCGCCGCCCAATCCACGCTCAATTCATTTGACGATCCCAATCGCGTGATTGCGATCATCGCGCCGCACGCAGGTTACGAATATGCAGGACCCGTTATGGGAGCGGCGTATCGCGCTATCCAGGGACGCTCGGACGTCCGCCGCGTAATTATTCTGGCTTTCAGCCACTCGATGCCGATTCGAGGCATTTCGCCCGCGCCGGCGGATATGTATGAAACTCCTTTCGGCAACATAGCCGTGGATCGCAAGGCCATCGAGCAACTCGAAAAGAATCCCATTTTCCGCTGCGTTCCCGCCGCGCATAAAACCGAACACTCAGACGAAAACCAACTCCCATTTTTACATTTCGCGCTTATGGATTCGGTGGGATTCCGCATCGTGCCGCTTCTTGTCGGCGAGCTCACCCGCGAGGAACGCGAATCCGCCGCTGATTCCCTGCGCGCAATTCTCGACGAACACACGCTGATCGTGGCCAGTTCCGACTTCACGCATTACGGCGAAAATTACGGCTATGCGCCTTTTGGAACCGGCGGCGGCCCGGATGTGAAAAAGAAAATGTATGACCTCGATAGCCAGGCGATTGTTTATATTTGCGCGGGGGAGGCGGAGGCATTTCTCAGTTATGTGGAGCAAACCGGCGCGACGATCTGCGGACGCGCCCCAATCGCCCTGCTTCTCCGCATTTTGCCTCCCCGCGCGTGGGGACGGCCCCTTATGTATCGAACGTCCGCCGACATCACTGGCGGAGATTATACGATGGCGGTTGGATACGCCGCCATTGCCTTCCAACGCCCCATGAAGCAAGCAGCCTCGGAAAATGCTGGCAGCCCCAAGGTTTCCGACGCATCCACTACTCGAAGCGAGGTGACCCCCATGTCTTCCGCGCCTCCTCCGTCT
>CAYUNT010000191.1:0-8707 GCA_964446285.1 uncultured Candidatus Sumerlaeota bacterium | reverse complement strand
GAGAACGCTATATCCTGCAATCCCTGCTAATCATAGAAGGTTTACGGAATTGTCCCGGCGCCTTATCCGGAAAAAGCCCCTTCATTTCGCATCGCTGATATTCCGATTGGAGCGCGGCAACCGCTCGGTGGAGACTAGCGAACCTGGAGCGCCGCCCTTGCCCCGGTATCCGCCCGCGCTTCAGGCTTGCCAAACGCTTAACGCAAGCGGTTGCTGGGCGCGCGCGGCGCTATGCGAAAAACCGCGGCGAATGATATAAATGGATGATTGTTGCATGAAAGAACGCTTATTTCGCGAAATTCTTATGGCCCGCCGGCGCGTGTATGCCGCAGGCGCGCCCACACCCCTCGAACGTCTTCTGTTGCCGGTGGACGCCGAGGTGTTTATCAAACGCGAGGACCTTTCGCCCGTCCACTCCTACAAATGGCGCGGAGCGTTCAACCGCATGGCGCTGCTCACGCCCGAGGAACGCGAGCGGGGCGTGATCTGCGCCTCGGCGGGCAATCATGCGCAGGGCGTGGCGCTCGGCGCGCGCAAAATGGACATCCGCGCGGCGATCTACATGCCTCGCTCGACCCCGCAAATGAAACAAAAAGCCGTCCGCCACCACGGCGGCGCCAATGTGCGCGTTGTCCTCCACGGCGACACCTACGACGAGGCCTCAGAGGAAGCGCATCGCGTGGCCGCCGCCGAGGGGCAGGTGTTCGTGCATCCCTACGATGACCTCGCCGTCATGGGCGGGCAAGGCACGCTGGCCGATGAAGTGGTCATGTCGGGCGAAGGGCCGTTTGACGCCGTCTGGCTCCAAATCGGCGGCGGCGGAATGGCGGCCGCCGTGGCATTGTGGCTGCGCGCCTATTATCCCGGAATCCGCGTCATCGGCGTCGAGGGCGTGGACCAGGCCTCGATGAAGGCCGCGATCGAGGCGGGAAAACCCGTCGCGCTGCCGTATCTTGATGTGTTTTGCGATGGCACGGCCGTGCGCAAGGCGGGCGAATTGACTTTCCAGCTATGCCGCGAATTGCTCGATGAAATCATCACGGTGACCAACGACGAAGTCTGCGCGGCGATTCAGATGCTTTGGGAAAGTGGCCGCTGCATCCCCGAACCAGCGGGCGCGATGGGCCTGGCGGGCATGATGAAACAACGCGAGCGGCTCGGGAAAGGCATGAGGGCGCTTTGCGTTTTGTGCGGATCGAACATGGATTTCGGACAGCTGGGCTGGATCGCCCGCCGCGCAGGCATTGGCGCCGCGCGCCGCCGCTACTTCCGCTTCGAGATTTCCGAGCGCAAAGGCTCGATGCTCGACCTCATCGAAAGCGTCCTCGAAGGCATCAATATCATCGAGTTCCAATACGGAAAAGTGGATGAAGAACGCGCATGGCCGGTGATCGGGTTCGAGGCCTCGCCGCCCGAACTGGCCTTGCTCGACGATCGCCTGCGCGAACTCGGCATCAAGCACGAAGACGTTACGCCAAGCGAGGATGTCGAATTCCGCATGATCCGCTTCGAGCCGCCGCTGTTCCACCGCCCGTATTTTATCAAATACGAATTCCCGGAACGCGCCGGGGCGTTGAAGGACTTCCTGACGGACATCCGCGGCATTGCCAATATATGCTATTTCAATTATGTGTATAGCGGCGAGCGGGTCGGACGCGCCCTGATGGGATTCGAGTTCGAGTCTGACGACCTGCGGGCGGCCTTTTTGGCCCTTTTGCGAGACACGCGCCGCGCTTATCGCGAGGTGGCGCCGGAAACCCTCCACAGGATCATGTCTTCCTAGAAATATGCCAGGCGCGCAGGCGCGAGTTTTTCATTTTTCCACATAAGGGAGCAACAGCAATGAAGCAACCCGCCACCCCAGACCACTTCCGTTATTCATTGCTGGCGATTGGGCTTTTCGCCAGTGCGATCCTTTCCGGATGCATGGGCGCGGCGCCTCCAGCCCCGGAATCAGCCGCGCCGGCTGCGTCCGCCTCCCCCTCCGCTGCCCCCTCTTCCCCTTCACCCTCCTCCGGATTCGCGCCCTATCTGGTCGGAATCGACAACCCCGAAGAACTGCGCGAAATCGAGCGGACGGGCCGCATTTCGGACGCGGAAGCCTGGATCAACGCCAAAGTGAGGGACGCAGCCACGCCCGAGTCGCTCGTGGTCTCGCTCGCCGCCGAACGCCAGCGCCTGGCCTTGCTGCGGCGCGACTTTTCGCGCACGCCCGAGCAGGTGCTCGAACGCCTGCGCAAGGACATGCCCAGCGTGAGCGCGTGGGACCTCGATCGATGGCAGGCGGCGGGCGTGATCCAGTGGCTGCCAATCGACGGCGCGCCTCGTTATTTCCGCCGCGAACCCGCCAATCTGTATCGTTTCTGCCCCGAGGCGAAAAAACTCCGCGACGCTGCCGCCAAGGCGCAGCCGCAATCCACCGAAACCGCCGAAAGCACCGCCGCCGCGTCCGCCCTGCCGAAGAAAATCACCGTGCCCGACGTCCTTGCCGCGGCGGACGCCTCTGAAACGCCCATCGTCCTCCCGGTGCGCATGCACGCCCGTCATGTCATCACCGTGCACCCGGACCTTGTGCCCGAGGGCAAAATCATTCGCTGCTGGATGCCTTACCCACAGGAATACCAGCAGCAGGGCGACATCCGCCTCATTGCCACCGATCCGCCGGAACATCACATCGCCGCCAATGGCTCGGGACAGCGCACGATCTATTTCGAACGCCCCGCCGCGCCCGCCGGCCAGCCAACGGTATTCACAGCGGAATATGAATATACCACGGCCGCCTATGCGCCACGCATTGACCCCGCTCTGGTGCGCCCATACCGCGCGGACGACCCGATTGTGGCCCGCTACACGCGCGAGCAAAAACCGCACATCCCCCTCACGCCCGAGGTGCGGCGCCTTGCCGCGGAAATCGTCGGCGGCGAGACCAATCCGTATCGCAAAGCCGAGAAAATCTACCGCTGGATGGATGAAAACATCCGTTATGCCTCGGAAATGGAATACAGCATCATGCCGAGTGTTGTGGAAAAAATCATGGCGACTCGCAAAGGCGATTGCGGCGTTCAGGTGCTGATGCTTGTTGCGCTTTGCCGCGCCGCCGGAGTGCCCGCGCGCTGGCAGTCGGGCTGGGCAACCGAGCCTGGCGACTGGAACATGCACGATTGGGCCGAGTTTTACGTCGAGCCGTACGGCTGGATTCCCAGCGATCCGTCGTTCGGCCTGCGCAAATCGGACAATCCGCGCGTGCGGGATTTTTACATCGCCGCGCTCGAACCCTATCGCATGATCGCCAATCACGAAATCGAATCTCCCTTCGATCCGCCAAAGAAATTCTGGCGTTCCGACCCTGTGGACAACCAGCGCGGCGAAGTCGAATGGGATATGGGGAACCTGTATTACGATGAATGGGACTATGATGTTTCGGTTGTGCCTGTGAGCGCCGGGCGCTAGGCGCTGCCATGCATTGAACGGCGGAATGCAGCCTCTTCCCCGAATGCCTTGCTAAAAATAGCCCGCATTCTCATTGAGGCGACGGGCCTCGATGCGCGGCCGATGAAGAGCGATGCAAGATGAAGCAAACCCTGTCTCATCCTGCCGGCTATGTTCATATTGAGGAATTGGGAAATGAAATGCGGCGGGTGACAATCGATCTCGCCGATCCGAAAAAGTTTTGCCCCGTCAGACAATGGGATTCCCGCTATCCGGTGGAATTGATCCGCAATCTGATGGAAACGACAGGCCCCGCTTGGCTGTGCGACGAGCTGCGGCGCGATGAGGACCCAACCTATGTCGAGCGCGATCTGCGGCAGTCGATCCTGCCGTTCGTTAGCGAGAAGGACTTGTCACGCGGGCGGCTGCTCGATTTTGGCAGCGGACGCGGCGCTTCGCTTGCGATTTTGGGTCGCATGGCTCCCGAGGGCGAGTTTGTCGGCGTGGAGTTGTCCGAACCCTCTGTCCGCGTTTCGCGCGAGCGCACCGCATTTTACGGGCTGAAGCGCGTCGAGTTTTACACGTCACCCAGCGGCGATTCGCTGCCGCCCAACCTGGGAACCTTCGATTATGTCTTGTTGAGCGCCGTCTTCGAGCATCTTCTTCCCGCCGAACGCCCCCTGCTTCTCCGGATGCTTTGGTCTATTCTCAAGCCCGGCGGCATCTTGTTTCTCAACCAAACGCCCTATCGCTACTGGCCTTTCGAGGGGCATACGACACAACTGCCGTTGATTAATTACCTGCCAGACCGCGCAGCCCACTGGACGGCGCTTCATCTCTCGCGGCGAATCCGGCCCGGCACAAGTTGGACAGACTTGTTGCGAGGCGGTATTCGAGGCGGTTCCACGGGCGAAATCATCGCTTTGTTGCCGCGAGATGACGGTGCCGCGCCTGTCCTGCTTGCGCCATCGCGCCTGGGATGCCGCGATCTGATTGATGTTTGGAATGGCACGTCAAGTTACGAAGAATGCCCTCCAGTCAAACGACTGGCTTTCCTGACCGCCAAGGTCCTGAAGGGCGCGACAGGGCATGTATTTCTCCCGACGCTATTTATAGCCATTCGCAAGGCCGCCAAACAGGCGTGAATGTCCTGGCAGGGGTGCGTTCGATCGCTCGTGGCGTCGGGCGATAGGTGAGTTTTCGCGTTTTTCGCGGTTGGAAATGTTTTTTCCAGGTTTAGAACATCTGCTCCACCGTATCCGATTCGACGCCGGGAGCGGCTCTTGGTTTTTCGGGGCGCTGAGAGCAAAAACCTCCCTTCGCGCCGCTTCACATTGACCTCGCGCAAGTGTCCTTATATTTTTACGCAACCGGTTACGCCGCCTCAAGCGCGGCGGAGCCTTTTGAACGCCAATCCGCCTTCGATTTCAACGCGTGTTTCGATTTTTAACCTGTGCGGCTGTAACTTTTTTCATCGCGACTCCATGCCTGGCAGCGATGGATATGCCGCCGCCGCCAGCAGAGAATCTCCGCCTTCCCCCACCTTGCGCGCCGGCGCCTAAAAGGAATTGCACCGTCATGAATTCGTCCGCCACCACTTCACCACTTCAACAATCCGTCCCTGCGGCGGAGTTCCGCATGGCCACGATCCCCGAGCTGGCCCAAGCCGAAGCGCTCGTTCCACCGCCGCCCGCCGAACGACACTGGTTCGATCTCTCGTGCCCTTCGCGGCGGCGCGTGCTTCTGCCGCCCAATCCGCCGGAGTGGATTCACAGATTTGATCTGGATTTTGCGCCGGGACAGTTGCGCACGGTGGAAGACCTTGTCGTGGCCGATCGCGCCGGGCGTCCATTTGCGGCGCATGTTCTGGCGCATCACCCGGACGGCTCGATTGCCTCCGCGCGCATGTCGCTGCCGGTGGGCGCGCTCGTCGAACGCCATTTTCCGCGATGGGTGGATATTTACGTCCGTCCGCCAGCAGCGAAAGAGTCCAAAGCGCAAAATCATGATGCGGCCTGTGTTTTCCTGGACTCCGAGAACCGCCGCATCCGCAGTCCGTATTACACAGCGGAGTTCGACGCCCACGGAAATATCACCCAAATGCGCTATTTGCAGATGGAGCACAATCTCGTGGGCGGAGACGAAGACGTGGAAAAAAGTGCGGGGGCGGGCGCGATGGGTTCGAAGATCACTGCGCTTTTTATCGAACGCGGCCGCGCCCCCGTCGCGCTCGATGATCTTGTGGCGGCACAATTCACAATCGAGGAAGAGAACGGAGAGGATAAGGGCCTGACGGGAAATCTTGGGCGGGACGCCCAAGCCACCGGAGGCCGCCGAACAAGCGCCAGGAACGATGACAATGCAGACCCGGGCGCGGAAATCACCGTCCGCGTCGAAAACGACACACCGCTCTTTCGCATGACACGCCGGTTTCATTTTGGCGCTTCGGCCATTCGCGTCGATTACCGGATCGAAGCCCGCTGCGCCCTCGACCTCGCCGCTCCTCTCTGCGTGCGCCACCGTCCGCGCTCGGGAACGATCATCGCCCCCGACGGACGCCGCGATTCGTGGTCGTCCACGGGGCGCATCGGAACCGATGTGAAAACCACCCTCAAGTTTCCTGGCTATGTATTTTCCTCGCAGACAGGGTATTTCGTGTTTGCGCCGGGGCCGCTGGCCGATCCCGCGAGCGAGCCGGCGAATATCTACTATTATGAAACCGCTCGCGGCGCGTGCGGCCCGGAAGCCGCGCTTGCCTGCGGCGGATTGACTATGGGCCAGATCGTCGAAGGAACCATGTGGTTTCTTCCCGCTCCTTTCGCAGGGGACTTTGGCCTCGAACGCCTGGAGATTCTCCACGACCTGATTGCAAATCCCGCTTCGGAGCCGGTGCGCGTATTGCCGGAAGAAGCGCGCCCCGCCGCCTTCGATCCGCGCGCCGGAGATGCTTCCGCCGCCGCATCCTCGAAAATGCACCCGGCCGCGTTGAGCCTTGCCGCGGGCAATTCGCGCCTTGTAGCACGCCGCCGCGGCCCAACCGCCGCCAAGGCGGAATGGGGCATCGCGCTCGAAACCGCTTCGGGACGCGAGGCCCTCGCGCTCGATTCGCCCTGGGGCATCGAGGACGCGCGCGGGCGCATCGCATGGAACGCCCCCCGCCAGGCCGAAATCGACCGCGGACGTCTGCGCCTGACCGGCCTTGCCACCGGTCCGGGAGGCGAAAAGTGGCGCGTCGAAAGCAAAATCATTCCGCGCCTGCTTGAAGGCCGCATCCTATTCACCGAAGAACGCCGCCACACGCTGGCCACGCGCCGGGCCGTGCGCGCCCGATTCCGCGCCGAAGTCCGCACGCCCGTCGCGCCCCCGCGCTGGGCCGAAGGCGAGGCAACCCTCTTCATCCCTGGCAATTTCGCGCGCGGCAATTACGCGCCCGGCCAGCCCCACGGCGGCGGGCCGAAATGGGGGCCTTCGGAAGCGCCCGAGATTTGCGAATCCTGCAAATGGAAATCAACGCTGAGCCACGCGAATCACTGGACCTTCAGCGCCTCGCGTCTGCCAAACACCTGGGCCGCCGCCGCCGACCGCGCAATGGGCCTCCTCGCCTTCGCCGGAACCGATCCGCGTTCGGATATGGGCGAGTGCGCCGTCGGATTCCGCGCCCCCGCCGATGGAACCGCCACCTTGCGCCTGGCGACGCCCATTACCTACGAACCCTGGGTTCCGCACGGCTACGGCGGATTCGACGGCGCCCCGCGATACGACACGCGCCTCATCGGGCCGGGCGAAACCGCCGCCTGGACGCTCCATTACGCCTGTCTCGATACGCAAAGCCTCAACGACTGGCTCGAACTCGACGCCGCGCTCTACGACCTGCACGCGCGCTTCCGCCCAAACGCCTACAAAATGCCGCGTGAGCGAGCCTTGCGAATCACACTCGATTCCTTATATAGCAACTTCTATAAGCCAGACCGCCACATCATCACCTACAGCACCGGCCCGGACGGCCAAGGCGCGCCGATCGGATTCACCGGAATGAGCCACAGCGCCCTGGCGTTGCTCGAAGGCGGAACGCGCCTGGGCGAACCGAAGTGGCGCGCCGCTGGAATCGACGTCCTCGACGAGGTGTCGCGCGCCTTCCTCAACGGCCCGGAATTCCCGTTCGCGGGCTGGAATCCATCCGGCGGATGGGGATGCGGCAGCGGCGAGCCGGGCTATTTGTTCCTTTGCGCGCTCGATAATCTCCTCGAAGCGATCTCGCTCGAACGCGCTCGCGGCGAAACCCACGAACTCTGGGAGCGCGCCGCGCGCCGTTGTTGCGAGGCCTGGCTCAAGGTGCAGCGCGCCGACGGCGCGTATCCGCTCAAGCACCCGCTCATGGGCGCGGAACAATTCCCCACCGCCGATTACGAGGCGACCAACGTCACTGTGGGCGTGATTGCCTGCCTCGTCGATGCGCGCCAGATCTTTGGCGAAGAGCGCTATCTCGAATCCGCCCGCCGCGCCGCCGAATTCTATGGGCGCTTGCTCGACGAAGGCAAACTCTGGGGCGGACCGGGCGACATCGAGGCGCTCGTCAACAGCGAAGTCCCGATGTTTTACCTGCGCTCGTATGTCCGCCTGGCCGAGGCGACGCGCGACAAACACCATCTGAATTGGGCGCGCGAATCCGCCGCATGGCGTTTGTCGTTTCAATACGGCCATTGCTGGTCGCTCGATTTCGGATCGCCCCTTTATCTGCAAGGCTGGGCGGGCCTGGGCAGCGAAAGCGCCAGCGCGAGCAACCTCCACTCGGTTTGCTTTGGAGCGATTAATGTTCCCGATTACGCGCGGGCGGCGCGGCTGCTCGGCGGCGACTTCTGGCCTGCGCGCCTGCGCGATCTGGCCGATTACGCCACGCAACAATACGGGCGTTTCCACAGTGACGCGGGCGGAATTCTCGACCAGGGCCAGGGCACGGAAAGCTGGTGGACCTCAGACACGCGATGGGGCAAAGGCAGCGTGCTTCTTATCCGAGAGAATCCCAACCTTGGATTCATGTCCTGGACTACAGCCTGGTCGGCCTATGGGCTGCTTTCCGCGCATTGATGTGTGCTGATTGCAATACACCGGTGCCTTTTGCGCGCATTTTTTCGCACGCCTAAAATGAAATACCCCCGATCCGGCTAGCGGATCGGGGGCTTTCTATTGGTGAGCTCAGGGTGTGAGGGAGATAGAAGGGATTTTAAGGAGGGTTGTCAGAGGGGATACCCCCTTGGTTGAGGGGGAGGAGGGATACAAC
>CAYUNT010000190.1:0-8718 GCA_964446285.1 uncultured Candidatus Sumerlaeota bacterium | reverse complement strand
GGATATATGCAATAATCCTAAACCAAAGGGGCACCATGTTCCTGTTGCTCCCGTGATTCAAAAAAAAGCGGTTGACGCCTCGGTGCAAGAAAAATCATAGATTATCGCTTGGCCGGTATAACGGGTTCGCGCGTGCCGCGATTCTCCGGCCGGCCCCTTGTGCAAATAGCGCAAGCCATCCCTGCCCATGAACCGCATGTTCGGCTTTCATGGGCCAATGTCCGAAGGGAGGTGATTGACGTTGGTCACCTACGAACTCGTTGTTGTCCACACCCCACAGCTTACTGAACAGCAGCACCGCGACAAACTCGCCGAACTGAAAAAGGTTATCGCAAAAAACGGCGGTGAAATCCGGACGGAAGAAATCTGGGGCAAGCGCCGCTTGGCGTATCAAATCGGCAAGCAGCGTGAGGGAGTTTACGCCCTGGTGCAATTTGACGCTCCGTCGGTGGGCATTTGTCTTTCGGAACTCGAACGACATTGCAAGATCGAGGAAACCGTGTTGCGGCACCTGGTAACGCGCGCCGTAATCGGGAAGTCCAAAGGCGTTATGCCGCATCCGGCTCCAGGGCCCGCGGCCCCCGCGGCCGAGACGCCGGAATCTGGAGCGAACGCGGCAGAAGCTTCTCCCGAGGGAACAAAGGCTCCCGAAGTGGATTCCTCCGCCGAATAGCTCTTTTTCAGACGCCCGCTTTTTAGCGCGGCGGCCTGCAAAATGGAGCGGGAACGATCCGGGAACCTCGCGGCGCGGAATTTTCGCAATTCAGCCCCGCATTCGAATCCGGAGGCCATGCCATGATCGATATGAATCGCGTTTTCCTGGCTGGAAATCTTACGCAGGACCCCGATACCCGCTATTTGCCCTCGGGCACAGCGGTGTCGAAACTGCGTCTGGCTGCCAACCGGCGTTACAAAGACACCAAGACCGGTGAACTACGCGACGATCCTCTTTTCATCAATGTGGAGGCATGGAACCGGACGGCGGAATTCTGCCAGGAGTATTTGCGCAAGGGACGGCGTGTTTTGGTTGAAGGCCGCCTGCGCATGAATTCCTACAAGACACAGGATGGCCAGAATCGAAATGAAATCCTGATCGTCGCGGAGCGGGTGCAGTTTGCCGATTCCAAACCCGCCGGGGCGGCGGGAGGCGCCGAAGGCCGCCAGACTGAAATGGAAGGCGCGCCGTCGGAAGGCGAAGAATCCTCTTACGGCGGTTCCTCGCCCAATGGGCCTGCTCGCAGCGCCCCTCAGGCGCCTTCGGCCTGGAGCGGATCACCTTCCGCAAATCCTCCCCGTTCTCAATCGGGCGCGCCTGCGGGATCGCCGCCGAACCGTCCAGGTTACGGAGGCTATGCTCCTTCCGCGCGCAAAGGCCAGCCTGCTCCATTTCCCGATGAATCTGCCGCCGCCGGGCCGTCCATCGACGATTATTCCTCGGATGCGCCATCGGGCGGAACGGACAACGATCTGCCCTTCTGACCGCAAGATCAGCAAGGTGAATGCAAGGCGCGGCTTGCCGCGCTCATACTCCCGAGAAAGCGGTTCGGGATTTTTTTCAATCAATCGGATAAAGATACACCTTCCCGCTGAACCGCACTTGCGGGAGGTCCTTAAAAAGGAAGGATAGTCATGAACGAGGAAAAACACGCGCCGGATTTTGTTCCGGCAGGAGACTCCGGTGGCGAATCGCGCAGTTACGCCGCCAAGGAAGCGCCGGAGGGCGCGGGCCGTTATAGCGACCGCGGTGGCGACCGTGGTGATCGCGGTGGCGACCGTGGTGGCGATCGCGGCGGACGTTACTCCGGTGGACGCGGCGGCCCTCGCGGTGGGGGAGATCGCGATGGCGGTGGCCCTGGGGGGCGTGGCGGTCCGGGTGGCAAACGCCGCCGTTTCACTCGCCGCAAAGTATGTTTTTTCTGCCAGACCAAAGCGGAATGGATCGACTACAAGGATGCGTCCTTGTTGCGCCGTTTCATCTCAGACCGGGGGAAAATTCTTCCGCGCCGTGTGACGGGAACCTGCGCCAAACATCAGCGTATGCTGACAACGGCGATCAAGCGCGCCCGCCATGTGGCCCTTCTGCCATTCAAGACGGAATAGTTCGCGAGAAACTCCGCCGGAAAACTGGAAGGCGCGCCGCGCGGCTGCCTATTTGCCCGCCTTGCGCCGGCATTCCGGTTCTGAATTCAGGAATGAGGTTTGGTTATGCGTGTCGTGCTCTTTGAATCCGTGTCGAACCTGGGGCTTGCCGGCGAGATCGTCGATGTCAAGCCGGGATATTTCCGCAATTATCTCGAGCCTCGGCAGCTGGCGCTGCGGGAGTCGCCCCAGACCCTGCGGCTGCTTGCCAGCAAAAGAAAGAAGATCGAGCAGGCGCTTTTGCGGGAAAAATCGCAGGCCGAGGCTGTCTGCGGAGCAATTGCCGCCATCACCCTGACTTTCACGCTTAAGGCCGGCGAGCATGGCCGCCTTTTCGGCTCGGTTACGAGCCGCGACGTGGCCGATGCCCTCAAGACCAAGGGCGTGGAAGTGGACCGCCACAAGATCGAGCTCCCCGAGAGCATCAAGTCGGTCGGGCATCACACGGCTCGAATCCGTCTGTATCCCGAGGTGGTGGCCGAACTGGGAATCATCGTAGAGGCGGAGAAGAAGTCCGAGGAGGAGATTGCGGCCGAACAGGAAGCCGCAGAGGGCCGGGGACGGCGGCGAGGCCGGAGAAAGGCCCAGGAGTCTTCCGAGGAAGCCGGCGAAGCTGCCCAAGCCTCTGCGGATGGATCCGCGGCTCCATCGGAATCGCTATCTGCTCCGGCATCCGAACCGAACGGCGAACCGGATGGGTCGGACAAGGCCTGAGACATCGCGCCTTTCTCCCCCCATGCGGTCCGGGCACTTCGCTCGTTGTGTCCAGTGCGTATGCATAGGATTGCGCTCGCTTTATAGGCAGTCCGGTGATTGGGCGCATTTGGCCGCTGCTGTTCCCCATGAACCATGAAAACCCTTGATCGCTACCTGTGCGCCTCGTTTTTCTGGGCCTTGGCTGGTGTCTTTTTTGTGGTGGGGCTTGTGGTTCTCATCGCAGAAGTAAGAAATGTGTATGGGGACATTCTTACGCACCAGCCGGATTTGAAATGGGTGGTGGTTTATTTGGCGCTGGTGATTCCGGGGCGTCTGGCAGAGGTGCTTCCTTTGGCGACAGCCATGGCGGCGCTTTGGGTGCTTGTGCGTTTGGCCCGCCACAATGAGATGATGGCTTTCTTTTGCGGCGGGCTAAGCCCGGCGCGGCTCAGTTTGCCTTTTCTTTGTTCTGCGGGGGCATTGAGCCTGGCGCTGCTCATTGGCAATGAAACTGTCTTGCCCCGGACCGAAGAAGAGGCCAATCGCATTTTCGCAGTCTATGTGAAAAACCAGGGGAATTTGTATATGTCGCCTCGCGCCGGACGCCTCTACCAGAAGGGAACCGGGCGGCGCTATTACAGCATGGACCGATTCATTCAAGGATCGCAGGAAATGATTCGCCCCACTGTGCTCGAGTTGCAGCCGGACTCGAGCCGCCCGCTGATGCGCCTGGAGGCTTTGCGCGCCGTTCAGACGTCGCCAGCGCGAGCCGGAGCCTCCTGGCGTTTCTACGATGTGTATGTCTGGCGTTTTAACGAGCAAGGGCGCCCGATTTCCATGAAGCACAGCGATCAGATCGATATGACGCTGGAAAAAGACCTGACGACGTTCCTTTCACAGCCTGGCAAGCCCAACGCCATGGGATTCCTCGATTTGCTCGAGTTTATTCGCGCCCGCCGCAGCCGTGGGCTTCAGGTTTCGGACCTGTTGACCGAGCTGCACTTGAAATTGGCATTTCCGCTGGCGCCGCTGGTTGTGACGTTGCTTGTATGCTCCTTCACAATCCGCCCTCAGGTCGGCAAAATGTTCATCCAATTTGGCGGCGGAATTGTGCTGGTTCTTGCCTACTATGCCGTCACGCTTATGCTTCGCAAGGTCGGGCATCGCGCGCTGATTCCGGCGGAACTCGCCGCATGGGCGCCCAATTTGATATTTCTGCTCCTGGGCGGGCAGTGGTTCGCGCGCCACTCCAATTTTCGCTTATTCCAGTTGCAGACGAGGTGAAATAAAGGTGTTTCTAAGAAAACCGATGAAAAAACGCATGGTTTTGTTTCTCTGCACGGGCGATACATGCCGGGGGCCGATGGCCGCGGGGTATATGCGCCACGTGCTGGCCGAAAAGGGTGTTGAGGATATCGACGTCCGATCCGCTGGCGTCATGACCGCCACCGGGCTGCTCAGCACGCCCGAAGCCATTCAACTCCTCAACTCCGTAGCTGTGGATTTGAAGCGCCACCGCTCCACCCAACTCACGCCGGAATTGATCCGCCGCGCCGACCTTATTCTCGGGATGACGCCTTTCCATGTGCAATTTGCTTTGCGCATGGCCGCCGATTCCGCAAGCGCGCGCGACAAAATCCATCTTTTCCGCGAATTTGTTGGGAGCGATCCGAAGAACTATCAGATTCAGGACCCAATGGGCCATACGCTCGAAGTCTATAAGCGCGTATTCCGCGAGATTCGCCAGGCGTGCGAAATCCTGGCCACAATGACGTTTGTGACCGGCCGTCCCATGGCGCCCGAAACGGCATCGGGCCGCCGCGCGCCGAAAAAGCCCGCCACATCCGCCGCGCCTCCCAAATCCCGCGCTTCCGCCTCCAAATCGAGCGGGGCTTCCAGCAAAGGCGCTTCCGCGCCCGCCTCCGCATCTTCCGGTGCGCCCAAAGGACATAAGAAGAGCCAGCGTCCTGTGGCAGCCGCCAAGGCAAAATCATGAAAATCGCTCTCGCCAACGATCATGCCGGACATTCGCTCCGCGAGGCGGTGATGGAAACCGTCCGTCACGAAGGGCATGAATTGATCGATTTCGGCCACGACGGTGAGGATTCGGTCGATTACCCGGACTACGCTCGGCTGGCCGTCGAGGCTGTGCTGCGCCAGCAAGCCGACCGCGCCATCCTAATTTGCGGAACCGGCATTGGGATGTGCATCACGGCCAATAAGTTCCCTGGAATTCGCTGTGCGCTTTGCTACGACGTATATTCCGCGGAAATGGCCCGCCGCCACAACAACGCCAATGTCCTGGCGCTTCGCGGACGCCTTGCGGATGCGAATCTGGCGCGCCAGATTGTGGAAGCGTTTTTGCGCGAACCTTTCCTGCAAGGGCGTCATCAGCGCCGTCTCGATAAAATTCACCAGATCGAAATCGACTGCAGCCAGCCTTCCTGCTAGGCGCGGCGTTTGGCAAGTATCTGCGCGCTGCGTGCCTTGGGATGGGTGCATCTCTCGAAATCGTGAGACGGTTGGCGCATGATAGTCGGGAATCGATTGCGCCAATGTGGCTAATACCATTTTCCTTTGATTCTGTTCCCAATCGCCTGTCACGGTTTTCGTTCTTTTTGCGAAAACCGTGACAGGTGTTTGGAAACACAATCCAGGGAATTTGTTATTAGGGCGTCGAATCAGCGTGCTTCTGGCGAAGTCTTGGGTCTGGCGGCTTGCGGTGTGGCCGGGGCCACGGCGCGAGGTTTTACGCCCGGGCGCGGCGGGAGGGCAATGCCCAATACGCGCTGGGTCCATGCGCGCGCCGGTTCGCCTTCGCGGACGGCAAATTCCGGACTGACGCCGTTTTTAAGCGCTGCCACCGCGCGCAAAAGCCGCGGCTCCAAAGTTTGCGGATATAAGCCTTTTTCCAAAACCACGGAATGCAGCGGAAGACGGAAACGGATTCCGATGCCCCGGCGCGCCAAGGTTTCGGCCATCTGCTTTTCCAGCTTCTCGGCTTCGGCCCATCGCTCGGGGGTCCCATCCAGAGGGAAATCGCCCAAATCGTCCGCACCGGCCCGCACCAGTTCATACGCGCAATCGGGCGTCTCGAACGCCTGGACCTGGACGGAAACTTCCTCGGGAAGGATTTTCCGAGCGTCAGTCACTGCCTGAATGAGTGCCTTGGGGTCGCACGCTGGAGCGGCAGCCATGAGCGTTCGCGGCTGAGGGCGGAATCCCCGCACGCAAACCGCCTGAACATGGCCGTAGGCCTTGTGCAGCTCCGCGACGGTCTGAAGTGTTTTTTCCACCGCGCCAGGCTGTTCGCCGATTCCGACCAGCACGGTGATCGTCACAGGAATGCGCGCGCGCCCGGCGTTGTTGATAACCTGAATGCTCCAGCGCGGGGCTTTGGCAGGCGCGCCTCGGAAGACTTCCTTGCCGCGAAGCGATGTGTCCACCGACTCCAGCGACAGCCGCAAGCTCATCAGAATAGGCCGCAGGCGGTTCATTTCGGCCAAGCTGAGCGGGCCTAAATCCCATGCCGGAATGAGCGGCGAACGCCGGGCGGTGGCCATCTGCTCGACGCAGCGCGCCGCCATCTCCAGGTAATCCAGAAAAGAGTCCAGCCCGTAGTGGCGGCAGGCCTCGACGACGTTTTGATGCTGTGCGATGCCCTGGCCCGAGGAAAACTCAACCCCAACAGCCTTGCGCTGCACGGCATCGCGCAGCAGACGGCGCAATTTGCGCGCCGAGGGCAGCGGGTCGAGATATTGCGACGGATACGAGCAATGCCCGCAGGACTGCGAACAAAGCCCCGTCAGGATGATGCGAAACGTTCGGCAAGCGGTAACAATACGGCGAAGAGCCATAGGAGCTCCTCAAATGACTTATCCGCCTGGCGGCTAACTCCGCCGGACGGACCCCCTCTCCCTGAGGCCGGAACTTTTACGCGGCTCCACACTCGGACGCCACACGCAAAATAGTATGGGACCGCAGGACCGTGAATGTCACCGGCTTTCTATGCTGTGACGATAGCTGGCGCGCCGGTCAACCTTATTTCCGAGCAAGGGGCGATTGGGGGCCAGGAACTGTTCAATGTTACTGGCGGCATTGGCATTTTGCCCGTGATTCTGGTGGCTTGGGCGTCTCGCCCAAGATTTTTCCTGCACTTTGAACAGTTCCGGGCGATTGGGCCAAGCGGCAGCGGGCGACGGACTCGACGTGGAAGGTCTGAGGAAACATGTCCACAGGCGTCACCCATTCCACTTCATATCCGCCCTCGGCAATGGATTGAAGGTCGCGTCCGAGCGTGGCGGGATTGCACGACACATAAACCAAAATGGGCGCGCGAAGATCGAGCAGCAGGCGCAGCGCCTTTTTTTCCATCCCGGCGCGCGGTGGATCTACCACAAGCCGGTCAAACGCCCCGGCGCCGCGGTTTGACTGCGAAAGCAGCGGCAGGGCGCGTTTGAGGTCGCCCACAAGGAATTTCGCGTGGCCGATGCCGTTTCGCGCGGCGTTTTCGCGCGCATCCCAGACGGCTTCGCGCACGATTTCGATCCCCCAAACCTCTTGGCATCGCGCGGCGCAAAACAGGCCAATCGTGCCCGTTCCGCAATAAGCATCGAGCAGACGCTGGCGCCCATCGAGCTCGAGCGCCTCGCGCGCCACCTCGTAAAGGCGTTCGGCCGCGCGCGTATTCGTCTGGAAGAACGAAGTGGGGGAGATGCGAAACTCGAGCGCGCCCAGGCGTTCGACCAGAATCGGATCGCCCCAGGTGGCGAGCGTGCGCTCGTTGCGCGCGATGTCGGCCAGCCCGGGATTCAACCCCCAAACCACCCCCTGAAGCGCGGGGCAAGCGGCGCGCAAGGTCTCGACCAGCGTGTCGAATCCCGCCTTTGGAGTTTTTGCGCCAGGGATTTCCGCCTTGGCTGTCAAGAGCATAGCCACCACGCCGCCCGACGCCTGGCTGTGGCGAAGCACCAAATGCCGCAAAAATCCGGAATGTTCTTTGGGATCGTAAGGCTCCAAGTTGCGTTCGCGCGCCCAGGCGGTCGCCGCCCCGAGGATGAGGTCAAACGCTTCGGGATGCAGCCAGCAGCGCGGAACCTCGAGCACGCGCATCCAATCGCCCGGCTCGTGAAATCCGATGCCCGCTTGGCCGTTTTCGCCGCGCCCGAAAGTGAAATCCATCTTGTTGCGATAACGAAATGACTCAGGCGACGGAACAATCGGGCGCACCTCGACGTTTTTCAGGCCGCCGACGTGTTCGAGCGATTCGCGGACGATGCGCTGTTTGGCGTCGAGTTGCGTTTCGAGCGCGAGATGCTGCCAGGAGCACCCGCCGCACGTTCCGAAAAGCGGGCAGGGCGGCTCAACGCGCGCGGACGACGGGCGCACGATTTCGAGCAATTGCGCCTCGGCAAAGTTGGATTTGCGCTTTCGCACCACAGCGCGAACCGTTTCGCCCGGAGCCACCGCGCCATCCACAAAAACCGTCAACCCGCCGCCACTCCCAGCGCCCTTGGCGCCAGTTCCGCCACCGCTGCCGCCGCCGCTGGCTCCTTTGCCGCCTCCATTGCCGACGCGCCCCACCCCCCGCCCGCCGTATGCCAGCGAATCGATCAACAACTCGATGGTCGAAGATTTTTCAGCAGGGCGGTTGGAGGACATAGGATTCAAGGCATTTCATTCAGCGGGATGCGGCTCTGGGAAGTTGCGAAAAATCGCCGCAATTGCGATGATTCGCTTTCCGGGGTGCGATCCAAACATCACCCCGCCCTCCATGTCCACCCCAGAAACCATGAAGTGGTCTCGTAAACCAGACCGCTTGGGATCGTCTGGGATCGCCAGGCTCCGAACTGGCTCTTTTTCCTGGACCCCCTGGAACGGCCG
>CAYUNT010000189.1:0-8834 GCA_964446285.1 uncultured Candidatus Sumerlaeota bacterium | reverse complement strand
CTTTTGCTCCTTCAGAGCAAATTCAGGGAACAGAATTACGGGAAATTGGTATAAGCCTAGAAAAAGCATTTCCAACCGCGAAAAACGCCAAAATAACGAAAAGAAGAAATTTCTTTTTCGCGTCTTTTCGTGTTTTTCGTGGTAGTAATCTTCTATGATCTTTTGCGGCGCGAGGCGCAGTCGTAAAGGACGGTTTCGAGTTCGCGAGCGCGGGATTCCCAGGTCCAGGCGCGCAAAACCTCTTCGCGGGCGGCGCGGCCCATCGCCAATCGGCGCGCTGGATCGGCGGCCAGTTCGCCGATCGCCGCGGCCAGGGGCGCCGCTTCCTCGGGCGCGACCAAAAGCCCCGTGCGGTCGTGGATGACCAGTTCCTCCGTGCCGCTGATGCGCGTGCCAACGACGGGCAGGCCCGACGCCATCGCTTCGAGCACGACGTTAGGCATTCCCTCGAATCGCGAGGGCAGCAAAAACACATCGGCGGAGCGGTAAAAATCCGGAATGCGCGGGCGGTCGATCCATCCCTCGATGCGGACGCGGCCGCCCAGGTTGAGCGCGCGGATTTGCGCATCGAGTGCGGAACGTTCAGGGCCGTCGCCCACCATGACAAATTCCCAATCGAGCGACGGGCGTTCGCGCCGCAGGAGATCGAGCGCAGCGAGGAGAACTTCGAGCGCCTTCTCGGCGCAGAGGCGTCCGACAAACAAAAACCGCAGCCGTGATGACGGCTTTGGGGCATCGGCAGGCGCATTGTCCGCGCGCGGCGAAAAGACGGACGGATCGACTCCATTGCGGACGATGCCGATGGTTTTTCCGGGGAAGGCGTGGCGCGCGAGGGCAGCGAGGCCGTTGCTGTTCGCAAGCGCGGCGGCGGACTGGCGCACGATCGCGCGGTTCAGCCAAAGCGTCCAGCGATGATAGCGCTGGGTTTTTTCGGGGACGTTGCCCGGCACGTCGCCGCCGCAAAACATGATGACGTGCGGCACGCCCCACAACACAGACAGCGGCCAGGCGGCCATTCCGGAAGGAATCGAGTGGAAACTCACAAAGGCGTCGGGGCGTGGTCCGCCGCGCGCGAACAAATACATGCAAGCGAGCGCCGAGTAGCTGGCCATTTCATGCGGGCGGCACCGGCTGGCATTCGATCGCAGGGCGGGCAGGCGGCGGACGCGATAGCGCTCTTCGCGCACGTCGCGCGGCAGGCCGCGCCAGGCCGTCGTGATCATCTCAACCGTGTGGCCAAGGCGCACAAGTTCGCGGGCGAGGAACATCGAGGCGGTTCCGCCCCCGCCGCCCAAAGGCGGATATTCGTAGTTGCAAAAACAGATTTTCAGCGGCGGACGAGATGGGCGGGCGCCCGCTTGCGGCGCGGCAGGCGAAGCGGATGGTGCGGCGGGGGTAGAAATCATGGGAGGCAAAAAAGAAGGAAATAGAATAGACAGGATTTACAGGATGAACAACGAAAATGGAAATTGGCATCTGCTCTTCTCGAATGTTTTGTCCATCTTGCAAATCCTGTCTAAGAATTCCGTGCATTCATGTTTTTTTATTCGGCGGAACAGAAGGCACGGGCGATGGAGGCGGGCACGGCCCTTTCATTGAGGCGTCCTCGCCGAATCCTGCGCGGTCGCGCACAAAATACAACGGACGGCGTTTCACTTCATCGAAAATCCGCCCGACGTAATCGCCGAGCACGCCCAGCGTGAACAGCTGCACGCCGCCGAAAAACAGAACCACCACCATGAGCGAGGCCCAGCCGGGAACGGGTTTGCCAATCATGGCGATGTAAAACACGCGCAATCCGTAGAGGAATCCGGCGAGCGCGGCAAGCATTCCGAGGAAAGACGCCGCGTGGAGCGGAAATGTGCTGAATGACGTGATGCCGTCGAGCGCGAAGCGGACCATTTTGCGCAGCGGATATTTAGTTTCGCCCTTGAGGCGCGCAGGGCGGACATACGGAACGCCAATCTGGCGGAATCCAACCCACGAAAACAATCCGCGCAGGAAGCGATTTCGCTCGCGCAGCGAAAGAACGCTGTCGAGAGCGCGGCGCGAGATGAGGCGGAAATCGCCCGTATCGACCGGTATGTCGATGCGTGTAAAAAAACGCAGGATGCGGTAAAATAACGCCGCTGTGGCCTTTTTGAACATCGTCTCGCCTTCGCGCCTGGTCCGAACGGCATAAACGACGTCGTAGCCTTCTTCGTATTTTTTCAGCATCTCGCCGATGAGTTCGGGCGGGTCCTGCAAATCGGCGTCCATCATCGCGACGACCTCGCCGCGCGCATGATCGAGGCCGCAGGTGAGGCAGATTTGATGTCCGAAATTGCGCGAGAGGCTGACGCCGCGAACACAGGGGTCTTTGCGGCTCAGTTCCGCGATGACGGCAAATGTGCGGTCGCGGCTGCCGTCGTCCACGAGCACGATTTCGTAAGGACGCCCAAGAGACTGAAAAACCTTCGTCAGGCGTTCGTGCAGGATGGGCAGGTTTTCTTCTTCATTGTAGCAGGGAACAACGGCGGAAATGAAAGGCATGTTTGAGGATTCAGTCATGGAGAATTGCCGGGAAAAAGAATCAGAAATCGAGCAACCTGGTATGCGAATAGCGGAGTTGCATAAACGGGGCGGGGGCGGAACAATCTGGCCCGGGGAAGGCAAGGGGGAAGATAATTATCAGCACAGAAAAAACATTCGCCAAGCCCCGTCCAGCCGGGCTGCCAATCAAGCCCTGACGCCAGTTCCGGGGAAAGTCAAGGGCCGGTTTCGCTGGCAGAAAACGCGGCGCGGGAGGAGCATGCATTTTTTCCTGGAACCGCCGCCGCCCGCTTCATACATTTCAGGCCAGACAGGGAGGACGGGGAGGAGCAGGAGGAAGCGAGGAGGAACAAAGGCTCCTCGAAACGGAATCGGATGGACGGCGGGCGGGTTGTGTCTCATTGCGCCGCGCCGCCCGTGCAAGTTGAGGCGAAAGAGACATGCCAATATACGAATATGCGTTTTCCGCAAAACCGGAGGCAAAAACGGAACCCGGGCAAGCGCCCGCCGGATGCCCGTATTGCCGCGATGGATTTACCGTGCGCCAGTCGATTAAGGACGCGCGGCTGGAGGTTTGCCCCCAGTGCGGCGCGCCGGTCGAACGGCTGATCTTCCCTGTAGGGGTGGCCACGCCGCACACAGCCGCCGATTTGAAAAATCTCGGTTTCACAAAGTTGGTCCGGAAAGACAAAGGCGTGTATGAAAACGTGACGGCCACCGGGGACGAGTCGCGCTACTGGGAAGCGGACAAGCCCGGCACAATGCCAAACCTGAAGGGCAAGATCACGGACTAGGCGGCAGCGCAAAGGAGCGGCGGGGCAAAGAGATGCGCGCCTGCCCGCGGATATTCGCAAGGGCTGGTGGCGGCTGGAGGGGAAGTTGCATTCGATGTGCAGTATTATATTCTGATACAACAAAAAGGATTTTCACATGACTTCATCTCATCGTGTTTGCCCGGATTTCCGGCGCGGATTCCAGTGGGGATCGCTGATCCTGTTTTGCCTGGCGATGCCGTTTGCGTTTGCGGCGCCCCCGGCGCCCGCCCCGGCGGACGCAAAGCCCAATCCCAAGGCGGATGAAAAAGACGGGCGGGTGCTCTGGCTCGACGAAATGGACCTGAGCGGAATTCTGCAATCATGGAGCAAACCCGGTGCGAAGGTTTCGGTGAATGGCACGCCATTGCGCATTGGCGGGCAGCGCTTCAAGCGCGGAATCGGCACGCACGCCGCGAGCCGGTTCGCCATCGATCTCAAGGGCGCGGCGTTGCGGTTCCGCGCCAAGGTGGGCGTGGATGATGAAGTGGCCACAGCGCCCGCCAGCGTGATCTTCCGCGTTTACGCCGACAGGAAAAAGGTTTTCGAGAGCGGCGTGCTGCGTGGCGGCAATGCGCCGGTGGATGTGGATGTCGATCTGGCGGGCGTGGCGCGCCTCGACCTGATCGTGAACGACGCGAGCGACAGCATTGATTACGACCATGCGGATTGGGCAGATGCAGCGCTGATTTTGAAGAAAGATGCCGGCGCAACGGCTCTGCCCGCCCGGATTCCGATCAAGGCGCCCGCGCGCGAAATTCTCACGCCGCCCGCGCCCGACACGCCGCGCATCAACGCGCCGGGCGTCATCGGCGCAGGACCCGAACGCGAGTTCATCTACACGATTCCCGTTTCTGGCAAACGGCCTGTGCGCATCGCGGCGGAGGGGCTTCCAAAAGGCATTTCGCTTGATCCAGCAACGGGCATTGTTCGCGGCGAAACCGGCCCTGCCGCCGAATATAAAATTCGACTGACCGCTGAAAACAAACACGGCCGCGCGGAAAAAACGATCCGCCTCGTAATCGGACAGGGACTCGCCAAGACTCCGCCCATGGGATGGAACAATTGGAATTGCTGGGGGCGCGCGATCGACGACGGCAAGGTCCGCGCCGCCGCCGATGCTATGGTGGCCTCGGGCCTCGCGGAACATGGATGGATTTACATTAATGTGGATGACTGCTGGCAGGGCGAACGCGATCCGAAAACGAAAATCATCGCTCCGAACAGCAATTTCCCCGACATGAAAGCGCTGGCGGATTACGTCCACGCGCAGGGCTTGCGGTTTGGCGTCTATACGGATGCCGGCCCGAAAACCTGCGCCGGATACGAAGCAAGCAAGGGATTTGAGGAAATCGACGCGCGCACCTACGCGCAATGGGGCGTGGATTACGTTAAAGTGGATTGGTGCAACACAGACGGCATGGACCCGGCGCAGGCCTACTCGATCATGGGCAGCGCGCTCAAAGGCTGCGGACGCGATATTGTTTTCAGCATTTGCAATTGGGGATTCAAGGATCCGTGGACCTGGGGCGCCAAAGCGGGCGGGAACCTCTGGCGCACGACGGGCGACATCGCGGACAATTGGCGTTGCGTGGTTCGCTATGCCTCGGCGCAGGCGCCGATCGCCGAATGGGCAGGGCCAGGCGGATGGAATGATCCGGACATGCTTGTTGTCGGCAAGATGGGGTGGGGGCCGCCGCTGCGCGACTCGAAACTGACGCCCAACGAACAATACAGCCATGTCAGTTGGTGGTGTCTGCTGAGCGCGCCGCTTTTGCTTGGGTGCGACTTGACGCAGTTGGATGATTTTACACTGAATCTGCTTACGAACGATGAGGTGCTGGCGGTGAACCAGGATGTGCTGGGACGCCAGGCGCGGCGCGTCGTGCAGACGCCGGAAATCGAAGTCTGGGCGAAAGATATGTCGGATGGATCGAAGGCGGTCGGCGTGTTCAGCGTCGGCGATTACGACCTCGGCCTCGATCAGAACATCGAATACAGGCTGGAATGGAAGGCGCTGGGAATCTCGGGCGCGTGGAAGGCGCGCGACTTGTGGCGGCAAAAGGATATGGGCGAATTTATTGGAGGCATGGGCGTTTCGCTGCCCGAACATGGGGTGATACTGATGTCGCTGACGCCAAAGCGGTAGGGGGGAATTGCGGGTTGTGGGTTGTGAGTTGTGAGTTGTGAGTAAAGAAGTGATCAGTGGGCAGTGATCAGCGAACGGTGGGCAGTGGGCAGTGTTTTCGGTTTTGGCAGCAGTTTATTATGGTCCTTCTGGCCTCATGATTCGCATTTCTCAACTCGCGACTCACAACCCACAACTCACAACATTCTCTCTCACCCCACAACTCGCAACCCCATCTCGTGCGATTTCGCCATTTATGGTTTGGTCTTGCGCGGGGTCCGCGCGCCATTGTGGGATACGCGCCGGACTGGCGCGACGCTTCCCCCGCGCATGAATCCCATATCGGGAGGATTCGCATGTTGGAACGCAATCGTGTGTCAAATCGCTACGGCCTCGCAAACCGATGGGCGCTGAAAGGCGCGCAAGTGGCAGTCCTTTTTGCCATTTTGGCCTGGGCCGCCGGATGCGCCGGACTGCGCACGGAACGTGATTATGGCAAGGTCCGAATTCAAAATCCGTTCCGGCTCTCGACGCTTGCGCTCTATCCGGTCAACCGCGTCTGCGATGTGCTCGACATCCCTGTGGCTGGCGTGCAGGCGGGGCCAGGCCTCAATCTGCGCTTTCATCTGACGAACCTCTTCGACATCTGCCTGCCGACTAACAGCTGCGGTCCCGAGGTGGGCTGGAATACGCATTGGATCGACCCGATTCAAAACAAGGATCGAAATTACTTCTGGAAACGCTATCGTCCGGTTTCGATGGGATGCCACGGCGGCGATGCACTTCCGTTCCCGATCTTCAAAATCAACCTGGGCGAAACGAAAAGTTCGCCGGATGCCATCGAGGTGGGGGCGCACGCGCTCGCCGCCGGAGGGCGCGCGGGAATCCGCCCGCTCGAAGTCGTCGATCTGGTCACGGGATTCGTCCTTTTGGACCTCAACGGCGACGACATCTATGTGAAGGCGAAGAAAAAAGCCGATAAGGAACAAGAGGAAGATGAGGAGGAATGAGAAGGGGAATGTTGTGAGTTGTGAGTTGCGGGTTGTGAGAAAGAAAGTGAACAGTGGGCAGTGGGCAGTGAGCAATTGTGCGAAATGGCAGTCGGTATCAGGGTAAATTCCGCATGTCTCATAAGTCCCACAGGTCTTACAGGTCCCATACGTCCCATAGGTCCCATAGGTCCCATAGGTCCCATACGTCCCAATAGGTCTCATTTCTGAAAGCGCGCAAGAAAAGACTATTCCCAGAAGGAACAGCGAATGACGGCGAGAATCATCGAAGGCAAACCCGTGGCGGAAGCGATTCGCGCGGAAGTGGCGCGTGAGGCGGCCGCGTTGCGCGAACGCCACGGGCGTCCGCCGGGATTGGGCGTTATCCTCGTGGGCGATGATCCGGCTTCGCATTCCTACGTTCGCAGCAAGCGAAAGTCGTGCGAGGAGGCCGGTCTGTATTCCGCTGAGCGCCGCTATCCCGCCAATGCCACGCCGCGCGAAATCGAGGACCAAATCCGCGCATGGAACGCCGATCCGGCCATCGACGGCATCCTTGTGCAGATGCCACTCCCGGCGCAGTTTGACCCGGACGCCATCGTGATGCGGATCGATCCCGAGAAGGATGTGGATGGTTTTCATCCGCAAAACACAGGGCTTCTGGCGCAGGGACGGCCCGCGTTTGTGCCTTGCACACCGAAGGGCGTTCAGGCGCTGCTCGTGCGTTCGGGAATCGAAACGCGAGGCAAACTGGCCGTCATCCTGGGACGCAGCAATCTGGTCGGGCGCCCGATGGCGGAATTGCTGATGCAAAAAGGCACGGGGGCGGATGCGACTGTTTGCGTGTGCCATTCGCGTTCGGAACAACTTGCGGACCTCTGCCGCCAGGCGGATATTCTCATCGCGGCCATCGGGCGGCCCTGGTTCGTCAAGGCGGACATGGTCAAACCCGGCGCGGCGGTGATCGACGTCGGAATCAACCGCATCGAGGATGCGGCGGCCGCGAAAGGTTACCGGCTGGTGGGCGATGTGGATTTCGAGGCCGTGAAGGAAGTGGCGGGGGCAATTACTCCCGTGCCGGGCGGCGTGGGGTTGATGACGGTGGCGATGTTGCTGGCGAACACGCTCGATTCAGCGCGCCGCCGGCTGGAAGGAACGCCACGCCGATGATTGCCGGATGCCGCGCCCAATCAAAGAAAATGGGACTCATGGGACGGATGGGACAAATAGGATATAAGGGACATAAAAGTCAAAGGAACCAGGTTAATTGCCCTCCGCCAATCCCAAACACTGTCCACTGTTCACTGCCCGCTATCCACTGCTCACTGCTCACTGCTCACTGTTCACTTTCTTTCTCACAACCCACAACTCACAACTCACAACGATCTGATATAACTCCCGGCAATTTTCCTCACCAATCGCCGCGCGCTTGCCGGCGAAAATTCAATCCATAATGGAGTAAATGCACCATGGCTCGTGTTCCGTTCGTCGCAGGAAACTGGAAGATGTATAAGACGCGCGCAGACGCCCGCGCGCTCGTTGAGGCGTTGATCCCGAAGGCAAAAGACCTCGCCGGCAAAGTCGAAGTGGCATGCTGCCCGCCCGCCACGGCGCTCGAAAGCGTCGCCGCGCTCGTGCAAGGCACAAACATCGCCCTGGGGGCGCAAAACTGCCACGTGGGGCCGATGAAAGACGGCAAATACGAATTGGAAGGCGCGTTCACGGGCGAAATTTCGCCGAAATTCATCAAGGAAGTCGGCTGCTCGTATGTAATTCTCGGCCACAGCGAACGGCGCCAGTATTTTGGCGAGACCAATGAAGGCGTGAATTACAAGGCGCGCGCCTTGCGCGAAGTCGGCCTGACGCCGATCATCTGCGTGGGCGAAAAACTCGAAGAGCGCGATCGCGGCCAGACGCTCGAAGTCGTCGGACTCCAGGTGAAGGGCTGCCTCCACGAGCTTCCGGCGGATTACGCGCGCACGGTCGTCATCGCCTATGAACCGGTCTGGGCCATCGGCACGGGACGCACCGCAACGCCCGCCCAAGCGCAGGAAGTCCATGCGCATATCCGCAGCGTGCTGACCTCCCTCTACGGCCCGCTCGTGGCCCAGGCAATCCGCCTGCAATACGGCGGCTCGGTGAAGCCCTCCAACGCGAAGGAGCTCTTCTCGCAGCCTGACATCGACGGCGGACTGATCGGCGGCGCGGCGCTCAAGGCGGATGATTTCTCGGCGATCATCCACGCGGCGCTGTAAGGAAAAAGAAGAGTTGTGAGTTGTGGGTTGTGAGTTGTGAGTTGTGAGTTGTGAGCGGGGAGTGCTGGGTGGCGGGTTGTGGGTTGTGAGTTGCGAGTTGGAAGTTGTGGGTTGTGGG
>CAYUNT010000188.1:0-8838 GCA_964446285.1 uncultured Candidatus Sumerlaeota bacterium | reverse complement strand
CTGGGAATCGTATCCGCCCGGAATCAGGCGGCCTGAAGGGCCGCGATAGATCGTCAATGGAACCAACCCACCAATTGGCTGACATTTCCTTGGTTATTGCGCCCCGCTGGGGCTTGATTTTTGGTGGAGGCTCCTATCCCCAGCCCGTTGGGCTGGGCTAAGGGATTTCAGCCCTTCAGGCCTTGTGCACAGGCTCACGAGTTGCTGAAATGCAAAGCCCTGTGCATCCCCTTAAAAACCCGTAAGAAGCATTTACGGAATTGTCCTGCCTGCAATTCACAACGCACAACAACCTGGGTGCTTCGGCTATTTTCCTATGCAGAACCTGCTGAAAATGGAATCAAGCAGGTCTTCGGAAAGATCGCCGCGCCCCAGGATCGAACCCAGCGAACGCAGCGCGCCCTGCAAGTCCACGGCGATAAACTCCGGCGACAGTCTTCCCGCCAATCCTTCCGACGCGCGGCGCAATTGCTCCTGCGCTTCTTCCAGAAGATGAATGTGTCGCGAATTGGCCAATAGCGGTGTTTCAGCGTTTTCCGCGCCTGGGAACTCCGCAAATCCAACTGGCGTGGTCGAGGTCTCTTTGGCTGATCCGCCATATTCTCCCGAACCTGCCATTCCAGGCGTTTCGCCCCTAAGCACGGACGTCATCAGCCGTTCCAGCGAATCCATGCCCTCGCGGGTGCGGGCGCTCAGGTGGGCCACTCCGCGCCGATGCTCGGAAGCAAATCGTGTTTCCGCATCGCGCATGGCATAAGCAGGCGGCAAATCCGCCTTGTTCACAGCAATCACGTGGGGTTTCTCGCGCACACGTGCGAACGCCTCATCATCCGATCCCCCCAGCGGACGCGAGCCATCGAGCAGAAAAATAACCAAGTCAGCCGCGGCGATTTCCTCGTGGGCGCGAGCAATTCCCATCGCCTCGATTTCCTCCGGCCGGTCGCGCAATCCAGCCATATCCACAAGAATCGTGGGGATGCCATCGAGGTCCACTTCGCCCTCGATGGTGTCGCGCGTAGTGCCTTCGTGCGGAGCGACGATAGCGCGCTCGCGGCCCAAAATCGCGTTGAACACAGAGGATTTCCCCGTGTTGGGCCGCCCGGCGATGGCGACGCGCGCCCCTTCGCGCAGGGGGCGTCCGCGCCGGGCATCGCGAAGCAGCGAATCGATCTCGCGCATGGCCCGTTCGAGCGCCGCCGCCTGCCGCGCACGGTCCGAATCGGGAATGTCCTCCTCGGGAAAATCAATCGCCGCCTCGGTTTCCGCCGTCAGCGCCAGGAGCGGATCGCGAATCGCCGTCACGCGCCCGGAGAGTCCACCTGCGAGCTGGCGCAACGCGCACCGCGCGGCCCGTTCCGTTTGCGCCGCCACAAGGTCCGCCACCGCCTCCGCCTGCGCCAGGTCGATGCGCCCGTTCAAGAAGGCCCGGCGCGTGAATTCGCCCGGTTCCGCCAGACGTGCCCCTGCCCGCCCGATCGCCTCCAGCGCCATTTCCACCACGCGCGCCCCGCCGTGCAGATGCCATTCGGCCACATCCTCGCCCGTGTAGGAATGCGGCGCGCGCCAGACGGCCAGAAGACACTCATCAATGGGCCGGCGCGGAACACGGTTCTCCTTGCCGCCATTGGTCGCATCGCCCGGCGCTTTGGCCGGCGAGTCGAACAGCGCGCCTAAAACCAAAGTCCGCGGTGGCAAATCGCGCACGTTCTCGCCCGAATGGGAGCAGAACAGGCTCTCTGCAATTTCTAGCGCGCGCGGGCCGCTCACGCGCGCAATGGCGACGGAACCCGTTCCGGCGGGCGTCGCCCGCGCCATGATGGTGTCATTCTTCATAGAACAAAACGCACTGGATCACAGTTTGGCGGCGTCGGCCAGGCCGGGATTTACCTCGCGCGCCACAAGCGCCTCGATTTCCTGCAAGGTCTGCACAAGGGCGGCTTCGTCCATGGCGTGCTCGCGCACGCGATACGGCTCGCCCGTTGGCGTGTGCTCGAAAACGATGCAGGCCAGCCCTTCTTCGTCGGTGGAGTTTGCCTGCCAGCGCAACACGCCGTATTTCATAAGCAAATGCGCCAGCAAAAAGCGCTGCGGTTCCGTCTCGGGTTCCTGGCGCGTGGTCAGGGCGCTGAAAAGCCGCCAGAGAACCTCATTGCGTTCCGCCTTGGCCAGTTTGCGATTGGGCGCCGGGCGCGTGCGCCGCGCCAGCCAGAAGGAAAAGTATTTCAAGTCCTTCGCCTTGCTCCAGCATTCCGGGCAAAAATCCCTGCGGGGAGTCGGGTCGGATTCCTTGTCCTTTTCTTTGTCTTTGTTTCTGGCTTTGTCTTTGGATTTCCTGTCAGTTTTTTCCTCCGGTTCATCAATGACCGAAGGATGTCGTCCGATTTCCGCCAGCGCCCGTCCGCACAGCGCGCATTCATTCGACGGACGCCCGATTTGCAGGTAATTATCGCGCTCCATTCAGGCACTCCCCTGTTTGATGCAAAAGGCAGAAAGAATCCGCCGCCCCCCGAGGAAAATCCGAGGCGGCGCCGGCTAGTCCAGATTCTCGCGGTCCGGGGACTCGCCGGGGTCCGGAGTTGCCGGAGCGCTTGGAAGTTCCCCGGCCGCGCCTTCGGAAGGCCCGGATGCGGGCGCCAAAGAACGCTCGGCGGTCCGAAAGAAGAAATGCCGCGTTACCGCCACGGTGATATAGACCATAAAGCCCGCCAGCACAACCACTTCCAGGGTCCGCCGCAGAGCCACTACAATGCAGGCCGTGATAATAGTCGTCACGAGGAGATCGAAAGGCCGGCGCCCGCGCAAGTTGATCGCCTTCGGGCTTGGGAATGGAATCGTGCTGATCATCAGATAGCTCAGCAGCGCCATTATTACCAGAATGCCCCGGAAAAGCATCCTGCTGTCGGCAAGTTGATCGAGGACGAGGTAGGTGGAAACGACCGTGCCTGCGGCGGCGGGAATGGGCAGGCCGGTAAAGGAGTGTTTTTCTTCGTGGGCCACCTGGACATTGAAGCGCGCCAGGCGAAGGGCGCCGCAAATCGCGTAAAGCGCCACCACGGCATCGGCCACGCGCGGCGTAAGGCGCGAGAACTCGATGCTGTCATCGAACCGGTTCAATTTGGCGAACATCAGGAAGGCAGGCGCGACTCCAAACGCCACCAAGTCGCTCAGCGAATCGTAATTCAGCCCGAAAGATGACGCGGTTTTCGTCAGGCGCGCCACTGTGCCGTCCAGGCCGTCGAGAATGGCCGAAACAAGAATCAGCCAGCAGGCATGTTGAAAGTGCGCCCGCGCCACCCCCGTATCCATCTCCACTTGGCCGCGGATAATGTGCATGATGGCCAGAAGGGCGCAAAAAAGACTCCCTGTCGTAATCAGATTCGGCAGGAAATAGACTTTTTTCATTGGGTAGGCCTTGGAAATGGTCCGCGACCGGCAGAGGCGGATTCCGGCGCTTGAGGCTGGATGGGAACCTGCTCCGGCAAAAGCGTGCGTTGGGTCTGGCGGCGCCCGCGGCCGCTAGTTCGGGCGTTTGAGAGGATTCTGGTGATCGAGAATGCCCAGAATGCTCTGGCCGCCATGAACTTTCAGGCCGGGCTTGACGCGAATTTCGGCCTGAAGCGGTAAAAATGCCTCTACGCGCGAACCAAAGCAAATCAAACCGATGCGATCGCCCGCTTCCACCTGATCGCCCGGTTTCAGGGGACAAACGATCCGCCGCGCAATGGCGCCCGCGATTTGGCGCACGCCGAGCAGCGTGCCTTCATGCCGAAACAGGATCATGGTGTGCTCGTTGTCTTCCGAGCATTTGTCATTGAGCGCGTTGAGGAACTTGCCCGCCTTGTGATCCACGCTCTCGACTTCGCCCGCAAAAGGCGCGCGCTGGACATGCACATCGAAAATCGAAAGAAAAATCGCCACGCGCCAGGCCCGCCCTTCGGGGAATCGCTCATCAGCCACTTCTTCGACGCTTACAATGCGTCCGTCGGCCGGGCAGACGATTGCGCCTGGGATTCGGGGAGCGCGGCGGTTTGGATCCCGAAAGAAATACAAAACGAAAGCCGCAAGAATGCCCGCCACTCCGACGCCAATCCAGCATAGCGGATACGCCAGAGCTGCACCGGCCAGCAATAACGTCACCAATATCAACGGAGCGGCGAAGCGCCAGGCCAGCGAAACTATTGGCAGAAATCGTGCGGAAGGAACTCCATGCCTGCCAGAAATATCCAGGGCTTTTGTCTGACTCATTTTATACCTAACTTTCCTTAAATCAGGAACGCAAGTCCACGGAACTGGCAATGGACCGTGTCCTGAATAATCAGGCAGCTAATTCCACCCCCTTGCCCAAATCAAGTCCGAAATCGAGAATCAGAATCCCAAATCCCCAAATTCCAGGGCGCGGGTTTCGCGCGCGTTCGCCCTCCCCCAACGGATTCTTTGGTGTTTTTGAGTCCTCTGTCGCCCTCTCCGGCCCCCGTTCCGAGCCGATTTTTCCCTCTCTATTGCCTGACTCCCGTTTGAGGGCATTTGGTTTGGCCTTATCGCGTAGAATCCGCCGGATGGACATACTTGCGGATTACTTTGCCTTATGGATCAGCCGGAGCACATCCGCCTTAAGAAGCCCGTTTGTGGAAATGGCATCCGCCCCATGAATGGTGGCTTCGCCCCGCCAATCAGTGAAGGAACCACCCGCCTCTTCCAGAATCGGAAGCAAGGCGGCGCAGTCCCAGACCTTCATCGAGGCATCGAGCATGATCTCGGCGCGCCCTGTCGCCACGAGGCAATGTCCATAGCAATCTCCCCATGTGCGTTGCAGGCGCGTGGCGCGGCACAGGCGCTCGAAGGCCGGCTGCTTGCCTTCGGTCGGAAAATGGGCGTAGTCCGTGCAAAGCAGCAATGCTTGATCCATCGAGGCGCATTCGGAGACTCGCGCGCGCCGGCCGTTCCACCAACAGCCTTCTCCGGCCGCCGCCGCCACCCATTCTCCCCCAAGCGCCGCGAACGATACCGCGCCCACAATGGCCTGTCCGTCGCGCTCCAGGCCGAGCATTGTGGCGAACAACGGCACGCCCCGAATAAACGATTTTGTGCCGTCAATCGGGTCGATGATCCAGCGGTGCGAAGCGCCCTGAGCGCCGCTTTCGCCCTCCTCCTCGCCCAAAACGGCGTGCGTGGGAAATTTGGCGCGGATGCGGCGGCGGAGCAGGTCTTCGGCGGCGCGGTCGGCCTGCGTGACGGGCGATTGGTCCGCCTTGAGTTCCACAGCCAGGCCGGGACTTTGGAAGTATGGAAGGGTTAGCCGCCCGGCCTCCCAAACCGCTTCTACCGCGAAATCAAGTATGGAACGGAGCGATGTGTCCTTCATTGACGATCCTCTTCAACAAAGCCGCGGATTCGGAATGGACAGGAATAGACAGGATTTACAGGATTAGCAAGATGGGCGCGATGAAAAGAAAGGGCGTCTTGCATACTTTTTCCTTTTTTGTTTATCTTGTAAATCCTGTCTATTCCCCCACTTCCCCTCGACGCCGCAACGCGCCCTGGGCCACAAGAACCCGCAGGCGCGCCTTCAGGGCGTCGAACGATTCGTGAACTTCGTCGGCGCAACCGAGAATCCATCCGCTGGCTTCGCGGCGCGGCATTCCGAGCACCAGATGGATGGGAATTCCGAAGTAGTGGGCAAGTGTGATTTCGCCGTGCGTTCCCGCCCCGCCGAGCACATACGAGTCCCAAAGGGCGATCACATAATCGGTTTCTTCGAGGACCAGCCGCAGGTCGCGGCGGATAATGGGGCGGATGACAGAGTGGAATTCCTCAAATCGCGCGGGATCGGCCTTTAATTCACCCAGCGTGGCGCGCGGTTTGGCCTTTGCATCCGCACCGGAAGGCGCGGCGTTGGAAGATGTGCCCGTGTCGTATCCATGAATCGGATGAACAAAATGTCCAAACTCCGCCCGCAAAAAATCGCCCAAATCCTGGCGCCAGGCCATTCCGCCGTCCGGCGCTTTTTCGATGGCGCCAGACAGATACACGCGAAGGGGAGGCGAATTCGGGGCGGGGGGGCGAGAGTTTGGCGGAATGGATAGACCGCAAGGCATGGGGAGAGGTCTCTCTCAAGGGGCGTCTGGGCGGTTTGGCGACTCGGGCAATGGGGCCTCTGGAGGCGCTGTTGGAAGAGGAGAGGGCGCGGGAGTGGACGCCGGGGAGGCAGGCGGCGGAGCCGCCGCCGAAGGGACGGGAGAAACAGAAGGAGAGGGGGCAGGAGCAACGGACTTGGGTGGCGAAATGGACTTTGGCGGCAAAGCAGGCCTGGGCGGCGGCGAAACAGGCTTTGCGGACGAGGAAGGCGCGGCGCCCGGTTTCCGCGGACCGCCCCGAACCTCGCGGCGCACTACATTAAGAAGGTTCTGGACGTTTTCGTCGCCCGGATGCTGAGCGGCCAGGTTTTCCACAAAGAGCAGCGAAGCCTCGCGCGCCTCGGGCATGCGGCTGAGGATGCCCATCGCGGCCCACAACTGCCCCTCCTTGGGGTTGTCGAGCCAGCGGCGGTAGAGAGTCATGGCGGATTCCGGGGCATTTCCGAGGATAAATGCGGCGTTCTGTCGGCGGGCCATCCAGACGGGCGCCAGTTCGGGCGCGGGGCGGTATTTGGGATGCGAAAGCGCGAGTTCCACAGCCGCCAGAGTCTGATGCGGCCGCCCGGCCATCTCGGCGTTGCGCGAGACGTCCACCCAGAAATTCGCCTGATCCTCGCTTTTGGCCGGTTCAAGCCGCCGCGCCTGGAAAAGATAATCCACAGAACGCCCGGCGAAATCGGGCAGGCGCGCCATGTTCTTTTCTCGCGCGCAGAGAAGCGCTCCATATTGATGCGCCAGTCCAAGGAAGAAATACACCTTGGCGGGGAACAGAATGGTGGAAATGGCTTTTTGGAAATATGCCGCGGATGCATCGAGGGCTTCGAGCGACACCGTGCCGCCCTGATGGTCGCGCAGCATCTCGACCTGCAAAATCGCCATTCCTTTTAAATAGAGCGCAAGGCCATCGCGCGGGCTGGCAGCCAGCGAGGTGTCGAGCAGCGTCGAGGTTTCTTTGTCAAAAACCCGGTTGGCGATCCGCCCCGCCGCCATGCCGTTGTTTCTTTCCTTCACCCAAAGCCGCCGCGCTTCCGCAGCGCAATGGATTGAAAGGATCAGCAGAACCAAGGCGGCCGCGATGCGCGCCATCAGGCTTCCAGCGCCTTGCCCCGCCGCTGGAGACATGCCAGTGGCAGCGGCGGCGGCATGGGAGGCGGCGGATGCGCCAGAGGTGGATCGGGATGCGGGAGAGGATCGGCTCGGTTCGATCATGGCAAACTCAGGATGTCCGAGCCAATCGACCCAAAGACGCCAAGGCACAGGAGCCTGCAAAATACAATGGACGTCTTTGTGGTTTTGCCCGGTGATTTCTTATAAAGGAACACACGCTTGGGAACTTATTTCCCCGTTGGAGACTTGGCCTCCGCCGAGGGATCGGCAAACAACTTGTCGAGCTTCTTTTCAATGAACTGAATGGAGGCCAGAGGAGCGGGGCGGGTTTGGTCGCCCTCGATCACCGGGCGGATTTGCTGCACGAAATTCTTGACCGCGCTGCGAATCACTCCGGTGGGAATCTGGCTGGTATGGATAAGCGTGACGATTACGCGCTCTGTGATAAGGGTAAAATGAATCCGCTCAACTTCGCTGCCGTAAAACCGAATCGAGACCTCGCGGCTTTCGGCGCGCGAGACCAGTTTGTTGAGCGCCGCAATCGCCCCCGCAGCGATGGCGCCCAGCGTCTCGGGATTCATCGGGTAAAAATCGCCGCACGAGGCCAGAATGCACCCCGTTCGATCCAGAACAAACGCACACCGCGCCTTGGATTGTTCGCGCAGGACCTGGAGTTCCGAATCCAGGAGTTCCAGGGTTCGGGCGGAAAGTGAAAAGAAAGAAGGGCCGGTGCTCACGGCATTTTCTACTTCATGCAGTCAGATTTCGATGGTTCATCGGTAAGTGCCATACTTGGCGGCCAGCTGCGAATTGAGTTTCATAATGACCTCGCTGCAGATGGCCCTGAAAGTCTCGATGACTCCTTTGTTCTGAATCGCGATTGCCTCAAAAAACCGGCATCCCCGGTCGTTGAGGACCTCTTCAAATTCATCCACAGGAGTGACGAAAAACAGGTCGCGCTTGTTGTATTGCATCACCATCGGGATGCTGTTGTAGTCGTATCCATACTCGGCGAGCATCCCTTTGAGGTCTTGCAGCGATTCGAGATTGTCCTGGAGGCGCGATTTGTCTGAATCCGCGACAAAAACCAGGCCATCGACCCCATTGAGGACCATTTTACGCGTCGAACGGTAGTAGGGCTGGCCGGGAACGCCATAGACGAGGAACTTGACTTTGAATCCGGCCACTTCGTCGAGATCGAACGAAAAATAATCGAAAAAGAGCGTGCGGTCACCCTCGGTGTCGATGGATTGCAGCGCGGTTCTGGCGGCCTCGGGAATCATGCCGTGAATACACTTCACGTTCGTGGTTTTCCCTCCCAAACTGGGGCCCACATAGACAACCTTGCAATTTATCTCTTTAGTCCGGTAATTGATGATCGGCATGAAGATTTCCGAAATGAAAGAGACTTCTTATCGGCTCGATGTCCCGTATTGCGCTCGATGTCTTAAAGCGGCGGCCCACCAACGGGTAAAGAAAACCCTGACATAATCCCGCCTTAGCCCATGATTTGGGGTTTGAACGGAGAGTCAAGCATAAACACAGGTAATACACAGGTACATGGTGTCCCCCCTGGAGGGGTGTTGGTGAATGGGTT
>CAYUNT010000187.1:0-8856 GCA_964446285.1 uncultured Candidatus Sumerlaeota bacterium | reverse complement strand
TCCCCCTCCCAACTCTCTTCGCTCCCAACCCACAACTCCCAACCCACAACTCCCAACCCACAACTCCCAACCCCCAACTCCCAACTTCTTAATATAAGGAGACATTCGCCATGACGACCGCCCAGGATATGCAGCAATACGCCGCCGCGTTCCGCCGCGATTTTGAACTCCTTCGCCAGGAAACCGGCAAAGTCATCGTTGGAATGCCCGAGGTGGTCGAGGGCGTGCTCATGTCGCTCTTCGCGGGCGGACACGTCTTGCTCGAAGGCGTGCCGGGCTTGGGCAAAACCATGCTCGTGCGCACGCTTTCGCAGGTGCTCGACATGCCGTTCTCGCGCATTCAGTTCACGCCCGACCTCATGCCCGCAGACATCATCGGCACAAACGTCGTGCAGGAAGACACGCAAACCGGGCGCCGGCATTTCGTGTTCGAGAAAGGCCCGGTGTTCACGAACCTCCTCCTGGCGGACGAAATCAACCGCGCGACGCCCAAAACGCAATCGGCCCTCCTCGAGGCCATGCAGGAAAAAACCGTCACGGTGGCGGGCAAACGCTACACGCTCGACGAACCGTTTTTCGTCATGGCCACGCAAAACCCGCTCGAAATGGAAGGCACCTATCCGCTGCCCGAAGCGCAACTCGACCGCTTCCTATTCAAACTCATCGTGCGGTTCCCGAATCGCGAGGAACTGGGCGTGATTTTGGAGCGGACCACTTCGGCCAGCTACCCCGTGCCGAATCGCGTGATGGGCCGCGACCAGGTGATCGCATGGAGCCAGTTCATCCGCTCGATTGCGATTGCGCCGCATGTGCAGGACTATGCCGCGCGCCTGATCCTGGCCACGCATCCCGACAGCGAATACGCCGTCGATGCCGTGAAAAAATATGTGCGCTACGGGGCCTCGCCTCGCGGCGCGCAGGCGCTGATTTTGTGCGGAAAGATTCGCGCGCTCATTCAGGAACGGTTCAACGTCGCCTTCGCGGATTTGGCCGCGATTGCCCCGGCGGCGCTGCGCCACAGGCTAATCCTCAACTTCGAGGGCGAGGCCGAAGGCATCAGCACAGACAAAATCGTGCAGGCGGTTTTGGAGGAAGTCCCCCGCGAGGCCCAATCCGCATCGGCTTGAAACCGGCGGGAGTCATTCTTTCCTTCGCGCGCGTTATCAATCCTCCCACCTGCACCATTCCGCGTATCGGAGTTTGTGTTGTTTGTCAAAATAGGCGTGCAAGGAATAGGCGGGTGGAAACAGTTTCGTTTTAAAATAGCTCACTTCATACAAAATGCTTCGCCGGGTTTCTTCGTCCAGAACAAATGCCCCCGAGACTGGATGATACAAGCCTATGGATTTGGAACTGGGGACATCGGCAAAATAAGCCTGCTGCGGAAGCAGGATTTCCATTTCATGCCGGTCCATTCCCGGACGCATTTGGGCCATGGCGGCTTCGAAAGGGTTCTTTTCCGAATATCCAAAAGGCCGCCCGACGCACCCGGCCGTCGCAAGGAAAGCGGAAATAGCCAGAAGGAATTCCAATCGCATCACTCGCCGCATGGGAAACGCGCCTCCAAGTGTGGCGATGCCGCGCGCTGGCCGGCGCGGCGCGGGATAATTCACAATCGCCCTGCCGGTCAGGAAAGCAGGCCCTCGATGATGAGGTCGGTCGCCTGTTCTTCGGTGAGGCCGCGCGCCAAAAGCGTTTGCAACTGTTTGGAATCGACGCTGCCGATGGCCGCCTCGTGCGTGACGTGCGCGGTCGGGTGATTGACCTGCACAACCGGCACAGCGCGGGCCTTGGCGCGGCCTTGCACGATCTCTTTGCAATCCACATGCCCGCGCGTGAAGGGCGCATCCGCTGTCAGGGTGTTGAAAATTTCCGCCTCGGCATCATCGCGCAGCGCTATATAGGTGTTCAGCACGGCGCGCGCATATTCGCCCACCAGATTGCCGGTTTCGTGAATGCGAATGCGGTCGTTTCCGCGTCCGCTAACGCGCGCGATCATCTCGAGCACCGAACGCGCGTGCGCCGTTGTTTCGTAGGCGATGTCCATCACTCCGACGCGCCCGCGGATGAGTTCAAACTCGGTTTTGAACCGCGCGCCTTCGAGAAGCGTGACTTGCGCCTTTGGAATCACTGTCACCCCGCCTTCGCTCCCGTGGACGTGGCGCTCGAAGTAGGAATAATTCGATCCGGGGCCGATTTGGATGCGGGCGTCCATTGTGTGCTCGACCTCGACCGCGTTGGGGAACGTGCAGTGGGCGATGATCGAAGCGTGGGCGTTTTCCTCGACGGCGACGTCCATTTCAATGTGCTGGCGGCCTTTTTCCGGGATGAGGCCGAAGCAAAGTTGCACGGGCTTGGCCAGGCGCACCCCCGCACGCAGCGTGATGCGCGCCGCAATGCCGTCAGGGCGCTCGTCCGTCTCGACCTCCAGACCTGGCACGAGATGCGCGCCGAGGACTTTGTTTTCGTGAACCGTCAGGCGCGCCACGTCATCGCCCGCGAGGTGGCCGCTGTGCATTCCGATGGATGAGAAAAGTTCGTCAAGAAGTGCGTCTTTTTTCATGAGCAAGCCTCAATATGCAAAGGGCGGGAGGATTACGCGGTTTCGGCCTCGGAAGGCTGGTTGGCGTGGTTGCAGGGCAGGCATTTATTCTCGAAATATCCAGCGATGCGGTCGATGTTGCCTTTGTCGATCATGCGTCCGCTGCACATCAGGAAGGCGTGTTCGGCCTGGCGCAAAACGGCGAGGCTGTGCGTGATCAAAACGATTGTGGTGCCGCGCGATTTCAGAAGTTTCAAGGTCTCGAAAATGCGTTCGAGCGCCTCGACGTCGATGCCCGAATCCGGTTCGTCCATCAGAACGAGTTTGGGTTCCATAGCAAGAATCGAGGCGAGTTCCACGCGCTTGCGTTCGCCGCCGCTGAGGGTTTTATCCACTTTGCGCTTGAAATACGAGGCAGGCTCGAGGCCGACGCGACGCAGCGCCTCCTCGACGCGCTCGCGCGATTTGTCCTTGGCGCCCGAGGCGATGAACTTGTGCACCGGCAATCCCTCGAAACGCGCCGGTTCCTGCCAGGCGAGCGTCAGTCCGCGCCGCGCGCGTTCATCCACACTGAGGCCGCGGATCGACTGGCCCTCGAAGAGGATGTCGCCCTGAATGGACGTGTAGCCCGAGAGGCCCATGATAACGCCAGCGAGCGTGGATTTGCCCGCGCCGTTCGGGCCGCACAGAGCGTGAATGTGGCCTTCCCAAAAATCGATGGAAAGGCCGTCAAGCACCTTGCGTCCGCCCAATTCGAGCGTGACATCGCGAACTTCAAGAATTCCCATGTGCGTTCTCGCATTCCTTTTTCAGTGACCCGCATTGTGTTGGGAGTTGTGGGTTGTGAGTTGTAAGAAAGAGAGTGAGCGGTGGACAGTGGTCAGTGAAGAGCAGCCAGTGGGCAGTGAGCAGTGAGCAGTGAACAGCTGAGAATTTGCATCGGGTGGCTGGCAAATTCATCAACGTCCTTTGCGTCCCTTTCGTCTTTTAGGTCCCTTTCTCGCTTAGGCAGTTTTCGTCACATCCGTCCCATTGGTCTCATAGATCCCATTATAGGAACAGAATCACATTGCCGCCTGGCGGATCGCGCCAAGGCGGGAAATATGTTATGCAGAACGGAACCGGAGTTCCAGTGTAAGTATTTTGCGGGGGCCGATGTCGAACTGCACCTCGCGGCCTTTTGCGGCGATGCGCGGTGCGGGGGCATCCGCCACCGGTTCTTCATTGAGGTTGACGATGCGCGCCGAGGCCACGGGACGCGGCAGCACGGCGCAGGCGCGCTTCAGTGCCTTCGACGCCGGATTGAACACGCGCAATATGAACGCCTCCGGATTGTCTTCGGCGCGTTTGAGGGCGCTGAGAACAAGCGAATCCGGGCGCAATTCGAGCTGCGCACTTTCGAGCGGCGCGCCGCCGCGGCTGGCCTCCGCGCGCGAGGTTTGCGCAGGCACAAGCGGCAGGAAAAAGTCATCCGCCTCGCGCATCACCGCGCCGCGTTCCCAATCGCCATCGTGCGGGAAAATCGCGTAGTCGCAGGCGATAGGGCCGAGCGCCTGGCTTCCCGCCTGATCCGGGCGGCGCTCCCATCGGTAACTGACCGTGCAGAGCGTGACTTCGTAGGCGCGAAGAAGCGTCAGGGCGATTGTGCGCGAAGGATCGTCCGTGACTTCATATTCGTGCAGCCCCTTGCCCATGACGGCCAGTCCCGCGCGCCCGTCGGACACATCGACAAATCGCAGCATCGGATATGAAGGATTGTCCGCCTGGGCGTAGGGATGCGCGTCATCGCGGTCGATGCGGCGCTCCACGACGTCGTAAGGCGTTTCGGCGCACTGCTCGCGCGCGGCGGCAAGGCCCGTCGGGAAATGCACGCGCAGCCTGTGGTTTCGCGCGCGGTTGTCGAATTCTGTGTGCACATCGAGGCGGCGCGCGCCTTTGCGAAGCGTGAAAAACGAGTCTATAACAAGATTTTCTTCGTGTTCGCCCCGCTGTGTATAGTGGTGAGAATCGTTCGTGACCAGCCCCGAAGGCACGCGCATCGAATAACGAACGCGGATCGTGGCGGAGAGGGCGGTGTTTTCGACAAGCGCGATGGAAACGGGCACGCCGCGGCTCGATAGCATCTGATCGAGATGCGCCGCGCGCGATTCCCAGTTGTTGCCGCGCTCGCCGTTGTCCGTGAGCGCATGGAGTCCGCGCCAGACGCGCCCGCTCGATTTCTCGCGCAGATCGAGCGTGCCGTCCGCGTTCACTGTGACGGTGAGATATTCATTTTCCATAAAATGCGGCGACGCGGCGATGCGTTCGCGGCGGTTCACGCCCGGCGCGGGGGCGGGGCGCACGATGTAAGTTCGCCAGCCCATCGGCGGCAGATTCTCAACCCGCAACTGGATTTTCGTCGTCCAGCAGACGAGCGCCATTGTCAGGTCCGTGTTGTCGCGCACCGTTTTTTCGCCCGGTTTGCGATGCACATATTGGAAATCGGCCACGCGCCCATCGGGACCGGCGATCTCGCATTCAACAAGCGGAGAGTCTTTCGGAATGTCGAGATACGCGTCGATCACTTCGGTGCGCGGACGCGGCGTTGGGTTGAACACGGTGAGGAGGATGCGGTCGGCGGGAAGGGCGCTCGTGTCGATGCGCAGTTGAAGCGCGCCGAGGGCGTCGTCGATCACAAACTCCGAAATCGCCTTCACCTGATCGAGGCGGTAGAGCGAATCCGTTTCGAGTTTGTCCACACCCGTGCCGCCCACGGTGTCGTGCGGATGGCAGAGCAGCAGATACCGCCAAGCGCGATCGAGATACGAGGCGGGATACGGCGCGCCGGCCGCGATGCTGGCGAGCGCCGCGAACGGTTCGGCGAGGCGCTGCAAATGATTTTCCGCGATGGCGTGCGCGCGTTTCTGGCGCGGACGGCTTGATCCGACGCTTTCCAGCGTGGATGTGAACGGCGTCGGGCGGCCCGGATGGCGCATTTCGCCGCGGAAGAGTTTGAGCGAGCGCAAATCGAGATGCGCGCGCATGTCCGCCGCGTAGCGTTCGAGCGTGCTGAAAAACACCTCTTCGCCCGGCTGCAGGAACTTCTGAAGTTCGCGGATAATTTCCGCCTCGAGCGGATCGGGCATTGTCGTGTCCATGCCCTGCATAAGCGGCAGCACGGGCGTGGAAAAATGGCGGCGCTCGACCTCGAGCATCTTGCGGAACGACGATTCGAGAAGTTCGAGATGAAGCCGTTTTTCAGGCCGCAAAAGGAAATAATGATCCCATTCGCGGTCCGCGCCCGCGCGCCGGAACGGCACACCGCCGTCCTCGCCCCATTTATAAAGCCGCTGCCCCGAGCCGCGCCCGTAAGCCACGGGGCGCCAAACGTCCATGAAGAAGTTGTAGCGCGGCTTCGAGCCAAACCGCGAACACAGCGCGCGCGTGCCGTCGGGCGCTTCCCAGAAAAACTCGGATTGCGGCGCTTCATATTCCGTTATCGTTCTATAAAAAAACAGCAGATCAATGCCGAAACCCGCGTAAATCTGCGGCAGTTGCGAGACCTGTCCGAACCCAAACGGCGTGTAGCCAACTTTCATCGGACGCCCGAACCGCCGCGCGCTGCGGTGTCCGCGCAGGAGGTTGCGCACAATGCTTTCGCCCGAGATCGTATGCGGATCGGGCGCGGAAAACCACGGCCCGATTTGCAGGCGTCCGTCGCTGGCGGCCCGGCGGATGCGCGCCTCGTTTTCGGGGCGGATTTCCAGATAATCTTCCAGGGGCAGCGTCTGCGAATCGAGCAGGAACGTATATTCCGGAACCTGGTCGAAGATGTCGAGAAGGCGGTCGAGGAACTCAACCGTCAGGCGCCGGGTCTGCTGGTATTCGAGCGTCCACTCGCGGTCGAGGTGCGAATTGGGAATAAAATGCCCGCGCAAGAGAGGCGATGGGGAGTTGCGCGGCGAGGGTTTGCGCGCAGTGATTTTTTGCGAGGCCTTTTGGCGAACCGGCCGCCCGGCGGAAGACTTTATTTTCTTAGCCATATTTTTCTTTGTCATATACAGTGCCCTTTCGTATTGAAAGCGGGAAGACTTTTCGCGTGCAACCGCTTACGTTCGTAGAGTGTGTTTTATCCGCGCGCGGGCTGGACCAGGCCAGAGGGGGGCGATTCGCTCGCGGCGCACCGCGGTTGCCGGCCAGGCGCAGAGGGAGGAGGGCCTTTCAGGAGGATCCCGGTGGGGAGTTGGTTGCTCCGCCCGGAGAGGATTCTCCGGCGGAAATCTGAGGCAGATAGCGGCTTTTGGGGCGCGCTTCGCGCAGGCGTTCGAGCGCGGCGGCGGATTCGCTCCGATGTCCAAGCGCAGCGAACGCGAGAGCGCGCATGTAGAGCACGTCATCCAGCGCCTCGGGATACAAATCGAATGGCAGATCGTCTAGAACCAGCTGCGAGCGTCGCAGAATTTCGTTGGAATCGGCGGCGGCGGCAGCGGCGGATTGCGCCTCGGCGGACGAGGATGCGCGGCGCAGCAGCCAGTGGTAACTCTCGACGGCGCGCGCTTTCTTGGCGCGGGCCAGCACCCGGTCGATGCGCTCGCGGGCGGCCGATGCCAGCGTCAGGCTCGACGCCCGGTCGATTTCCGCCACGACGCCATCCCAATCCCGGGCTTCCAGGCGCGAATCCACTGCGGCCAGAAGGATATCCTCCTGGCGGCGATCCAACTGGCGGCGAAGCGCATAGAGATCGGCGTGTTGCGAATTATCCAGGGGCCGTATGGCATCGGCCAGCCGCAGCGCCTGTTCCGCCGCGGGAAGATCGCCAGCCTTCATTGCCGCGCGTGCGCGCGAAGTCATTTCGGAGAACTCGCCCAGATTCACGTCCGTGAGCAGGCGTTCGGCCGGCCGGCGGATGCTTTTCTGGCTCGGCGAGCCTGCCACATCCGCCAGAAGCTCGCCGAGCGCCGAGCGCGCGGCGGCATATTCGTGATTTTTCAAAAACGCCGCGCGAATCGCTTCGAGGCGCAGGCGGGCATGGCGCAATTCCGCCTCCGCGAGCAGTTTTTCCAGATCGGAGCGCTCAGGGGCCGTTGGGAAAAAGTCGATGAATTCCTTGGCGGACCTGCGGGCAAGATCAAGGTGGACTGTCGATTCATCCACCTGCGTGATGTGCTGGCGGACCTGCGCCAGCGCGAACGACCGGCTGTGTTCCAGCAGATTTTGCGCGGTTTCAGCGGCGGCCGCCGGGGGATGGCGGCGCAGAAAGTTCTGGGCCGCGCGAACAGCGCTGAGCGGCTGGTTTTCCGCGCGCAGGCGTTCGATCGAGGCAAGGGCCTCCTGGACATCGCGTTCGATGGAAAACTCGAGACTTTGTGCGCTCAATTCGAGGGCGCGGTCGGAGATGGGTCGCGAAACCTCGCCCAGGCGGGCGCGCGCGGCCGAGAGATCGTTCTGCCGGTAAGAACGCCAAGCGCCGTCGAGCGTCCGCGCCGTAACGTCCGGCCAGACGAGCATCAGCAGCAAAATCAGCGAAATTCCCGCCAGCAACGCCATCGCGGCCAGAACGTAACGCAGCCGCCGCAACACGCCCTGATAAGGCCGGATTTGTTTTATCTGCCCGAGGTAATTGTGCGCGCGCTCGAACGTTTTAGATGTGGAAAGCGCCTTTTCCCATGCCTCGCGTGCTTCCTCGGGGCGGTTCAGGCGCGCATACACCGTTCCGAGCACCACATAAGCTTCAACCAGGTTCGCGTCGAGATCGAGCGCGTTGCGCAATTCGCCAATGGCTTCATAGTAACGATGGCGCTCGGCATGTTCGAGGGCGAGGTTGTAATGATGGCGCGCCTTGTTCGCGATCAGACGCAGAATCGTGAGGTCCTTGTCGCAATGATAACAAGTCTCGCGATCCTCTCGATTATCCGTGCCGCAAAATGGACAGCGCATGGCCGATTCCGATTCAATTCCCCGGGAAAGAATGCAAATAATGAACCTCAGACCGCTGCGGCCCAAACATCCGCAACAACCCGCCGTCCGGCGCGCTCCCCGGCTTGTTCCGGACGCCTTTCCGCCTCCTGCTGCTCCATGTAATCTTAATACCGCCTCGCTCGACAAGCCAAAGAAACGCCCATCTCGGTCCGCGCAAGACCCCCAGCGCCCCTCCAGGAACAGTTCAAAGTTGCTGGTGGCACGGGCATCTTGCCCGTGATTCCGGTGGCTTGGGCGTCTCGCCCAAGGTTTTTCCTGCACTTTGAACCGTTCCTGCAGCGCCCCTCCCCCCCAAAAAAACCTCGGGAGCAACAGGAACATGGTGCCCCTTTGGTTTAGGATTATTGCATATATCC
>CAYUNT010000186.1:0-8889 GCA_964446285.1 uncultured Candidatus Sumerlaeota bacterium | reverse complement strand
TGCGCCACTGCGCCGCGGAGCGTCCGCCCAAGGTATGGAGTATTGCAGGATTTGGAATGGACCGTCTCGCGCGAAACCCGTGTTTCGGACTTCAAATCCAGGATTGCCAAGTCCGCGCGCGCTCCAGGCCGCAACGTGCCGCGCTCAGCCCCGATCACGCGCGCCGGACCCGACGTCATGCGCTCAATCAACGTTGCCAGTTCGATTTCGCCCGATAAAACCAGTTCCGTGTAAAGCAGCGCGAAGGCAAAATCGAGACCGATCATCCCTGGCGGCGCCTGGTCAAACGGCTGGTCTTTTTCCATTTCCGTGTGAGGCGCATGATCCGTCGCCACGCAATCAATCACGCCCTCGCGAAGCGCCCGCCGCAGCGCATCGCGGTCAGCGGCGCTCCGCAACGGCGGCGAAACCCGCGCCAGCGTATTGAATCCGAGCACGGCTTCTTCCGTGAGCGTCAGATGATGCGGCGTAACCTCAGCCGTTACGCGCACGCCTCGCCGCCGCGCCTCCGCGATCAGTTCGCACGAACGCGCCGTCGAAACGTGGCAAATATGAACATGTCCGCCCGTTTCCGCTGCCAGTTCCAGGTCGCGCGCCACGCAGCAGGTTTCCGCCGCCGCCGGAATCGCGCTCAGCCCGAGCCGCGCCGATACGTCGCCTTCGTGAATCACTCCGCCGCCAACCAGGCTGGGAATTTCCGCGTGGTCCATCACCGGGCGATTTAGCATTTTCGTATATTCCAGCGCCCGCCTCATGATTCCCGCATCGGCCACCGTGTGCCCGTCGTCGCTGAACCCGACGGCGCCCGCCTTGGTCAGATCGCCGAATTCCGTGATAGATTCGCCTTTTTGCCCGGCGGTGATTGCCGCAATTGGCAGCACACTCACCACGCCATCGCGCGCCGCCACAGCCAGCACATGATTCACTCCCGCCGCCGAGTCGATCACGGGATCGGTGTTTGGCATCGCGCAAATCGTCGTGAATCCGCCCGCCGCCGCTGCCCGCGTTCCCGAGGCGATCGTTTCCTTGTCCTCACGTCCCGGTTCGCGCAAATGCGTGTGAATATCAATGAATCCAGGGCATACAACGAGACCCTTTGCCTCGATCACTTCCACGCCGCGCTCCGGCTTGATCTTCGCGCGCACCGCCTGAATTGCGCCGTCTTCAATCAAAACGTCCGCTACTTCGTCCTTGCCCCATCCCGGATCGAGAACCCGCCCGCCGCGAATCAGAACTTTGTTCATGAATAGAATCTCCGCTTGTGGACTCGATTATTGTGCCTTCCACCTTGTTTTCGCGCGCCGTTATCCACCTGCGCTTTATTGCCCGCCTGCCGCGAGCAGATACAGCACGGCCATGCGCACCGCGACGCCGTTTGTCACCTGTTCCTCGATGACGGAATGCGGCCCATCCGCCACCGCCTGGTCAATTTCGATTCCGCGATTGATCGGCCCAGGATGCATGACGAGCACATCCGGTTTTGCCCAGGCCAGGCGCTCGGGCGTCAGGCCGTAGAGAACGTTGTATTCGCGGATCGACGGGAAAAGATTTTGCGCCATTCGTTCACGCTGAATGCGCAGAATGTTGATGACATCCACACCGCGCAATCCAGCCCGCAGATCATAATTCACCTCAACGCCCAATTTTTCAATTCCGCGCGGGATCAGCGTCGGCGGCCCCACGACGCGCACCTTCGCGCCGAGTTTCGTCAACCCCCAGATGTTCGAGCGCGCCACTCGCGAATGCCGGATGTCGCCAAGGATCGCCACTTGCAGCCCCTCGATGCGCCCCTTCTTTTCCTTCATTGTAAAGAGGTCGAGAAGACCCTGCGTCGGGTGTTCGTGGCAGCCATCGCCCGCGTTGATCACCGCCACATCCGGCAGGCGGCTTGCCAGCAGATGCGGAGTTCCCGCCGAGGAATTCCGCATGACGATGATGTCCGCCCCGAGCGCGCGGATCGTCTTCGCCGTATCGAGCAGCGTTTCGCCCTTGGCAACGCTCGACGTCGATACGTTGAAATTGATTACGTCGGCGCTCAGGCGCTTGGCCGCCAGTTCAAAACTCGTTCGCGTGCGCGTCGAGTTCTCGAAAAACAAGTTCACAACAGTCTTTCCGCGCAGCGTCGGCAGTTTCTTGATCGTGCGCGTGAAGAGCTCCTTGAATCCCGCCGCGTCGTGCAGGATGCGCTCAATGTCGCCCCGCGAAAGCGATTCGAGATCGAGCAGGTGGCGGTGGTTGAATCCGCTCACCGGGACGAGCGGCATTTTTGCCAGGGCGTCCTGCCCGTCGGCCGCGGCGGGTGCTCGAACGGGAACAGGCGCGGGAGCGGATGCGGGAACGGAACGGGATGCGGATTTGGAACGAGTAGCAGGCATGGGTCTGCGCGCCTCCTCTGCGCTTATCGGCTCACAAGGACAATCGCGTCCTCGCCATCGGTTTCCTGGAATCGCACATGCACAATCTGTTTGAGCGTTGTTTCCACTTTCAGGCCGGTTACATCAGGCTGAATGGGATATTCGCGGTGTCCGCGATCCACAAGCGCGGCCAGCCGCACTGCGTTTGGGCGTCCAAATGCGATCAGCGCCTCCAGCGCCGCCCGCGCCGTGCGTCCGGTGAAAATCACGTCGTCAGCAAGGAGAATCAGCCGCCCCTCGACGTCGAACGGCAGGTGCGTCGGCCCAACGATCGGCTGATGCGCCAGCGTCGATAAATCGTCGCGATACAGCGTAATATCCAAAACCCCCAGCGGGATGCGGCCAGGGTCTTTGGGCGAAAGCAGCGCGCGCAACCGCTCGGCCACTGTCACCCCTCGCGTTCGGACGCCCACGATCGCCAAGTCCGGCCCTGTGCCATACTCCTTGCGCACTTGCGCGGCCATCGACTCAAGCGCCTTGGCCAGTCCCGCCGCATCCGCGAGAATTTGCTGTTCGCCATTGCTGATTTTGCTCATGGTATATCTCCTGATGCCGAAATCGCCGTCTAAACCGCGCCACTCGATGCCTTCCCTTTGCCTCTGCCTTCTTTGCCTCTGTCCGCTTCTCCTTCGTTGCCTCCTTTGACGCCCTTTCGTGAATTCCCGCGCTGTTACATGATTCCCTCGATGTGCACGTCGCCCTTCCCGCAAACGATTTCTCCAATCCGACTCGGGCGCTGAGCTTCCAGAAGCCGCATGGCCTCCTCCGCTTCATCGCGCGGCACGACCAGGCACAACCCGATTCCCATATTGAATGTCTTATATACTTCCGCCTGGTCCATGTCCGCCATTCGCGCCGCCAGCCGCTCGTAGATGGGCGGCTTTTTCCACGACGCCGGATCAAGCCGGGCATCCACGTTCGGCGGCAGCACGCGGCACAAATTCCCCGGCAATCCCGCGCCCGTGATGTGCGCAATGCCCTTCACGTTCACGCCGCGCTCGATCAACTCCAGCACCGGGCGCACGTAAATAATGGTCGGCACAAGCATTTCCCGCGCAAGCGCCCGATCCGTCTCGAATTCGGGCAGCAAGCGCCGCGCCAGGCTGAATCCGTTTGAGTGCAGCCCCGACGACGCGAGGCCAATCACCACATCGCCCGGCACAATCGACGCTCCGTCCACAACGCGCCCGCCATCGACGACGCCGACGCCAAACCCCGCCACATCGAAATCTCCTGGCCGGAACAGCCCCGGAAGCTCCGCCGTTTCGCCCCCGAGCAGCACGCAATCCGACTCCTCGCATCCGCGGATAAGGCCATCGAGGATCGCGTCCGCCTCGCGCGCGTCAAACCGCCCGACCGCGAGATAATCGAGGAAAAACAACGGTTTTGCCCCGCAGCACAATAGGTCGTTCACGACCATCGCCACGCAATCAATCCCGACCGTGCTCAAGTCGCCCGCCGCCCGCGCCACAAGCACCTTCGTGCCAACCCCGTCCGATCCCGCAACCAACTGAGGCGCTTTCATCCCCTGGATTGCCGCCGCAAGCGGAAACAACCCGCTGAATCCGCCAATCGCCGGAAGCCGCACTTTCAACCGATCCAGCCACGAATCGCACGCATCGAGGTCCACGCCCGCATCTTTGTATGTCTTTTCCACTCCAACCGCCCCGCCCGCCGTTTTTGCCTTTTTCGCGTGTTCAGATGCCATACGCCTGCTCCCCGCGCATCGAAACCGAGTTCATCACAACGTCTTCCGAGCACGAAACGTCATCATCGTCCGACAGCATGGACTTCGAGAGTTTTTCATGCGGCCCATCGAGGTAATTCCCCGTAAAGCACGCCATGCACCAGCCCTTCGTCTCTCCGGCGGCCCGCCGCAGCCCATCGGTCGAGAGATACCCGACGGAGTTGCATTCGAGCGCCTGGCGGATTTCCTCGATTGTGTGATCGTTGGCAATAAAGTCCGCCGGATTGGGTGTGTCGATCCCATAGACGCATGGATGGCGCCAAGGCGGCGCGGTAAGCCGCAGATGGACCTCCGTGGCTCCCGCCTGCCGCAACATCCGCACGATCTTGCGGCTTGTCGTCCCGCGGATCATCGAGTCATCGACCACAACCACGCGTTTTCCATTCACGACATCGCGCACCGGGTTGTATTTGATTTTTGCCCCGAAGTCGCGAATCCGCTGGCTTGGCTCGATGAAGGTCCGCCCGACGTAATGATTGCGGATCAGGCCCATATCGAACGGAATGGCTGAGGCGCGCGCAAATCCAATCGCCGCAGGGTTCGAACTGTCCGGCACGGGGATCACGACGTCCGCCTCGACCGGATGCTCGCGCCATAGTTCATGCCCAAACCGTTCGCGCACACGCTGCACCCAGCGCCCGTCCACCACCGAGTCCGGACGCGAAAAGTAAATCAGTTCAAAGATGCATCGCGCCGGTTCCACCGGATCGAACGGATGCAGACTTACCGGATCGCCCCCGGCCGCCAGGTCGATCCGCAGCATTTCTCCCGGTTCGATGTCGCGCACGAGCGCCGCATCGATCAGGTCAAAGACCACGCTTTCGCTCGCCACTGCCCATGCCCCGCCCGGCAGACGCCCCAGCGCCAATGGCCGGAACCCATACGGATCGCGCACGGCATAGAGAGTTTCTTTATTAAGGACCAGCAGCGAATACGCCCCGCGAACCTGTTTCAGCGCCTGGATCAAACACGACTCGAAGTCATCGCCCTCCGCGCGGCTAGTCAGGTGGAGGATCATTTCCGAATCAATAGTGGTCTGGAAGATCGCTCCGCGTTTCTTAAGCGAGCGGCGCAGCGCGTATGCATTCGTCAGGTTTCCATTATGCGCCAGCGCCATCGGCCCCAGACGCAGCGACGACGCGATAGGCTGCGTATTCGACGGCAGCGGCGCGCCTGTGGTCGAATAACGCACGTGCCCGATAGCCACCCGCCCGCGCAGCCGTTCCAGCGCATCGCGCGAAAACACATCCGCCACCAAGCCCATTCCGCGATGCACATAGTGGCGCACGCGCCCTTCCGGCTCGCGGCAGGCAGAGACGATTCCCGCCGTCTCCTGCCCCCGGTGCTGCAACGCATACAAACTCAAATAGGCAAGTTTCGCCGCTTCCCCGTGCCCGGCAATCCCACACACACCGCACTCCTCATGCGGACGGCCCGCCAGGCGTGGGCCGTTCGCCTCCCAGTTGCTTTCCGACATGGTCGCTCCTTCAGAACGGGCGCGTTTCAAATGCCCGTCTTAGTGCGCTCTTTTCCACAAGATTTGAATCTAGCAGACGCAATCCCTCGAATGCAACCACGGTTCCTATCTCGGCGAGGTCTGTTTTTTCGGCGTCCGCCAGCGCGCGAAGTCGTTCCAAATCAGTGCTCCGCACGCTCAAGACCACGCGAGGCGGGCATTCGCCGAATAGCGCGACCGCCAAATTGTCACCCGGAACCGCGTCAACCTCCGCGCCCAGGCCTGGCCCGGCCGCCATCGAACATTCGGCCAGTGCCACAGCCAGCCCGCCTTCTGAAGTGTCGTGTGCCGAATGGATCAGCCCGGCGCGAATCGCCCGCAGCACGAACCGCTGCAAACGTGCCTCGTCTTCGAGTGAAAACTCCGGCGCTCCGCCACGCGCACGCTCTCCGGGGCGATCCGGCCCCAGCGCGCGCCGGGCAAATTCGGTTCCGCCCAATCCGCCGCGCGGCTCGTTCCCGGCAACGCAAATCACATCGCCCTCCGCGCGCCAGCCAGGCCGCGTAATGTGCGCCTCTTCCTCGATCAAGCCCACCATGCCAATCATCGGCGTCGGCGGAATTGGCACCCCGCCCGATTCGTTGTAAAGCGACACATTTCCGCCCGTCACCGGTGTTCCGAGGCGCTCGCAGGCCGCCGCCATGCCCTCTACGCACCGGCGCAGCGTCCAGAAGACCTCCGGACGCTCCGGCGAGCCGAAATTGAGACAGTTTGTCAATCCCAGCGGCTCCGCCCCAGTGCAAACCAGATTGCGCGCCGCCTCGCAGACGGCCATCTGACCGCCAAGGAACGGATCGCGCGCCACCCAGCCTGAATTGCAGTCCGAGCAAACCGCCAAAAACCGCCCGTCCGGACGTCCATCGATTCTGCGCAGGCGCAAGACGGCCGCATCCGCCTCGCCGGGGCGCACAACCGTCGCCGTCTGGACCATGTGGTCATAACGCCTGTAGGCCCAGCGTTTCGAGGCGATTGTCGGCGCGGAAAGCAGGTCAAGCAGCGCCTCCTCGACGTCGTCCGCGTCCAACTCGGGTTCGTGTTCGAGCGGTGGCGAGGTTGGCAACTCGCGCGCCTCGGGATGATACACCGGCGCGTCGTTGGTGAGATGCTGGGCCGGAATGTCCGCCACAACCCCGCCCGCGTGGCGCACGACCATCCGCCCGGTGTCCGTGACTTGCCCGATGATGACCCCGCCGCATTCCCAGCGTTCGCAGACCTCAAGCGCGGCGGCCACATCCTCCGGACGGCAGACGGCGAGCATGCGCTCCTGGCTTTCCGACAGCATGATTTCGTAGGCGCTCATGCCGCGCGCGCGCTGCGGGACTTTGTCGAGGTCGATTTCGATGCCCGTTTCGGCGCGCCCGGCCATTTCGCTGGTCGAACACGTCAGGCCCGCGGCGCCCATGTCCTGAATCCCTACCACGAGGCGGCGGCGGATGAGTTCGAGCGTCGCTTCGAGGATTTTCTTGCCCATGAACGGGTCGCCTACCTGCACCGCGCCGCGCCGCTCAAGGGCCTCCTCGCTCAATTCCTCGCTGGCAAACGTCGCGCCGTGGATGCCGTCGCGCCCGGTGGGGGAGCCGAAATACAAAACGGCGTTGCCTGGCCCCTGCGCGCGCCCGCGAATAATGTCGGATTTGGCGGCGATCCCGACGCACATCACATTAACGAGGATGTTTTCCTGATAGCCCGGATCGAAAGCGATGTCGCCCGCCACGGTCGGCACGCCGACGCAGTTGCCGTAGCCCGCGATGCCTTCGACGACGCCTTCGATGAGGTGTTGCATCCGCGGAGCGGACGGGTCGCCGAAACGAAGATTGTCAAGCATAGCGACTGGACGCGCGCCCATCGTGAAGATGTCTCGCAAAATGCCGCCGACGCCCGTCGCCGCGCCTTGGTAGGGTTCGACGGCCGACGGGTGGTTGTGGCTTTCCATCTTGAAGACGACGCAGAGACTATCGTCGGGGTTTTCCGGGCCGCCGCCGAGGTCGATGACGCCCGCGTTTTCGCCCGGTCCGACGACAACGCGCGGCCCACGAGTGGGGAGGAGTTTCAGAACGGGCCGCGAGTGTTTGTAGGCGCAATGCTCACTCCACATCACCGAGTAAATGCCCAGTTCGACGATGCTCGGCTCCCGCCCCAGTTTCTCTACAATCGACTTAAACTCTTCTGGCCTAAGTCCATGCTGTTCAATAATTTCTGGCGTGATTGTTAAGTGGGAGTTGTGGGTCATGAGCAGGCACCGGCAAGCGAAAGCGAAATGGATTCAAAGATCGAACGGCCGTCGGTGCCGCCGAGGATGGTTTCGGAGGCACGCTCTGGATGCGGCATCAGCCCGCAGACATTGCCTGCCTCATTCATGATTCCGGCAATGTTGTTCAACGCGCCGTTCGGACACGACTCGGGCGTCACATGGCCGGCGGCGTCCACATACCGAAACAACACACGTCCTTCGCCCTCGATGCGCGCCAGCGTTTCGGGATTGGCGAAGTAATTCCCCTCGCGGTGCGCAATCGGCATCCGCAGCGGCCGCAGCTGATCTATGGCGCGATCCGGCGAACAGGTTGGCGGGCAAGCGCGGGTGAAAATCGTGTCGCGCCGTTCGACCCGCAGCCAGACGTCCTCGCAATGAAATTCCAGATCCTTATTAATCAATAAGGCGCCAGGCAACAAGCCCGCCTCGCAGAGAATCTGAAACCCGTTGCAGATGCCGAGCACCGCCCCGCCTCGTGCCGCGAACCGCCGGACGTCGTCCATGACGGGCGACAGCGCCGCCAGCGCCCCGCACCGCAGGTAATCGCCGTGGCTGAATCCGCCCGGCAGCACAACAAGGTCCAGACCCGCCCCGACCACACCGCCAGCGCGCGGTAGTGGATCGCGATGCCAGACCGGGCGCACGTCCCAGCCCATCACGCGTCCGCAGGCGTCGAGACAGTCCTGATCGCAATTCGAGCCAGGAAACACAATGACAGCGGTTTTCATAAGATGGGACCAAAGGGATTTATGATGCCAGCCAATGAACCACTAAAGACACAAAGACACGAAGGAATTATAGGATGTATGGGACGAATGTGACCTATAGGACTTTTCCAATAATAACACGCCTGCCATGATGATAGCGATTTGGCATGAAGGCACGCGGCGAGGCATTTCATCCTTGGTTCTTCAAGGCTTTATATCTTGGTGTCTTGGTGGTAATGCCTGCCCATCTTCTT
>CAYUNT010000185.1:0-9023 GCA_964446285.1 uncultured Candidatus Sumerlaeota bacterium | reverse complement strand
TGTGTTGTGTTGTGTTAGTTGTGAGGTGAAGAGTGCTGAGGGGGGTGTGTTTAGTGTTGCGAGTTGTGGGTTGTGAGTTGTGAGCTAAGAAGTGGACAACAGGCAGTGCTTTCGATTTCCGTGCGAGGTCATCTCCTTGGTCCTTTCAACCCTTTTGCTTTCCATCTCTTAACTCACAACTCACAACCCACAACCCACAACTCTGGCCCCACAATCCACAACTGCCTTCTCTTCCCACTGTTCACTGCCCACTTCTTCGCTCACAACTCACAACCCACAACTCACAACTCCCCATCACGTCCTTTCTGTCCCTTGGATTCCTTTGTCCAGCGGGCCTTTTTATCCATTACCATAAACGGTGATACCTTATGAACATCCTCCCCACCCATCCCAAATACGCAGGCGAGCGCTATTTCCTGGACATGGCTCGCCTGCATTGCGACGCAGCTTATACGGCCTTCTACGCCCAGGCGCGCCGCGACGTTTTCCACGGACGCACGGGCGAAAATTACCGCCGCTTCGTCCGCATGGCCCACGAGCGCAATCTGCCCGCCGCCATCCAAATCCAATCGACGCTCGCGAACCTCGAAGACCTCGACGCGGCCGAAGCGCAGCACGCCGTGGACAATACTCCGTGCGTTTTCCACGCATCGAACGTGGATGACCGCCTTGTGTGCTTCGCGTCGTTTGCGTCCGAGGCGTGGAAGCGATTGCTGGCGGAATTCACGGAATTCTTTGTTCGCGAATGCGGATTCGACTGGGTCGTGTATGAAGAACCTATGTTCGCCGTCGATATTCCTGGCGCGAAAGACCGTTTCCACGCCGAATTCCGCCGCCGCTACCCCGACGCGCCCTATCCCGCGCGCCACGAGGAATCGCCTTCTTATGTGAAAGTGCAGTATCTGAAAAAAGAGGTTCTGGCAGGGTTTTACCGCGATCTGCTCGACGGAGCCAAAGCCGCCGGGGCGAAAAAATGCGGCGTCATGCCCTGGTTTTTTACGCCGATTTTCGAAAATACTCCTTACGAGACCTTCGAAACCGCCTGCGATCTCGGGCGCATCATCCACCTCGACAGCCTCGATTTCGTCGTGGTGCGGATGCAGCCGGATAACGTGTATGCGGGGGCGACGGCGCCCGTTCCAACGCACGAGGCCGGAGCGCGGCTCTATTACACCGAGGCGATGGCTCACGCGCTCGGAAAACCCGTCATCTGCGTCAACAACGCGATGAACGAACACCGCGAATGGTTTGCGTTCGACGCGATTCCGATGGATTTCTTCCGCGCGGCGACGCTCTCGGCCCTGGCCACCGCGCCCGAAGGCATGACGCACCACTGGTATGTGCCGCGCGACCTGCCCGTGATCGAACCACACCTCGAATTCCTTGGGCGCGCGAATGAGGCGACGCGCCGCCTCGGGCGTCCGCAATGCAGCGTGGCGTTTGTGTATTCGTATCGCGGAACGTCACACGCCTGGCCGCTGCGTCATTCGGAAATCTTTGACAGGTATTGGGCCTTCGCGCGCCAGATGGCCTTCGAGGCCGGGCCGCTCATGCCGACGGGCGACCGCGTCGAACCAGCTGGGCGGATTCCATTCAAGGTGTTTTATGCCGATACGCTCGCGCGCTCGCTCGAATGCAATCCCGAGGTGCGGTTGCTCGTGCTCGATGAATATCACCCGCTTTCCGATGAGGAAACGCGCCTCGTCGCGCGCTGGATCGACGAAGCCCCGCCCGAGTCGCCGCGCGCCGCGCTGGTTTTTGCGTCGGGATATGGATATTCCGCCAGCGCCGACCGCGCGGGCGACGACGAACTCCACCGCGCCTGGCCCGCGCTGCTCGAACTGTGCGGATTCGACTCCGAATGGCCCGCGCGCCCGCGCATCCTCAATCGCAGCCGCCGTCTGAAGCCCGTCGCGCCGCTGAAACGCCTTCCGCCAACGCTTCGGCAGCCGGGCGGGGCGTATATTTTCCGGCTGCTCGATGCGCGCCTGCGCCCCGGGACGGAAGTGCTTGTCGAAGAGGACATCGAGAATCTGCCGTGGCTCGTCATGCGGCCGGCTCGCGGCGGACAGGACAGCGAAAAAACGCGCGCGGATAAGGAAAAAGCCAAGGGCGGCGTATGGACATTGTGCTCGGGATTGTGGCCGCGCACTCTGCCGCCCGTAGCGCCAATCGTCCGGCACATTTTGGCGGAAATTGGGGCGCGTCCGCCGGAAATCGTCGCGGGCGAGGGCGTGCTATGGAACCTCGCGGCCAACGGCTACTTGATCGCGACGAATCCCACCGCGTCCGATTCGCACATCGACCTGGCCGAGACCGGCGCGCGATATTGGGACACGCGAGCGCGGCAATTCATTTCGACGACGCGCGCGGCCATTGCGGCCTATGATTTTCTGCTGGCGCGCCGCCTGCTCGACGGCCAGCGCGTGCTCGATGTCGAGGGCGCACAGATCACTCGCCTCGACGATTCGCCCGGCGCATCTTCATCGCGCATTGAAATGGATTCGCCCGGCGCACGCGTTCGGATTCATGTCATTCGCCCGCCCCGCAACATTCGCGTCGAAATTCCCGGCCAATCCAGCCAATCCGCCCGCCTCCATGCTGATTCCGGCCCCAATTCCAATCGCAAATCCAGTCTCAATTCCGGCCCCGACTCCAGCCTCAATTCCGGTCCTGCCGTTTCCTCTCCCATCGACCTCGACCTTCCCCCCGGCCCCGCCGCGATCGTGCTTGAGTGGGAAGCCTGATTGCCCACAATATAAATGCAGGCTGTATATCGCCGCAGGATACGGAAGCAGGATCACTACTAGATCGCGGTCCCGCCCAAAATCCCGAGCGTATTCAGCATTATGCCCTCGACCTGTATTCCCTGATGCGTTGCTCTACACGGTCGTGTAATTCATGTAAATGGATCAGGAAAATCTATTCTTTCCCATACTGGAGTGCAGGGAATATGGCCTGCCAATTTCGGAGCGCCAAAGGCGCGGCAAGGAAAAAGCCCAGGGCAAGCGAAGCGCCGCCCTGGGGAAACAGCCCCCTCAGACAACAAGCCCCGCAAGGGGCGTCAGGACCCTTGGTAAATACAGATTTGGTTTTAATTTCGTATCTTGTTTGCGCCGCTGCGCCGTTTGGTGAACTCTTGTCGCCCTTTCAGGGCTTGGGATTTTGGGGGCGGCCTTCCCAGGGCGACGCTCCGCTTGCCCTGGGCTTTTTCCTTGCCGCGCCTTTGGCGCTGCAGAAAAAAACCAATCTCATGTCGCTTCTTCCCTTAAAAGACACTGCATTCCAGTTTCATCACGTATAAACTTATGCTGAAAAGAAGAACAATGAATTTTTCTAATGAATATCCAACCCTTGCCGCCCTTTTGGGCAAAAATACTATGGAGGAGTTGGATGTTCACAAAATGCAACTTAATGGCGCCAAAGAGCATGAACTAGAGGCGCATTTCAAGCAGTGTAATGTTTCGGCCTTGTGCTGCAGATTTTTGAATAACGACATTACCAAGGAACTTGATTGCCTTGAATTCGGATTAAAGAAAGTGGCTGATGCCATTGGTGAAGAAAAGATGAAGTCTGCATATTCCAAAAAGGCAAAAGACCCAAGTCAATACCCGCAATTTGTAGCAGAAGTATCTGTCGCGACTCGATGCGCCGTCTTTGGGACGTTGCTGGACTTGGAATACAAGACCGGTGTCGGGACCAAAGACGTCGATGTGCGTGCGCAGATTGGGGATGAAGTGGTAAACATTGAAGTAACACTCAGAACAGACAACCTGCTTACTTCGGGAGAGCCGGAAGATGTCCAGGCCACAGATGATAATGGCAATCCCATCCCGGGAATGTATTTTCGAATGTATCCTGAAATGAAACGTTCCACTATGACCCAATCCGAGAAGGAAGTCTTGGAGGAAGCGGGACATCCGGTTGCAGGGGGGGCAACTGATAACCGCAGCCCCTATCCAGAGCACATTATCATAAGACGAATGATTGAAGAAAAGTCTCGAAAATTGGCTAGAGGAGAAATTAACTTGGTTGCGTTGTGTGTAAACGGGGCCGCGTCAGATGAAAGTCACGTTGAAAAGGCATTATATGGGTCTTTTACGTTGAGAATCAGCAGGGAGACGGGATCGTGCATGGGTAAGGTTGTTGCACCAGGTGGGCTATTCGTGGATAGGGGGAAAGGCATTTTGAGTGGGGTACTATTTATCGACACATATAATGACCTTTCATATACAATGGACCGGAAGGACGTAAAGAACTGCCGAAACAGACTCTATCCAAATCCAAATGCCTTGGTTCCACTGACTGAAAAAGTGATTTCGGCAATTGAACGTGTATTTGATGCCAAGACATGTCGTTGCGAACAACGCGAACTGTAAGGTGATTCAACCATGCCACATCATATTTTGATCGCCGGGGTGGGTCCGATGCCGGACCCGAATGCACAGCGTCTCTATGCGCCAGGGTTGCGGTTGTGGGCCATGACGCAGGTGTTGCTCAAGGCGGGTCACAACGTCCTTGTGGCCGAGGCGCAGTTCGGCGAAACAGCGTTGGCCGCGGCGGAAACTCAAACACCTTTCATAGGCGCGCCCTCTTCAAATGCCGCTTCCGCGCCAGCGTCCACCGCGCCGGTGTCTTCCGCCGAAACGCCAGCCGCCGCCCCTCCCGCGCCTGCTTCCCCCGCCGCGCCCGCCGACAAATCCAGCCGCATTCCCATTGAGCGCGTGGACACCCGCTGGCGGCGCGCGCGCATTCCTCTCGATCCGGATGCCGCCGCCGCCGCCCTCCGCTCGCTTGCCGCGGAGTTCCACGCTGAGGCGATTGTCACCACCAGCGACGTCATGGCGCTCGCCGCCGTGCGTTCCGGGCTGCCGCAGCCGATTCACGCCGACTACTTCGGCGACCCGATGGCCGAGCGTCAGATGCAGGGGGCGATCCACAACAGTGACGCGGCCCTCTATGACGCCTGGGCCTATATGCTGCCTGTGCTTTTACGCGCCGATCACTTCTCGACCTGTTCGGGCGCGCAGCGTTTCGCCCTGCTCGGGATGCTCGCCGCCGCCGGGCGCCTCAATCGCCACACGGCCGGGCACAACCTCGTGGACTCGATGCCGCAGGGGCTTTCTTACGAGCGCCAGATGGACCCGTCGGGGACGTTCAAACTGCGCGGCGCCGTTGTGCCCGAAGACGCCTTTGTTGTGCTCTTCACGGGCGGTTACAATACGTGGCTCGACGAACGGACGCTGGCCGCCGCGCTCGAAGAGGCGATCACGTGCAACCATCATATTCATTATGTGACGACGGGCGGCGGTCTGCCGGGCCACAACACGCTCACTTTCGACCGCTTTCGCGCCTATGCGGACCGCTCGCGGTTCCGCGATCATTTCCATTTCCTGGGCTGGATTCCCACGTATCAGATCGCCGATGTGTGCGACCAGGCGGACATCGCCATTTCGCTCGATCGCTGGAGCCACGAGGCGGAACTTGGGCTGCGCAATCGCGTGTATTTATGGATGGCGCGCGGCCTGGCCGTCGTCACCACGTGCCTGAGCGAGGAATTGAAGATGTTTGCCTCGCGGCGGGTGGTTCTGGAAATTCCCTGTGGCAATGCGCACGCGGCGGCGCAGGGCATCTTGCGCATGGCCGAACACGCCGACGAACGGAACGCCATGAGGGAACGCGCGCGCCAGTTCATTTTCGACGAATGGACAAGCGACCGCCTGATGAAACCGCTGGTGCAATGGGCGGATTCGCCCGGAATGGCCCCCGACCGCCTGGCGGTTCTCGGCGAGGCAGCCCGGAGCGGCGCGGCGGTCTCCGGCGGCGCTCCTGCTGCTGGGGTTCCCGAGGCGGCGGAAGGCTCCGCGGCGGGCGATGACATTTCTTCCTCTGCAGGCGGCGCATCGTCCGTTCCTCTTCCGCAAAATCCGCTTACGGCGGCCCAATCTGCGTTTGGGGGCGCGGCCAAAGCCCTGGAACAAGAGCGCGCGGCCCATGCCCGGACCCGCGAAAAGATTACCCAATATGAGAAAACGTTTGTCTATAAACTTAGTAAGTGTTTTCAGAAAAAATGAAATCAGTTTATAACGAATTTTGCTTGCCCCGGCAAACGCGCTTCCTCAGAAATACCCCAATAGCAAGGATCAGGCCCCTGAGCGGAGCCTGAGAAAGGACCTCAAGGTGAAACGAGGAAAAAGCGTCAGCACATCAGGTTACAATGCGGCTCGTTTGCTAAAGGCGGCCGGACATCCCGCCCGTTTGCAAATCCTTACAGCGCTGCTTAACAGCCCACTTTGTGTTAGCGGCATTCAGGAAACCATCGAGATTTCACAGCCCAATCTTTCACAGCATCTTGCCCTTCTCAAACGCGCGGGCTTGATCGATTCGCAGGCCAGCGGCCCCATGCGCTGCTATTATGTTCTGCGTCCCGCACTCGTGAAGAGCTTGCTCGCCCTTGTGGAAAAAGAGCATGAGCCTGTCGTGAGAACCCGGGAAAGTGTCATCGAAGAGGCGCTGAAGAATCGCCCGGCGGCCCGATCCGCGGAAAAGCGGGTAGGCGAGCGTTCCAAAGGCGAAGCGGCTTCGCGCAAAGTTGGGAAAAAGTAGTTTTCTCGCAGCGGGCCGCATCCGGCGCGCCGGTGTGCCGAATTGACAGGGCGCGCCGGAGTTGGATTCGTATCGCGTGCGATGCTTTTCGCGTATTTTGCGAAATTTGTTCGGTTGGGCGGCGCGGCGGTTTTTTCGCCGTCCTGCAGGACTATGCAACACAATAGATCGTTTTCCGTGGCGTTTGCCTGTGGGCAATTCCGATGGCGGCTTTATTGTCTTGCCATAACGATTTTCCACCGCCGCGCCTTTTTTCTCGGGCGCGCTTTTGCCCAGTTTCCAGCGCTCGCTTTTCAGTTTATCTATGGCGCTCATAAAAACATGCATCCCTTTGGATGCATCGAATCGGGGAAGGATTGACCTGAGGTTCGGCGTGCGATAGACTATCAAACGAAAAGGTTGCGTGGGGTTTGGCCAGAGGGAAGCCTTTCCGGCGCGCCTGCCTTTGATTTTATTTCTCCGGCGGCCTTTCGCCTTTCCCCTTGCGCCTTCCTCGGGCCGCGCGCAGCCAAGCAGCCTATCGTTTCAGACCGTTTCGGAGCGCAGTGTTTCCATGCCGCATTTTGAACTGATAGATGATGAATACATCGGCGTGAGTTTTCAATACGACCGCGGTGTGGTCAATCAACTCCGCCAACTCAACTCGCGCCGCTGGAATCCCGAGAAAAAACGCTGGGAAGTTCACATCGTTCACCTCGCGGATGTGATGAAGATTTTTCATCTGCGCCCGGAAGATGTTCCCCAGGAAATTGTCCGGCGTTATCAGAGCCAGTGGATTCAGTCCAAGGCGCGGATTCGCGCCGGACACAGCTTCACGCAAATCGAAGGCGGGCACATTCCGCTCGACGCCATCGACGAAGCCGCCTCCTTTCCCGTATTCGGGCGCGAATACAATCTCATGTATCTTGATGGAAAATGGGACGGGCAGAAGCACTTATTCGACCGGCGGAATTTTTCGTTTCCCACAGGGCTTCTTGACCGTGTTGTGGCTGTGTTGCGCGCTCAGGGAATAGCGTTCGAGATTGAAGATCAGCGGGATGCGGAAGATGAGCCGTGGGCGGCGGGACCGGATTCGGATGCAGCAGCGGCTGCGGCGGCGATGGAGCGGGCGCTGCAGGGGCTGGAAGGATACCCGCGGACGGCGCTGGAGGCGGCGTTGCGCGCTCGGCGCGGCATGATCGAACTTGCTCCGGGGGCGGACAAATGGGGGATTCTCGCGCGGTTGATTCAGATTCTCGATCGCGAGACAGTGGTATTCACGCCCGGCCTGCCCGGTTTGGAACAGGCCGTGGCGCAATTGCACGAACGGCTTGGCAAGCGCGTGGGCCAGATTGGCGGGGGAGAAACACATCCGGGCGGCGTGACTGTCGTTTCCGCTCCGGCGGCATGCCGCGCCTTTGGAATTCGAGTGGCCCGGCACGCGGCGGGCGAGGACCCCGTGCTTGACGATTCTTACGATCCGGGCGCGGAAAAATCGGCGGCGGCGCTGTGCATTCGCGAGGCAAAGGTAATTGTTTTCGACGACACGCAATGCATCCAGGCCGACACATGCTACCAGCTGGCGATGCGTTGTGGCGCGGCGGCCTGGCGTTTTGGGCTGGCCGCATTCGCCCGCCGGCCCGACGGACACGACATGCTTTTCGAAGCAGCCTTTGGTCCGTTCGTGCATCATACCAGCCCGGACATGCTGATTGCCGCGGGCGAGGCGGTGCCGTGCGCCATAACGGTGGTGCGGCCAGTGGCGTATCCGGCGTGCGAACGCGACCGCGAACCGGAGGAGATATTCCGGCGCGCGATTTTGGAAAACGAAGAGCGCCATGCGCTGGTCGCGCGCCGGGCGAGCGATTTGCGAAGCGAAGGGATGCGGGGAGTGGCCGTTTTGGCGCACGACGCGGCCCATGCGCGGGCGCTCGCGGCACACATCGAGAAGTGCGTCGTCGTGGAGGGCATGGAAGATCAGGCCGGGCGTGAAAAGATGAAAAAGGCCCTCGCCGCAAAGAAATCCGCGGAAGTGATTTTGCTGCCGTGGAACGCGGAACCGTTGCTTGACAATCCGCGAATCGGGGCGCTTGTGCTGGCGGCGCCCGGGCCGGACGAGGCGCGCACCCTTGAACGCATACTAAAACTCATGATTCCAGCGCCGGGCAAAAAACGCGCCACCGCCATCGATTTTCTCGATCCCGTTCCGTATTTGAAGGAACAGGGCCAGCGGCGCCTCGCCGCGTATCAGTCGCAAAAAGGCCTCGAAGTCCAAGTTGTAGAATTGGATACCTGAACTTGGCCCGCGAATCCTCTTTTCTCTTATGGTGAAAAGGAACCAAGCCATTGACCAGCCTTCTGCCGTGTTTGCCTCCACGCGAACTTCGGGAGCAACAGGAACATGGTGCCCCTTTGGTTTAGGATTATTGCATATATCC
>CAYUNT010000184.1:0-9041 GCA_964446285.1 uncultured Candidatus Sumerlaeota bacterium | reverse complement strand
ATATATGCAATAATCCTAAACCAAAGGGGCACCATGTTCCTGTTGCTCCCGTATCTTATTAACCTGATCCCAAACGAAATAACAAAATAACCTGCAATCAGGCAATAAACCATGCGTTTGCTTCCCGACGGCGGAAAGGCCAGGAACCAAACTCCTTCTTCACACAAGGGAATGGCAATCTCGCCACATCGCACACAGATATTTTCAATGCGAAACAAGGACGGATTGAATGCCAACCAGGTTATTCAACCAGCCTGACCTGTTCCGGCTTGAGGTTCAGGACCAATCCAAGGCCCGGACGCGGCGTAATGAGGGCGCGGGCGCGTTTGCGGCCCAGAAGCGGAGCGAAACTCTCGTCAAGCATCCTGCGCCGGTGCCAGTTGATCATTTGCTGTTCCACCCGCGCCTCGCCTTTCCAAATAAAGTCGGTTAGTTCACGATACGTTACGCCCAGGCCCGGTTTTTTCGCCACGGCGTGAACCAGGCGGAAATGCAAAGGCGAAAGCTCGATAGCCCGGCCCTCCCACTCCACAATGCCCGCCGAAGTGGAATCGACCACGAGAACCGGAGCCAAGTGTTCTGCGGCATTTCCCTTTTTCTCACAGGATTCGCTGTTGGATTCTGGTTTTTGCGGCGGCATTGTTCCGGCGGGAAGAGAAATTGGGCGAATTGGCGCGGGCGGATTGGGGATTTCACACTCTGCGGCATTTTCGACTAGCGCGGACTTCAATGCCGCGGCAGGCGCGGCAGCGGCGGCCGCCCCCGCCGCCGCGAATTCCGCGGGTTCCTCCGCAAACCGTTCGCAAATCGCGCGCGCCACCTCGGGCGCAAGCAGCCGCTCCAGACATTCCACCGGGCACTCCCGCAAATCCTCTTCGCGGCGAATGCCTTCGCGCAGCAACGCAGCGACCTCCGAGCGCCCCAATCCCTCGATGCGCAAACGCACCAGCGCAATTCCCTCCTCCGCCACTCCCGGTTCAAGCCGGTCGGCCAGCCGCTCAAGCGTGACCGGAACGCCCGGCAACCCAAGCGCCGATGCCAGCGCGGAAGCCGTCCGCACCAGCCAGGCGGCCTGCGCACCCGCCGCGGCGATGCTTCCGGCCAGCACGCCGTAGCGGCGTTCGATTTCCTCTGTTTCTCCCGGCCCGATCCATTCATCGAGCAAAAGGGCCAACTTGGCCGCGCGCCGGTCCTCGGCTGTCAGTCCTGTCGGCGGCGCCAGACGGTCTCGGAAAAACTCCACGTCCTCCCCACCGCTCCACGCTCGGCCATTCTCTTCCCCCGCCTCCGATTCCTCCATGTCGCGCATGGCATAATCGCCCGCTCTGCCGCCGCCGCCGCAGCAGCAGCCGCTTTCTTCCAGGCGCTCGCGGAGAAGCGAGGCCAACAGGCAGTCAGTCCGCTCGCGGCCCAGCAAAGGCGGCAGATACGTCCTCATCTCGCCCGTCGAGGCCACGACAAGCAACGCTTCGATGGGCGCGACAAAAGCCCGCCGTGGCGAACGCGCCTGCCTGGGCGCCAAGCCCGATCCGCCTGCTCTGTTCTTTATATTCTTTGGGTCTCTTTCGTCCCTTTCGTCCTTTAGGTCCCTGGTTTCTTTCCTTCCCGGCCTTCCACTCATCCGGGTTTCGAGCCACTCGATCAGCAGCGAGGCCGTTTCCGGCGCGATGGCCGCCGAGGCAACGGCCTGCGCCAGCCCCCCTGCCACAATGCGCATCTCCTCGCCGCCGCTGCCACCTCCTCCTCTCCCCCCGCGCGCCGCCCGCCGCCCGATGAGCCGCGCGCCTTCGAGCCGCTCAAGCGCCTGTTCGATTTTCTCGCGCACCAGCGCCTCGCGCCCAATCCAATGCGCGCGCCCCGTAAACGTGGACATAAGAAAATCCGCAAGATCATTTGGCGTCTGAGCCGCGCCGCCCGCCACAAGATCGAGCAATGCTGGAGCAGGATCGGCATCGCGCAACGGTGCTTCGACAGGTTCCAGCGGCCCTTCGACAAGCAGACGCATGAGACGTTCGATTTCCGCCTCGCCCGCAGCGGCGATCATCGAACGGCCCGGTCGGGTTTCCATGCCCGTTCGCGCGGCCCGCCCGCCCTGGTTGCGAAACCGTTCGCGCGCAAGCGGTTGCAGCGCGGGCTGGCCCGAAAGCGCGTCTTCCGCCACCATCCACGGCACCTGAATGACATTGCGCCCGGCGAGATTCACGCCCTGGGCCAGGGTAGGCGTGGAAAACAGCGCCCGAATCGCCCCCGAGCGGAAATGCTCCTCGACCAAGCGGCGGAGTCCAGAGGGGAGATCGGCGTTATGGAACGCCACGCCGCCGCGCAGACAAGCGGCCAGTTGCTCGCGTCCGAGGCTTGCCGGATGGCGTTCAAGGGCTTTGAGCGCTTCCTCCGCGGGCGAAAGCCCCATTCGGGCGGCGGCCTCCTCGGCCCACGCGCGCGACATCCATTTCATAGGCACAAATACCAAGGTTTGTTCGGCGCGCTCGCGGGCTATCCATCCGGCCAGCGCCAGCACGCCCTCGCGCCGCAGAGGGTCTGACATATCCATAGCCGCCGCTGCCGCCCCGGCCGCCAATGGCTCTCTCCCCTGCGCGCCCGTATTGAAAGAGCGCCAGTGAAATTCGCTGGTTTCCAGGTCCACGACGCCTTCGTGCAAATCGACCGGCCTTGTGGCTTCGTGGAGCAGGTCCGCCCCGAGCCACTGCGCCACCGAGGCGGCATTGGCCAGGACGGCGGAAAGCCCCAGGAACTGAATGGGCGGCGTGGCGCGAAGGTTGGCGCGGCGGATTTTCGTCAAAAGCACATCGAGCATCGGCCCGCGATCGCGGTCGCCCAGCAGTTGGAGTTCATCGGCGACCACCCCGCCCAGCCGCCCGAGGAGCGCGGGGCGCGAGACGAGAAATGCGGCGAATTTCTCATAAACCGCAACAAGCCAGTCGAATTTGCCCTCGGCCGCCAGCGAATCATTCTCAGGGCGTTCGCGCGTCGAACATACAATGCGCAGCCGCAACTCGCGGTATCGCGAGGTGAAAAGCCGCGCCTTTTCTTCGGCGAGCGAGCGCGTCGGAACCAGATACACCGCCGGGCGGCCTTGTTCGATCCACCGAAGCGAGGCCATTTCGCCCAAAAACGTTTTGCCCGAGGCTGTGGGGGCAAACACGACGAGATCGCGCCCCTGGAGGAGTCCGGGCGAGGCGCGCACGGCTTTTTCCTGAAGCGGCAAAAGCGCCGGTCCGATTTCGCGCCGCCACAAAGCGGCCAAGCGCGGGCTGAAGCCAAGGGCTTGGAGATGAAGAGGATCGAGCGGCATGGGGCGGGATTCCTTTCCGCGCGTTCTTCAAACGGCAGCCCCAGGCGAACAAAAAGCGAATGTGGGCGCAAGCAAAAAAATCACGGCGTTTGCTGGGAGAGCAAACGCCGCGATAATTTCATTATATTATATGGGCAATATGAAGAAAAAACCTGCGCGTGCCTCCCTCGGGGCCGCGGCCGCCTAAACGGCCGGGGTTAGCCGCGGCACGAAGGCAAGCGCCCGGCGGCTCACCTGTGTAAGCGAGCGATTGTCTTGCAGCTTCACATGGATCACTTCCGCCCATAAATGCGTGAAGCGGTCGATGGATGAGCATTGGTGCGGGTCGTCGGCGAATGCCTCGAGGCATTCGTCTTCCGACACAAAATTCATAGCGACCACTTTGTCGTGGATCATCAAAGCGAGGCTGACGCGGTCGGCGGGGCGAAAAGCGAGGATGCGGATGGAAATATCGCCAAACCGCTCGGCCAGAATGGCGCGAATGCGGCGAACGCACCGGCGCACGTGAATCGGATAAGCGGCGAGCGGGTCTTCCAGCAAGCCATCGGCAGTGGTTACGGGAGCGGAGCAAGGGAGGGGTTGAGGAGGAGCCGGCGGAGCGGGATCGGTAGTTGGAGCGCTGGGAACCTTTCCTGGGAGCGGAGCATGAGCTGGAGAAGGGGCGGTAGAGAACGGTTCAACCGCTGCATGTCCGGAAAATGCCATGCGTTTCGTGCAGAAATACGGCATTGGAATATCCTTCCGCATGGGAACAGCATGATATGACCTCGAACATCCTTCTCCCCTTCCGTTCCCAGGATCGGCATTCGAGTGCAAAGGGTCAAGTTGAACCGGATCGCAAAATGAAAATCCAACTCTGCCTGAGGCGTATTCTCGGGGTTTGCCCGCAAAGCAAGGGGAGTTGCGCGCGTAAACGGTTAACTTTAAGCGAAAAGAACGCCTCCGGGCATCTCAAGGCGAGTGTTTCCCCTACGCCCCGGCCTTCCAGAATGCGGAGCGGCTGTGAAAATGGGACCTTGGGGACGAATGAGACCTATAAGACGTTTGCCCGCAAAAGCATTCGCTCGCAAGAAATCACAGAAACCTCGGATTCTATTCTCATGCACCAGCCAACGCCTGTTCTGACGAGAGTCCCATAGGTCCCATTCGTCCCATAAGTCCTATAGGTCCCATTTTCTTAAAAACAAAAGGACATCTCTTCAGAATCGCTACTGAAACACATAGCGCCGCAGCGCAACGTTGGCGACGAGTCCAAAAAGAAGGAAATTCGTAACAAGCGACGATCCGCCCGCGCTCAGGAGCGGCAGCGGCAGTCCCGTAACGGGCATCAGGCCCATGGCCATGCCCAGATTCACCGCCACATGCGCAAGAAAGACGGTCATCATCCCACCTGCGATGAGCGCCCCGTTCGAGTCGCGCGCCGTGGCCACAATATCAAGTCCGCGCCAAGCGATCAGGGCATAAATCGCCAGAACCGCCAAGCATCCCGCCAAGCCAAATTGCTCGCCTAAGCTGGCGTAAATGAAATCGGTCTGGTGTTCGGGCAGAAACTCCATGGTGGTTTGCGTGCCGAGGGCCCATCCCTTGCCCGTGAGCCGCCCCGAGCCGAGGGCGATTTTCGCCTGTTCGAGGTTGTAGCCCGCGCCGAGCGGGTCCGCGCCGGGATTGATGAACGAAATGATCCGCTTCTGCTGATAGGGCTTGAGAAACGGAAAGGCCGCCGCTCCGGACAACATCCCTATCACCAGAAATCCAATGAGAATCCGCCGCGAGGCCCCCGCCCAAAACAACATCCCGAGCAGGATGGCGGCGTAGATCGAGGCGGTGCCGATGTCCGGCTGGACGGCAACCAGCGCCGCCGGAATCCCAGCGATCACACATGGCAAAACAATCCATCGCAATCCGCGCCTCGCCGCTGGGGAAGAGGCAGGAACCGCCAGCACCCGCGCCAGCAGAAGGACCACGGCGATTTTCATTGTTTCGGCGGGCTGCCAGTTCACGGGGCCGAGGTCGATCCACGAGCGCGCGCCCTTGACCGACCGCCCCATCGCCAGCAGAAATCCGAGCAGCACCACATGGATTCCATAGAGGCCGAGCGCCAGCGTTTCGATCTGATGATAGTCGAAAAGCATCACTCCGAAAAACAATATCAGCCCAATGCACAGCCAAGCCGTCTGGCGGATGGCATAGGGTTCGAGCCAAGGCTGAGATTGCGTCGCACCGCGCAGAACTACAATCCCCACAAGCGATAAAAGCACGAGGAGCGAGAGGAGGTAAAAATCAGTCCGGCGCAGATCGGGAGATTCAATCACTGGAGTTCGCGGAACCAACAACAAGCAGGCGGCGTTTTCCGGCGCGGACAATCCGCCGGCGCGCAAAGGCAATCGCCATCGCCGCCGCCATCGTGAGCAGCGCCCCCGCCACAAGGTCAAGCGTGTTGGGCCATCCGCCATAAAGCCATCCCCACAAGGCGGCGCGCCACAGGCTCGCTGCCAGCGCCCCGCCGATAGCGGCCCCAAGCCAAACACCGCCCAGCCCCCCGACGGCCGCCCCGCGCATCCAGTCGATGATGAGCGCGGCGGCCGCCAAACTCGAAATGCCCATCCCCGCGGGCAATCCGCAGAGGCCATCGGCGAAAAATCCCAAAATCGCCGCCGCCGCCAGCGCCCCGCGCAGCCCCCAAAGCCAATGCCATCCGAGTATCGCCACCACGAGGCAATCCGGCGCGGCCCATGCGCATCCGCTCGCGCGTGCCGATGCCAGCTGGCCCAGCGCCCCTCCGAAAAGCCAGACGAACGATTCCGCCGCCTTCGCCAGCGGAAAACCGGGTCCGGAAGATTCGCCCGTCGCCCAATACCATCGAGCCATCGAAAATGCGCCTTATTAATATGAATCCCAAAGGGATTCTATATCAAAGCCCAGGGTCAGCGCCGCCAGGCGCGCCACCCTGGGTTCACGATTCGCATCCACCCCGCCATACCCTGAAAGGGTTAAATATAAATTTCCTTATTTATCCCTTTCAGGGAAGTATTCCTTTTCGCCTTTCGGTTTCCCAGGGTGGCGCTCGTTCCTCGCTGACCCTGGGCTTTGTTATTTAGCCTCCTTTGGAGGTAGTTTTACTTCCCCAGCAACGCCGGGTCCACGGCAGGCGGCGTCTCAAGAATCACAAACACCTCGCGCGCGGTCGAAAGCGGCGAAAATGGCGCTACCCATGCGATACGCCGCCCGGTTTTATCGAACTCGACGTCGATTACCTCGCCAATCGGCAATCCACCGGGAAAAAGCGACCCGTGAACGCCGGCCGTGGCAATCACATCGCCCGCCGCCGTATCGCCCGGGGCGTCCTCAAACACAAACTGCAGCCTGTCCCACTCGCCTGTGCCTTTCAGAATGCCGCGGATGGGATTTTTCTTGTTTACCACAGCGCCCCATTGCGTGCGGCGGTCCACGGCGAGTTGCACGAGCGCCTGGCGATCGCTCACCTGCCGGACAATTCCCGCGATTCCGGGCGGAAATAAGACGGCCATATTCGGCTCGACGCCATCCACCTTGCCACGCCCGATGATGTAAGTTCGCGCCGGGGGAATCGGCCCAATGGCGAGAACCGGCGCGGCCAGGCAATGCGCGCGCGCCTCGGCCGAAAGGCCCTCCAACGCCGCCCGCGCGCCAGAAACCGAACCGCCGCGCCGCTGTTCCGACGCCTCTAATTGCATTTGCGCCATCTCTTCGCGAAGGGCGCGGTTTTCCTCGCGCAGGCGCGCCCCTTCGAAATACGGCTCCCACACGGCCGTTGCGCGCGAATGGATGAAATAAAAAAACCGCGCCACCGGGCCCGACGCCGCCAGTGCGGCTTCTTCCGTGGCCTGCTGGCCTCCGCTCCATCCGCCGGGAACGAGCGCCACAGCCCCGCAAACAAATAACATCGCAACTCCCGCGATCAGCGCGGGCGTGGTCTTGCGCCTTCGGCGGGGCGAGCCTTCCATTGTCGCCGCCGCCTTTTATTGACGATGGCCGTTCAACCGGCTGAGCAGAGTAAGCGATTCGAGCGTCTTGCCCGTGCCCTCGACGATGGCCGTTTCCGGGTTCGAGCAGACATACACCTTGAGTCCGGTCTCGCGGGCGACTCGCGTGTTGAGTCCGCGCAACTGCGACGATCCTCCCGCCATGCAGATTCCGCGCTCGACAATGTCGCCCGCCAATTCGGGCGGCGTGCGTTCGAGCGTGTTTTTCACCGCGTTGGTAATCTGCCCAACCGGGTCCTCGAGCGCCTCGCGAATTTCCTCGGAGTGAACTTCGATCGTGCGCGGCAGTCCGCCCATCAAGTCGCGCCCGCGGATTACCATCGTCATTTCCTCGGGCAGCAAATCCGCCGATCCGATGCGGATTTTGATGTCTTCTGCCGTTCGCGGGCCGATCATCAAATTGTATTTGCGCTTGATGTGCTGGATAATCGCCTCGTCCATTGCGTCGCCGGCGATGCGCGCCGATTTCGAAACCACAATGCCGCCGAGCGAAATCACGGCGACTTCGGTCGTTCCGCCGCCGATGTCGATGACCATCGATCCGATGGGTTCCTCGACGGGCAGACCCGCGCCGATGGCTGCGGCCATTGGTTCTTCAATCAAGTGAACGGCGCGCGCCCCGGCCTGCACCGCCGATTCGCGAACGGCGCGCTTTTCCACTTCAGTAATGCCCGACGGAACGCTGACCACCACGCGCGGCTTAGTCACATAGCGGGTTCCGCGGCCCATCATCACCTTGCCGATGAAGTAATTCAACATCTGCTGCGTGACGTCGAAATCCGCGATGACGCCTTCTTTCATCGGGCGGATGGCCGAGATGTTGCCCGGCGTGCGGCCCAGCATCCGCTTGGCCTCGAGGCCCACGGCCACCACGCGGTTTTGCTCGCGTTCGATGGCCACGACCGACGGCTCGCGAAGGATAATTCCCTCGCCTTTCACATACACAAGGGAGTTAGCCGTCCCGAGGTCTATACCGATGTCGATGCTGAAAAGCGTCTGAAAATACTTCAGAGGATTCATAACGGTCCCCCGGCGCGATGGGCGAGGCCGTTTCGCCGGTTTCTCGCGCTAGACTGGAGTAATACGGCCCTGCGGACATCCACAACAGGAAACGAAGAAGATGCAGGCTGGCGCGCAGGCTTTGACGAACTGTAGCGCAGACTGTGGCGCAAACCTCCAGGTCTGCGTCCGTATTCGCGTCCGCGTCGCGTTGCCCGATTCGCTCCGCGCGCTGGGATGTTGTGAGAAGGTCGAGGGGGGTCAGCCCTCAGGCTTGCGACCAGAAATGGCCTCAATACACCTTGCGACCTGGAAAAAATTGCGGGTGGAGCTGCCGTAGAGTGTCAAGCAGAAAAGTTTGAAAGGTCCGATTTTTCGGCATTTCTTTGGCGTCTCTGCCCTTGACGCCCCGGCGCTCGAAAAGGGATAAAGCAGAGCTGGCGGCCGATTGGCGGCCGTTTTGCTGCGCGCCCGTAGCTCAGCCCGGATAGAGCGCCGGCCTCCGGAGCCGTAGGTCGCAGGTTCAAATCCTGCCGGGCGCGCCAGAGTTTATGAAAACAGTTGAGGGTTGTGGGTTGTGGGTTGTGAGCAGGAAGTTGTGGGTTGTGGGTTGTGAGAGAAGAAGTGGGCAGTGATCAGTGATCAGCAAATAAGTGATAATTAAATATAGTATGGCGTTTTCGCTTTCAGTGGAATGTCTTTTCGCA
>CAYUNT010000183.1:0-9151 GCA_964446285.1 uncultured Candidatus Sumerlaeota bacterium | reverse complement strand
GTCGGTGGCCACAAGGCGGCCGTGGCGCCAGAGAGAGAGAGAGAGAGAGAGAGACAGAGAGAGAGAGAGAAGCATGTTGCTTGCCACCCGAGTGGACCAAACCCAGCGATTCGTTCTGCTTACTGCTTATTCAATTATTGGGAACCGGGGAAGCATACACACAGGCGAGTTGCGCGCCTGTCATTGTCCAGCTATATAGCCAGCTGAGCCGCATGGGGTCAACGGAAATCGCCGGGAAATCGAGATGGGATTTTTCACTTTTTTAGTTTCGATTTTTTCGTGGTTGGGAAAGCCTTTTTCCGCTTCATGGACGATTGCAGGAAACAAGGGCCAAGCGGGGCGAATCAAGTTGGGATTGAGCGCGACGCGTAACACATGCAGAAAAATTGCTTTGGGCGCAACGCTTGGGGGGGGGAATGGAATGCAATTTGCCTGTGAAGCAGAAATCCAGAGGGATGCGGCAAATGCTGCGGATGCTCTTGGGAGAAAGATTTTCCGCTGGCAGCCGCTGAGGTTCTAAATGCGCTCCAGGTCGTAATGCCTGCAAAATGCAACAAATGGAAAGGATTTCCATATATGCCTCGCAAGCTGCTTACAAATCGCAAGAACGCAGAGCGCCGGGCTACTCTCGGCGCGGCCCAGGCCGCTTCCCCACCGCAATCTCATACATGCCGGTCAAATAACCTGGAAAAGGAACATGGACGAGACGTCCAAACCACCGGAGCGATTCGGAAAAGCGCGAAACCATATCTTATGCACGTCATCTCGGGAACGCATTGGGACCGCGAATGGCGTTACACGTTCGAGCAATCGCTGCTGCGGCTGGGCGATTTGCTTGATGCGGTCATGGACGTTTTGGAGAAAAATCCGGACTACCGCTGCTTCCACATCGATGGAGGATACGTGGTTGTGGACGACTATCTGACAGCGCGTCCGCAAAACCGCGCACGCCTCGAATCGTTCATCCGCGCGGGACGCCTCGCCATCGTGCCGTGGTTCACGCTGCCCGACATGTTCAACATCGCGGGCGAGTGCATCGTGCGAAATCTGCTTGTTGGCAAAAGAAAAGCGCAGGAATACGGCGGCGCAATGCGTTCGGGTTACACCGCCACCAGCTACGGCCAGACCTCGCAACTCCCGCAAATATATAAAGGATTTGATATTCATTCCGCGCTCTTTTACCGCGGCACGAACAAGCATCAGATGGACCCGATCACGCTTTGGGAAGGGCGCGACGGCTCGACGCTGCATGTGATTCGCGGGTTCGACGAAGTGACGCGCACCAATTGGTTTTTCTATGTGCAGACGCCGCTCGTCCACGGCAAACCGCCGCGCGACCTCTCTTACCGCTACGACCCGGCCGACCTGCCCGCGCACATGGCCGACGAGATTCTCTATGAACTGGATTTCCAGGTGCTCAATGAGCGCCACGATTTCTCGCGCGACCGCGCTTCGCTTGAAAAGGCGCTGGCGAACATCCGCGGACAAGCCTTCCCCTACGCGATTGGCCGCCATGTGCTTGCGCTCGACATCGAGGACAATGAGCGCGCCTTCGACCTCCTGCCCGAGATCATCCGCCAACTCAACACCGTGGCGCCCGACGTGGAAATCGTTCAGGACACATTTGATGAGTATGTGGAAGCAGTCCTCGCCGACGTGAAGGGAAAATCGCTCCGGCGCGTGAAAGGCGAAATCCGTCAGACCGCCGTCGAGCCTGGGTTCAACGGCCTCTACGGCATGACGCCCTCCTCGCGCGTGAATTTGAAACTGGCGAACGAAGATTGCGAGACGTGGCTCATCCACACGGCCGAGCCGCTTTCCGCGCTGGCGGCGATGCTTGGCGGGATGGAGTATCCGCGCCTGTTCCTCGACCGCGCCTGGACCGCGCTCCTCAAAAACCAAGCCCACGACAATATATGCGGCGCGGCAGTCGATCAGGTGCATCGCGACATGATGGCGCATTTTTCCGAAACGCGCACCATCGCCCAGGAAGTGACGCGCCGCGCCTGCGAGGCAATCTGGAAAAAAATCGATCTTTCAGGATTCGCGCCGGGCGACCAGACGCTGACCTTCTTCAATCCGCTGCCGCAAAAACGCGCGGGCGTGTTCCAGGCGATGATCGACCTGCCCAAACCGCCCGCGGGTGGCGGATATGTCGATCCCTGCTCGGGTTTGAGCGCCGTCGAGGAAGATGGCGGCGTTCCATCGCGCCCGAAACCGGTGCGATACGACCACTTCGATATCGTGGACGCGCAAGGCCGCCCGGTGGCGTGGCAAATGCTCAGCCGCGAGCCGATCACGATTCGCATCGAACGCGAACTCGATGCGGCCATTGGGTTTTCGGCCGACCGATGCCGCGTGCTGATAGAGGCGGAGGCGCCAAGCGCAGGCTACGCGACCTACGCGCTTCGCCCGCGCCCGCCCCGCTATGTTCCCGAACCTGCGCCAGGGCCGGAGCGCGGACTGATCGCGACGCCTGATGGCGCGCTGGAAAATGAGCATCTCGCGGTGCGCATTTCGCCAAACGGCACGTTCTCGCTTTTGCATAAGCCAACAGGGAAATTCTTTGAGGGGCTGCATTTCTTCGCGGACAGCGGCAGCACGGGCAACGCGCATCTCGACCGCCGCCCCGTGCGCGATACAACGTGCGTTTCGCTCGGATTGCCTGCGCGCCTCACTCTCATCGAGAGCAATCCGCTCCGGGGCATCTGGCGCATCGACACCACACTGCAAGTCCCCGCGGCGGCAACGGACGATGGGCGCGACCGCCTGCGCCAGCTCGTCGAAATCCCAATCAGCACCTGGCTTACGCTGAGGCGCGGCTCGCGGCGGCTTGAGGTCCGCACGCGGATCGTCAACGCGGCGCGCGATCACCGCATCCAGGTTCTTTTCCCGACGGACATTGCGACGGACGAGGTTGCCGCCGAAAGCGCATTCGCCATCGAAACGCGCAACTTCCTCTGGCGCGATACGGCCGACAACAACGAAAAACACTATCCCTTCCAGCCCATGCAGAATTTCGTGGACGTGAGTGACGGCAAGGCGGGCCTGGCGCTGCTGAACCGCGGAATGCGCGAATACTCGATGCTCGACGACACGCGCCGCACGCTTGGTCTGACGCTCCTGCGCACGCACCGCGCCTACATGACGGCAAATACGACGATGATCCCGGACGAATTCGACCGCTACACGGGCTCGCACGTGTTCGGGGAATTGGAATTCCGCTACGCGCTGTATCCGCACAAGGGCGATTGGCGCGAAGGCGGCGTCGTGGCCGAGGCCTACGATTTCAAGGCGCCGGTTCACATTTTGCAGGGCGTGCCCAAGCCTGGCGACCTGCCCGCCTGCCAGTCGCTTGTGCGCATCGAACCCGAGGGTGGCGCGGCGCGCATGGCGGCGCTCGCGCAAAGCGACGACGGCAAGGCATGGATTTTGCGCGTATGGAACGCCGTCGAAGAACCCGTGCGCGCATCGGTTTCGACCACGCTGCCGATTCGCACGGTGCGCAAGGTGCGGCTCGACGAGGACGCCGACCTCGGCGAAATCAAAATCAAAAACGGCCGCTTCGCCATTCCGCTCGGCAAAGCCGAAATCGCCACATACCGGCTTGAATTATAGCATAAGAGGTGGCAAAGGAAACCCGGACGGTGAGGAATTATTCGCCAGGCGGCCTTAGCGGCTTTGCCTGAATTCATCTCATTGACAATGTGGTTGTGACGGCACGTGGAAGCCCGCCATAAAAGATACAGGCTGTTTTGCCAATACCTTAGCGGCCAGAGATTTTCGGGAAGGTATGATTCATGGACATCCAAACCATGCAGATTGAGAGCATAGAAATCCGCAACTATCGAGTGTTTAAGGATGCGGTTTTGCGGAATCTTGCTCGGCTGGCCGTTCTGGTGGGGGAAAATGGTTCTGGGAAATCCACGCTTTTTGATGTCTTTACTTTCCTGAAAGATGCTCTGGCCCAGAATGTGGCAAAGGCCGTTGCCAAGCGAGGCGGATTCAGGGAATTAGTGAGCCGAGGATCATCCGGTCCGATTTCTATTGTCATTAAATTTCGCGAAACTGGCGGCCGGCTGGCCACGTATGAGCTTTCGGTTGCCTCCGAAGGTGGAATGGCAGTTGTGAGCCGGGAAGTTCTCAAGTTTCGTCGGGGACAACGTGGACAACCCTGGCATTTTGTGGACTTTTCCCGCGGACGCGGCACGGCAATCACCAACGAGGCCATGTATGGAGAGCAAGGAGCAAAAGAAGAGCGCAAGGAATATGTGCTAGATGAACCTACGGTCCTGGCTATTAAGGGGCTGGGGCAATTCAAGGAATTCCGTGTAGTGTCTGAATTTCGCAATCTGATTGAGAATTGGCACATTTCTGATTTTCACATTGAGGACGCGAGGCCAAGCGCTGAGGAGGGATATGCAGAGCATCTTTCGACGCGCGGGGATAATGTGGCACAGGTGGCTCAATTCCTATGGGATCATCATCGTGAGCGTTTTAACGAGCTGCTCTCCGCCATGAAACGAAGAGTTCCCGGCGTGGAGAAAGTGGAGGCTAAGCCCACTGAAGATGGCCGCCTGGTCCTGCGCTTTCAGGACGGCGCCTTCCGGGACCCCTTCATCGCCAGGTATGTTTCCGATGGCACAATCAAGATGTTTGCTTATCTTGTCCTATTGCACGACCCCAAGCCGTTTCCCTTGCTGGCGGTGGAGGAGCCTGAAAATCAGCTGTATCCGGAGCTATTGATGGAATTGTCCGAGGAGTTTCGTGATTATGCCCTGCGCGGGGGACAGGTTTTCGTGTCCACGCATTCTCCGGAATTCCTGAACGGATTGCAGCTGGAGGAAATCTACTGGCTGGGGAAAAAAGACGGGTTCACAACGATTTATCACGCAAAAGACAGCGCGATTCTATCGCGGCTTGTCCAGGAAGGCGATCTTCCCGGAGCCTTGTGGCGCCAGGGAATTTTCAAAGGAGCCTGGCGGGGATGAAAAAGATCGTCTTCTTGCTGGAAGAACCGTCGATGAAAGAGTTTCTTGATGAATTTCTTCCGCGGATCATTCCCGGACAGGATTTCATTTGCATAAAGCATGAAGGGAAACAGGACCTGGAAAAAAGCATTCCCAGGAAATTGCGCGCCTGGCAGGAAGTTCATTTTGTCATTATTCGCGATAATGACGGCGCGCAGTGCCAGATTGTCAAAGAACGTCTTCGTTCTTTATGCAAGCAGGCAGGAAGGCCAGACGCGCTTATACGTATTGCCTGCCAGGAACTGGAGTCGTGGTATCTTGGCTCTCTGGCAGCTTTGTCTTGTGCCTATTCGCGCCCCAAACTTGCTTTGTTGAGCAGACAAGCGAAGTATCGTGATCCGGATCACCTGGCAAATCCATCTGGAGAACTGTCCCGAATGATTCCTGGCTTCAGAAAAATTGAGGGAGCACGGCGCATGGGGAAAGCCATGCCTATCAATGAAAATGAAAACCGTTCGCGCAGCTTCCGGATTTTCGTTCAAGGGATTCAGAAATTATCCTCGCCTCAATAGAAACAGCCATTATGGTATTTCTTATGGAACTGCCTTTACGGGTTTGCGCGTGTGAGTGAAGAGTATGCGGCGCGATCCGCCGAGGAATACACAGTGAGATTGCCAAATTGGCGCTGCGGCAAGGCGTCGAGCGCGGCGGCGTAAGCGGGAGGCAGGCGGTCTTTGGAATCGCGCACGATATAGAATTTACGCCAGTCGTCGCGCGATTGAAACCGCTCCGGCTCGTTCGTCCGCGCCCAGAACAAATAGAAGAAATTGTAATCCAGTCCGGCCTCGCGCCGCGCGCCTTGCACGACCAGCATGGGGCCATCGCCCGCGTCCGACGCGATCCAATCCACGGCCTCGCGCTGATCTTTGAGCGTGGTGAAATAGGGCGTGCTGGGGTTCGCCGCCGCGAGAAGAGTGTTCACATAATTCGTTGTGCCCAATGAGCTTTTTGCCCACCATAGCACAGCAATATATATCGCAGCGCGAGCCATCCAGCGTCCGCAGGGTGTTTCTCCGCGCGCAGTTCCGAAGCAGGTTTCGTGCGCGCGCGCCAGCATTCCCGAGCACAACAAAACCACTCCCGGCGCGGCGGGCAGCAAATAGGCGGGCACAAATGTCACTTTCAAAATTGCATAGATGACCGGGGGAATTGCGGCAATCGCGAGTCCCCACAAAATCAAAACATCCATTCCTTCCGTTCTGCTTTTCTTTAGCCCATTGCGCGGCCTTTTGCCGCGGACATCGCTCACAATTTTCATAACGATGCGAATCGCCGCCCAAATCAGCGTGGCGAAAATTATGAACATGGCAAGCAAATCCAGGTTCACTTGCGCGGAAGAAAGATTGTGCGCAAGTTCCGAGCCGCCGCCTATTGCATCGTTGTGGAGGCCGGTGGAGAGAAGCGTGAAAAAACTCCATCCCGGCGATCGGATGGATGGCCCCGCGCCCTGCGCCTTGCCTGTCATCGCCGCCGCGATAATTCTCACATCGAGGAAATCCGTTTTCGCCAAATGAATCGCGTAGGGGCCATACCACAACATCGCAATCAGCGCGCCCGCGAGCAGCGGTTTCCACGCAAGCGGAGCGCGCGGGCGGTGCAGCGCCGCGCCCATCGCCAGCGGAATCCACCACAGCACGGCGGAAAAATGCAGCGCCTGTCCGGCCGCCACGCATGCAATTGCCCCCGCTGCCGCCCAGCGCCGCCCGTCGAGAATCCAGCGAATCGCGAAATACAACGCCGCCACGCCGAATGGCAGAATTAGCGCATGTCCCCACAATCGGCGGCTGTGTTCGATCCAGAACGGGATGAGCGACGCCATAACGATGGCCGCCGCGCCCGCGATTCGGTTTCGTCCCGCCAGCCGCCAGGCGCACCATCCCATGCCCGCCGCCGCCGCGCATCCGAGCGCCGCCACAAACCACGTTGCCAGCGCCGGATCGCGGCTGATTGCAAACCACGGCGCCAGCAGCCAGGGCAGCAGCGGTGGATTGTAAAAGTGCAGACTGGTTTTTACGCCCACCAGTGGGATTTGCCCGCCGCGCACGAGCTGCACGGTCAGAATCGAGGCAATGCCTTCATCCAGCCCGAACGGTGTGAGGCCGATGCGCCCGAGCCGCAGCCACGCCCCCGCCAGCCACGCCGCCGCCGCCGCAAGCGCCCACGCCCGCTCCCACGCGGACATCCGGCGCCACAATGGGCGCAAGCCACCAAAGGCGCGGTAAAACGCAGCAATTCGGGCCGGTTCCTTCATGGGGACATGCCAATCATTCAGCCACGAAGGCACCAAGGCACAAAGGCAAGAAAGTGGAAATTCCCGGCTTCATATAGTCTTTTTGTGTCTTCGTGACTTTGTGGTGAAATCTCCTGTTGAATAGCGCCTTTAGTAAATTTCCGTCGCGGTGGGGTAGGGCGAATCGGGGATGGTTTTTCGCAACTGCGTCACCGCCTGCATGAAACGTTGAATGCGCCCTGCATCGAGCGGTTCGCTCCAATTGCCGTCGCGCTTGAGATACGACCCGACAATAATTCCATCCGCCGCGTGCCAGAGTTCGCGCAGCATCTCGGGAGTCGCGCCGGACCCAACCAGCACGGGCAGCTGCGAACCCTGCTCCGCCTCCGCAAGGTCGGTGAGGCTGGTCGGGCGTCCCGTGGCGGTTCCCGTGACGATCACCGCGTCTGCGCCAATGAATTCCGCCGCCGAGGCCGTATCGCGCAGGCTTACATCGCCCGTGATGGCGTGGCTCGAATGCTTTTTCTTGATGTCGGCCAGAATGAGAACGTGCTGTGCGTCGATCATGCGGCGGTAACGGAACAATTCGCCCGCATCGGACTCGATCAAGCCCTCGTCCGCCACATGGGCGAAGAGCAGCCCCTCGACGCGGATGAATCGCGCGCCCGCCGCGGCGGCCACTGCCAGCGCCTCTTTGTTCGCGCCCGCCAAGACCTGAACGCCCACGGGCACTTTCACCGCATCAACCACGGCCTTCACAATCACTGCCATGGCGGCTACAATTTCCGGCCCCACCTGGCGTTTGAGAAAGGGCATGTCGTGCATATTCTCGACGAGAACCGCGTCGAAACCAGCCGCCTCGAGCTGGCGCGCCTCCTCGACGGCGACCTGAGCCACTTCAGCGACCGCTTTTTCATATCGAGGCGTCCCTGGAAGCGCCCGCACATGCACCATTCCGATTACAGATTTCGCCCGCTGCGTCAGTTTTTTCATCGTTCCATCTCCATAGATTTTCGCGCTTCTTTTCTAAAAAGACGACATCTGCGCTGGGCTGCTTTGGCCTGTTCTCGATATGCCGATTCGCCCGGAATCCGGAAGATCACGGAAAAATCAGACAAAAACGCCAAATTTTCCCGAAAAGACTCCCAGCAAGGTTCGGCAACGAGCGTCTGTTTAAGCAGCGCCACAAGGTCATGCGTTTTCCCGAATAGAATGCCAGCTTTGGTCAAGCGAACCTTCAGCAACTTTTCCGAGCATTGCTGAGCGTGAAAGCACACGCCATCCCGATTGGGATTCTTGCGCGCGCGGCATTCCCGTTCCATCATGGCGAAATCGCCTTCGGTCTTTGCGGCCCATTCAGCCGCCAGGGGCTTCATACAAAACCCGTCCCTTCGCCAGGATTTCCTGAATGAACGGATCGCCAAGCGCGAGGCGCTCTGCAATTTTCTTTGGAGTGTGAACAAGCAAATCCACAGGAAAAGGCGGGCGCAGACGCATCCGGATGTCCACCGATTGGCGAACCGAATCGCCCTCGAAAGGCAGGATCACCAGAACATCCACAACCGAATCGGCGGTGGGTTTTCCCCAAGCGTGGGACCCAAATAAAATCACCCGCTGCGGATGATAGGCATCGCCAATCTTCCGCCCAAGCTGTTCGATGTCCCGCAACGTTGGCGAAAACGAAGACATAATGCAACCCCCCGCAACTGCCATCCCCAACGCTCTTTCCTGCCGCCCATGATCCTATTCCCCACCTCGGCCTCCAAGGCAAGCCGGAAGGCGGAAATGAGAAGGGGACAGGGTGGCAGGTCACATGCAATTGTGATAATGCCTCCAATCAGGACAATTCCGTAAATGCTTCTCACGGGTTTTTAAGGGGATGCATAGGGCT
>CAYUNT010000182.1:0-9187 GCA_964446285.1 uncultured Candidatus Sumerlaeota bacterium | reverse complement strand
AAGCCGATTCCGAGGTCTCATTCCCATAAAAGCCGCTTTTCGCTACACTCCAGAAATCCTGATGAAATCTGCCAATCCAATCATGATCCATTCCGGCGCATTCCTTGTTCTGGCTGCGCTGCTCGCTCTGGCGGCGGGATGCGCCGCGCGGCCCATTCTTGCCCCCCCGCGCGCCGTTCGCGTCGTGGTGCTCGACGCCGCCGTTCCCGCGTCTCATGCCGAAGACCCCTCGGAAATCGTCGGATGGTGGCTGAGCGCCACGGACATCTTCCGCGATCCCAACGACGGGATGCATTGGGGCAATTTGCTTGCAGATTCGCTCGCCGCCCAGATTCCCAACGTCCAGGTCTATTCGCGCCAGGACCAGAAAATATATATGGCGTCAAAGGATTCGGCGCTGAAGGAAAAATACCCGAAACTCAGCGAGGCCGAGCGCAAGCAAATCCTTCAGGAGCAAGACCCGCTCGATTTCGGGCGCTCGCTCGGCGCGGATTTTGTAATCGCCAGCCGCATTGACGATTCCTGCCTTACGCATCACCGCACGGTCCACTGGTGGACCGCCCGCGCGAAAATCGAGGTAGAAGCGTGGGATTGCGCCCAGGAAAAGATCGTCTGGACGTGGTCTGAAAACAGGCGCGACCAGCTCAGTTCCGTTTACCGGCTGATGAAAGGCATGGCAAGCCGCTGCGCCCTTTCGGCCGGAACCTCGGGCGCATTCGCCCACACGCCCGCCATCAGCGCGCCGCCCGTGCAAATGCCCTGACGAGGCGTGCCAATTCTTCCCTCCTGCCCATTCGAGATTCACACTCATGTTCAATATCCTCAAGAAATCCAGCCCCATTCAGGGCCTCACCCCGCGCCAGATCGTGGCCGAACTCGACAAGTTCATCATCGGCCAGGAAAAGGCAAAACGGATGGTGGCGATCGCGCTGCGAAACCGCGAGCGGCGCCGCTGCCTGCCGCCAGAAATGGCCGAGGAAATCACGCCGAAAAACATACTGATGATCGGCCCGACGGGCGTCGGAAAAACGGAAATTGCCCGCCGCTTGGCGCGCCTTTCCGGGGCGCCATTCATCAAAGTCGAAGCCACCAAATACACCGAAGTCGGCTACGTCGGGCGCGATGTCGAGTCGATGGTGCGCGACCTCGTCGAGGTCTCCATTCGCATGATTCGCGAAGAGCGCACGCGCGAGGTGCTCGAACAGGCCCGCGCCAACGCCGAGGTTCGCCTGGCGGATTTGCTCTTGCCGCCGCATCCGCGCGTCACAGTCCGCCATGTCGAACGCGATGGCGCGCCCACGGTGGAATATGATCTTCCGCCGCTGCGCGAGGGAGAAACGGCGGACACGGAACCAGCGCGCCAATGGTTGCGCAATCGCCGCCTGATCGAGGAACAACTGCGCCTTGGGCGGCTCGAAGACCGCGAAGTCGAGGTCGAGGTCACGCGCCGCGCCAGCGGACCCGGCGGCGTGTATGTCGGGCCAAGCGCGGGTGCCGAGATGGGCATCGACCTCCAGAGCCTGGTCGATCAAATGATGCCGCCGCGCCGCCACACAATGAAGGCCGGCGTGGCCAAGGCGCGCGAGATTCTCATCGGCGAGGAAACAGACAAACTCCTCGACATGGACAAAATTACAGCCGAAGCACTCGAACGCGCCCAGCAACATGGGATCATTTTCATTGATGAAATCGACAAAATCGCGGGCCGGTCCGCCGCCGGTCAGGGGCCGGACGTCTCGCGCGAAGGCGTCCAGCGCGACCTCCTGCCCATCGTCGAGGGCTGCACCATCTACACCAAATACGGAATGGTCCAGACGAACCACATTTTATTCATCGCGGCCGGCGCGTTCCACATGAGCAAGCCCTCGGACCTCATTCCCGAGTTGCAGGGCCGCCTGCCGCTGCGGTGCGAACTGAAATCCCTCGGCGAAAAGGAATTCCGCCGCATCCTCACCGAACCAGACAACGCCCTTACGCGCCAGTATCAGGCGCTTCTCGGGGCCGAGGGGATCGAACTGGAATTCACGGAAGACGGCATCGAGGAACTGGCGAGCGCGGCGGCCCAGGTGAATCACTCGACCGAAGACATCGGAGCGCGACGGCTCCACACCATTCTTGAGCGCGTGCTCGAGGACGTGAGTTTCGAGGCGGCGGACATGGGGCAAGGGCGCGTGACGGTCAATCGCGGATTCGTCCGCGCCGCCATCGCCGACATCCTCAAAGACCAGGACCTGAGCCGGTTTATTTTGTAGATTGGGTCGTCCGCGGCGCGGCGCCGTTGCGTTTTTTCGCCTGCGCATGGCATTGCATCATAATTTGCGTGGACCGCGGTGAGCGCCTCTCAGTAGTATCGCTTTGACAAATGAGAACCACCCTCCCAGGGGGCTGCCCATGAAAAAATCGGATCGCGCAACGAAAACCTTGCCGCTTGCCCGGCGCGAATTGGAATTCATGAACGCCATCTGGGACCAGGGTGAGGCCACCGCGCAGCAGGTGCAGGAGGCGCTTGAGAAACAGGGGCCGAAATTGCGCGAATCCACAGTCCGCACCATTCTGCGAGTGCTCGAGGAAAAAGGCGCAATTGCGCACCGGGTTCTGGGGCGGACTTATGTGTATCGTCCCCGCCTTGATCGCGCGGCCATGCGCTCGGCTGTTGTCCGTGACACGGCCAACCGCATGTTCGGCGGATCGCTTGCGGCGCTGGTGCGTCATATTTTGCTGGAAGAAAAAACAACAACGGCGGAGAAAAAGTCCGTTCGCGACGCGGCCCGTTCGGCGCTGCGCTAAAGGGAAGTGGACAGGATTCGCAAGATGAACAGGCAGATGAAAACAAACAGCCAGCGCGGATTCACACTGCTTGAAATCCTGCTCGTGCTGGCCATTCTCGGAACGCTGACGGGGATGTATCTCGGTCCGGGTCCTGGCGGAACCCCCGGCGGCCCTATAATCTATCTGGAGCGCACGCAAAAAGCCGCCTGTATGGCCAATCGCGCCGCTTTCCGCCCCAAACTCGTCGAATTTCAAATCGAATACGGACACGATCCGACTCCCGAGGATTTGAAACGCATGGGCGCTTCCATTCCACGGTGTCCCGAAGGCGGGCAGTATTACATCCTTGATGGAACCTTGTATTGCACGCTCCACAACAACGTGGAACCGCCCGCGCCCTGAGCAGCGCCCGCTGGATTTGCATCCCTAAAATCATTTTACCACCTTGATTTTCATGAGGCGGCGTCGGAGATCGCACATTCGCCGGATAAATTTGCCTTGCCAGGTTATGAGCGTATGCTCATTATGTGCGCATGGAAGACATGCCCGCTTGGGGGCTTTTTCTTCCATCCCCATTCCGATATGAATTGTAACCGCCCAGAATTCGCTCATCATGCCCCGTCCAACCCATTGCCGCCGAATTTGCCATCAAGCGCCTTGCGATTACTTCAAGCCCGCGGGAATTCCCTTGCGCGACCTGGAAGAAGTAGCGCTTGGCCTGGACGAACTCGAAGCGCTTCGGCTGGCGGACCTTGACGGGTTGTATCAAGAGCAGGCGGCCGGGCGCATGGGAGTGTCGCGCCCCACCTTTGGGCGCATCATCGAATCGGCGCGGCGCAAGGTGGCTGAGGCGCTCGTTCTGGGCAAGGCCATCGCTGTGCAAGGAGGTCATTACAATATGGCAACAACCACCAACATGAGGCACTTCGAGTGCGCGGACTGTGGACATCGTTGGGAGGCGCCGTTCGGAACGGGCCGCCCCGCCGCTTGTCCGAAATGCAAAAGCGCGAATTTCCGCCGCGCCGAGGAAGAACGCGGCCACGGCCGTTGCGCAAGACAGGGCAGAGGGCAAGGGATGGCGCAATCATCAGGAGAGGGAGCCGGGCCAGGCACGGGCCAGGGCCGCACACGCCGGAGACGCATCCGGGCATGCGCACAAGGAGGCAAAGACCAGGCAAAAAACGCTTCAGAATCCTGAGCCGATTCGTGTAACATAGCCATGATCCGCCGAGGTTCTGGCGGACGACGCATTTGCTCAGCGACACAGCGCCATCCGCCCCCCCATTTCACAAAGGAGAACGACCATGACCTGCGACGACAAAACGCCCAAACGCCTTCCGCTAATCGGAGAGCCAGCGCCCGAATTCACCGCGGAAACTACGCAGGGGAAAATCAACTTCCCTGGCGACTACAAAGGGAAATGGGTGATTTTCTTCAGCCATCCGGCGGACTTCACGCCCGTCTGCACCACCGAATTCATGACCTTCGCCTCGATGGCGGCGGAGTTCAAAGCGCTCAACTGCGAGCTCGTGGGCCTCTCCATCGACAGCACATACAGCCACATCGCCTGGCTGCGCACCATCCGGGAAAAGATTGCCTTCAAGGACATGAAAAACGTCGAAGTCATGTTCCCGGTAATCAGCGACCTGACGATGGACGTTTCGCGCGCCTATGGAATGCTTCAGCCTGGCGCGAGCAATACGCAGGCCGTCCGCGCCGTGTTTTTCATCGACCCCAATGGCATTGTGCGCGCCATTCTCTATTATCCGCTCTCGAACGGACGCAACATGCAGGAGATTAAGCGGCTGCTCACCGCCATGCAGTTCTCGGACACGCACAAGGTGGCCACGCCCGCCAACTGGCAGCCGGGCGACGACGTTATCGTCCCGCCTCCCGGTTCGTGCGGCATCGCCAAGGAGCGCGTCGAAAAACCGGCCAAAGACACCAAGGTTCTCGATTGGTTCATGACGCTGAAAAAGTGCCCCAAATAAGGAAAACATCAATCCCCTGCAAAGGAGCCAGTGCGATTCATGGCTTTCACCTACGAAGTAAATCTCGCATGGGAGGGCGGAAAAAAATCCGCTTTGTCATGTGCCGAAGCCGGCGATCCGCTTTCCGTCGCAACCCCGAAGGAATTCGGCGGGCCGGGCGGATTCTGGACCCCCGAGGACCTGCTTGTGGCATCGATCGCATCGTGCCTGATGAGCACATTCCTGTATTTCATCGACCGGGCGGGAATCACACTCCGCTCTTACCGGACGCACGCCAGCGGGCGCATGGAAAAAACCCCGGAGGGATTGAGATTCGCCGCCATCGAGGCGCGCATTTCTATCGAGGTCGAAAACCCGCGCGACGCCGAATTCATCCGGCGCATGAAAGACAAGGTCGAGAAAGCCTGTCCCGTTTCCGCGTCGCTCCGCTGCCCCGTGCAGGTGGTTATCGAAGTGTAGAACCCAGACAGCGCCGGAGCATGTAAAACCCGGGCCGGGCAAAGCATTCTCCGGCGCGCTTTTTTTTCAGGGTCCGCCTCCGCGGTCCCCCTTCTCCCTCTCCCCATGCCCTTTTCGCGCCCGTTATGCATACGGCGCGATTGCGTGCAGACAAAGCACAATCGCCGCGATGGATTCATTTTTCAGCGGCTGCAAGGAGCATCAACCAATGAAAATCGCTCTTCCCACAATGGATGGAACAGGCATTTCGCCTCATTTTGGACGCTGCAGCGCCTTTGCGGTGTTCGAGGCGCTCGATGGCGTCATCCAAAACCGGGAAATCCGCCCGAACCGCTTCACCGCCCACGCGCGCGGCGAATGCAATGAAACGGATGCCCCGGAACAGCAGCATCATCACAACGACGCCCCGCACAGCCATGCGCCTATTTTGCAGGCGCTGCACGATTGCGATATCGTCCTGTGCCTTGGCATGGGGCGCCGGGCCGCCGATGATCTGCGCGAGGCGGGCATTCATGTGTTCGCCCTCGAATCCCCCATGCCGTTGGATGAGGCGGTTCGCGCGTTTCTCGATGGCAAAATCCAGTCCTCCGGCGGTTTTTGCCAGTGTCATTGACCGATTGGGACTTGTGAATGGCCGCCTTAACGCCGCAGGCAAATGCCGCGCGGAATGGAACGGAATTCAGGCGCTGCCTGCTGAAAAAACCTTGGCGTTTTGCGGTCTTTGCGGCCACAATCCTTCCGGTGCGTGATTCGCGCGCCACGGTGGCGGAACAGGCAGACGCACCGGACTTAAAATCCGGACCTCCCATTCGGAGGGTGCGGGTTCGATTCCCGCCCGTGGCACCACGAATTTCAAATCGCCGCAGATTATCGCTGTATTTGTCCCATTTGTCTCATTCGTCCCATACGTCTCATTTTCTAGCGGGCGCGGAAGAAGAAGAAGAGGCCGGGGATTTCGCCACGGAAGCACTGCGTTTCGCCGTTTGCCCGGACGATTTGGATGGCGATGGCGCCGGGGCTGGAGCAGGCGCGGGCTGCGCTGACGCTGGAGCGGGCGATGGCGCGGGCGGGGGCGGCGTTTCGGGGGCTTTTTTCGGCGCGGCCCACAGCGCCCTCGTGCTCGGAAAATACAGGCTCCACCACGATTTCCCCTTCTTCTTGAACGGACTTAATCCCCAGGGCGATTCCGGCCAGATCGAGCGGCACGCCACATAGTCCACAGCCCCGACGCTCACTGCCAGCGTCTTGAAAATCACGCCCGCCAAGTTGAGTCCGATCGAAAAATCAAATCCGCCGCGCCAGCTCCAGTGTGGTCCGGCCTGCGCGCTCGGCCCCCCGCTGTTGATCGCAATGAGGTCGAGAAAATTCGTCAGCGTGACCACGGGCATATCCACCACATCGCGGGCGACGGTCAGGGGCGTGACGAAAACCTTCGCCGTTGTGCATCCGCTGCAAAGAAGCAGAAACCCGGCCCCAGCCAGCGCGGAGGCGAGCGCCACTCCCCGCCATGCGCCCCCAAGCCAGCGCTCGCCCATGCGCTGATGTTCGCCCATGCGCGGACGCTCGTCCATGCGCTTTCGCGTTCCCCTATTTCTGGGATCGCGAGGCTCCGCACTCGCGCGCGGCTGGTCCGCTTCTGCCTCCCGCTCCAGGCGATGGCTGTGGATCGCAATGGTCGTATTCATGAATGAATCTCCCGCGGAAAAACAATGGCGCAGGCGGAATCCGCCCTTGCGCGCGCCGACTACGCCCCGCGCTTGAACAGTGTCAATCGAACGATGCGCCCCGCGCACAGTCCGTGCACACTCCATGCATACTCCGCGCATCTTCTCCGCAATTTTCGCGCGCAATCCTTACGCATTTCTATGGCCTTCTCGCGCCAATCCTTCTTGCCCCCATTCCCAGGCGCGGACAAAATAGCCTGCGGAAACCGAGGAGCCGTTCGCCTCGCTGCGCACTCCATTTTCCACCAGGCCTCCCCCATAACAGAGGAGAACGAGCGTCATGGCCGATGAAAAAGCCCTGCAATTCCTTCGCGAATGCCTGAAATCCTATGGCGGCGCGGCGGCGTGGAACGATTTCCGCGCCCGGGCAGGCGCCGCGGACCTTGCGCAGGCCGATCTGAAAAACGCCGATCTCAAGGACTACAATTTTTCGCGCTGCAATCTCGCTGCGATCCAACTGTTCAACGCCGATCTCGCCGGGGCGGATTTCACAGAGGCGAATCTCTCGTATGCGGATTTGCGCCGCGCCAATCTCGCCAACGCCTACCTTTCGCGGGCCAATCTCCAGGTGGCGCGCCTCGAAGGGGCCAACCTCGTGGACACAAGCGCCGAGGGCGCGGATATGCAGTCGGCCAAATGCGGCGGCGCATATTTCATCGGCGCCAATCTGGCTGGCGCCAATCTCGCAAACGCGGATTTCCGAGGCGCAACCTTCAAATACGTCCAATTCGGCGGCGCGAAGGTCGAGGGCGCGAAGGTCGAGGACGCCAATTTCACCGGCGTCAAACTCACTCCCGAGCAGACTCAGTCGCTCCACGGCTGGGCGCAGGCCATTGTCGATGGCAAAACTGTTGCCCAGACAGCCGAGGAGAAACGGCGCGCCAGCCGCATCGCGCCCGAGGAGTCGCACGACGACCTTTTTCACGAAGAGGATTGCTATAAAATCCTCGGAATCGCCAGCGACGCGGGCATCGAGGACATCCAGCGCGCTTATCGCAAACGCGCGATGGAATATCATCCCGACCGCGTCGATGCCCTCGGGGAAAAACTGCGCGTGGTGGCTCAGCGCGAGTTTCAGCGCGTTCAGCACGCTTACAAATCCCTGACGCGCCACCGCGCCCGCCCGGCAGCGCATCTCAGCCCGCCCAAGGGCGCGCCCGGCGCTTCGGCGGCGCCCAGAAAGCAAATTTCCGAATACACAATCGAGGATTACAAGCAACTGATCGAGGCGAATCCCACAAACGACCGATTATATTACAATCTTGGCATAAAATACTTCGAAAAAGGGATGTATGACCTCGCGATTCAGTCGTATCAGAAGGCCCTGGCCCTGAATCCCGACAACGCCGACGCGCGCCATAACATGAAACTCGCCGAATTGGCACGGAATCTGAAGTGATGACCCATAAAACCGCAATTGACACCGCGAAAAACGCGAAAAAGCGCGAAATAAAAGGATTTTCATTTAGAATTCCCTTTATCCTCGCCGCCGCGCTTGCGCTTGCCGGATGCGCGGGCAAGTGTTTCATCGAGGATGCGCGTTATCTGCGCATGAAACAGAATTTCATTGAAACAGGGTCGTTGCAGCGCGCCGAGCAGCTGATGAAGGACGAAGGCTGGACCGCTTGCGAGCGCAATGAATTCCGCTACCGCCTGCGCAAGGACCTTGACCTCGAAAGCCTGCCCGCCGCGCCGAATCCTGTCATGGAAATTGTCCCTTGAAAGACCGCCGTGACGCCGCGTGCGCCGCAAAAAGCCAAAAGCCGCCTGGCGCTGTGGACCGCCTGGCGCGGCGCGCGCTCGATTGGCCGATTTTTCCGGAGGGCGAGGCGCGCCTGCTCGTCGCCGTTTCCGGAGGCGCGGACTCGGTTTTCCTCGCGCGCGCCCTGGCTGGGGCCAGTCAAAAGCGCGCCCCCCGATCCTGCCGCAAATGCGCATGGACACTCATTCTGGCGCACGTCCATCACGGCCTTCGCGGCGCGGACGCGGATGAAGACCAGCGATTTGTCGAAACTCTCGCAACCGAACTGGGCCTTCCCTGCCTGACCGCCCGCATTGATCCTTCCCAACTCACGCCTCCTCCTCCCTCTCCTACTCCCCCACTCCCGACTCCCCGCTCACAACTCACAACTCAGCCCCCACAACTCTCCGGCTCTGCCCATTGCCCACTGACCACTGACCACTCTCTTTCTCACAACTCACAACTCACAACCCACAACCCGCAACTCACAGGCTCCGCCCACG